>JAPOVF010000113.1 GCA_026708285.1 Acidobacteriota bacterium
GACTCTCAGCCCCAAAGCCAACTGGCGACCCTGTCGTGAAGCTCTTCCCTCGCCTCGAATTCCACCGCACCGGTATCGGACTGCTGCCCGAGGCGCACGATCCGGAGCCGGGCTCGGCGGTGCATCTCGCCAACGTGGCCGGGTCGAAGAGGCCGCTCACGTTCTGCAGTTGCTCCGCCGGCCGGCGCAGCGGCTGCCGTCATCTGAAGCAGCTCGAAGGCCAGATCCGCGAGTTCCACGGCGCGCTCGGCGGCAGTTGGTTCGACCTGTTCACGCGCAGCGGTTGGTTTCGCCTCGCTCAGACACTCTTCCAGGACGACCTTCCTGCCGCTTCGGAGTGCGGCGTCCTGCAGGAGCAGCCGGGTGGGGCGATTCGGTTGTTCACGCCGGGTGGGGTCGAGGCGCTCCGCTACCTGGAGCAGTCTCCGTCGGCGGTTCGCTTCCTGGAACGTATCGGGAAGCTGTCGGCCGACGTTTCGACGGCCGACCGTTCCGGTCTCCTGGAGCGGCTTTCCACGTTCATGCGGACGCCCGAGGAGCAGCACCTGAACAAGGCCGGGATGCAGACGAATCGGCAGTTCTTCGAGCGCAGTCTCTGGTGCCGCGTCGCGTACCACGCGTTGCGAGAGTACGGCGACATCCCGGGCGGCGGGCCTGGACTGACGGAGCTCGTCAAGGCCCGGATCCGGCTCGAGCCCGCGGTCGACCTGCGCAGCGGCAGCCTGTTTCTGAAGGTCCGGGTCGGTTCCGACGAAGCGGTCCGCTTTCAGATCGCGGTGCCGCGGAGGCGGGTGGCCGACGCGCTCGAGCTGCTGGCGGAAACCGGGCAGGCGTCGGTCGTGCCACTGCCGGCGGCGGACCTCTTCTACGTTGGGCCGGACACGAGGATCGAAGAGCGGCACAAGCTCGACGTCCTGCGGCTGGCTGCGGAGGGTGAGGAGACTCTCGACGACCCCGGGCGCAGCCGTTTCCGGTACGGCGACCTGGTGTTCCTCGAGGAGTTGGGCGTCCTCGTTCGGCGGTCGGAACGGGGTGACGGGAGCTGGCGCGAGCCGAAGATCCTCGGACTCGAGCTGGCCGGTATCGGCACGTTTCGCTCCGATGAGCCGGCCTCGGAGCCGTCGCCGGCCCTGGCCGAGAACCCTCTGGCGAGCCTCGGCATTCTCACCGAGTTCGACTACATAGAGATCGCGCCGGAGGGCGAGGACGAGGAGGACGACCTGCTGTCCATTCGCTACGGATTCGGCAGCGGCGACGTTGGTCTGGACGAGTTGCTCGAAGCGAAGCGAACCGGCCAGCCGTATCTCGAGACCGCTTCCGGCTGGATCGATCTGAATGCACCGGCGTTGCGCAATCTCGGCTCGCTTCCCGTTCGCCGCGAGGCGGGTGGCGGTCACGCCGGCGTCGGGGGCAACGGCGACGCGGGCCGCGTGCGTCTTTCCTCGGCTGAACTGCTGCGCCTTCAGGCCTCGAGCGCGGCGCCGATCCGGGTCGAGGGCGAAGGAGACCGCACGGACTTCCTCCGCCGCTTCCTGGCCTTGAGGCCCGCCGATCCGCTGGTGGAGCCTGAGGGACTCCAGAGCATCCTCCGGCCCTACCAGAAGCTCGGCGTCGAGTGGCTCAAGTTCCTGTACGAGAACGGCCTGGCCGGCCTGCTGTGCGACGACATGGGCTTGGGAAAGACCCACCAGGCGATGGCGCTGATGGTCATTCTGCGGGAGCAGTTGGCGATCGACCTGCCGATTCTGGTCGTCTGCCCGCGCACCGTGATCAGCCACTGGCGCAACAAGCTGCGCGAGTACGCTCCGGTCCTGCGGCCGGTCTACTACCACGGACCTCATCGGGATCTGGAGGAGTCGCTGGCGCAGGGGGACGTGGTGCTCACCTCGTACGGCGTGATGCGCAACGATGTCGAGCGGTTCGGCGAGCGGCTGTGGGGCCTGGTCGTGTTCGACGAAGTGCAGCAGATCAAGAACCGCAGCACCCAGGGCTACCGCGCCGCGGTGGCGCTGTCGGCGCGGATGAAGCTCGGACTGACCGGTACGCCGATCGAGAACTCGCTGACCGAGCTGAAGGGACTGTTCGATCTCGTGCTTCCCGGCTATCTCGGCGGGGACGACAGCTACGTCGACTTCATGGGGCCTAACGAACTCGATGCCGACTCGTGGTACGCGGTCAACCTGCGGCGTCTGACCGCCCCCTTTGTTCTGCGCCGCGTCAAGACCGCGGTTCTGGACGAACTGCCGGAGAAGATCGAGGACGTCCGCACCTGCCGGTTGAGCGAGGAGCAGTTCGGCATGTACCGGCAGACGATCGAAACGAAGGGCGCGGCGCTGATGAAGACGCTGCGGAGCGAACGGGGATCGCTTCCCTACATCCACATCTTCGCTCTGCTGAACATGCTGAAGCAGATCTGCGATCATCCCGCGCTGGCGGTAAACGACCTCGACCGCTACGAGAACTACGAGTCGGGCAAATGGGATCTGTGCAAGGAACTCCTGGAGGAGAGCTTCGACAGCGGGCAGAAGGTGGTCGTCTTTAGCCAGTACCTGGGGATGATCGCGATCCTGGAGCGCCACCTGACCAAGCTCGGTATCGACTACGTCACCCTGACGGGTTCGACCCGCGAACGCGGCAAGGTCGTCGATCGGTTCAACAACGACGACGACTGCCGCGTGTTTCTGGGCAGCCTGAAGGCCGGCGGCACGGGGATCGACCTGGTGGGCGGCTCGGTCGTGATCCACTACGACCGCTGGTGGAACGCCGCCCGGGAAGACCAGGCGACGGACCGCCTCTATCGCATCGGGCAGAAGCGTGTGGTCCATGTGTTCAAGCTGATCACCGAGGAGACGCTGGAAGAACGGATCGCGGCGATCATCGACCGCAAGCGCCGGCTGATGGAAAGCGTGGTGCAGGAGGACGATCCGCGTCTGAACAAGATCTTCTCGCGTGAGGAACTGATCGAACTGCTGCAGGGACCCGGTCTCGAGGAACCGATGTGAGGACGCCGCTGTGACCACCCCCCGGATCGAGCTCTACGACACGACGTTGCGCGACGGCACCCAGCGCGAGAACATCTCGCTGTCCCTGGCCGACAAGGTGGCGATCGCCCGGCGTCTAGACGCCTTCGGCATTCCCTACATCGAGTGCGGGTGGCCCGGCTCGAATCCCAAGGACGCCGACTTCTTCGAGGCCATTCACGAGGTCGACCTCGAGCAGGCGAAGATCTGTGCGTTCGGCGCCACGCGGCGCAAGCACAGCGCCTGCGCCCACGACGGCAACGTTCAGGCACTGGTCGCTGCCGACACACCCACCGTCACTCTGGTCGGCAAGAGCTGGGACCTGCACGTCGAGAAGGTGCTCGAGACCGACGCGCGAGAGAACGAGGCGATGATCGGCGACACGGTCGGCTATCTCAAGGATCTCGGCCGCGAGGTGATCTACGATGCGGAGCACTTCTTCGACGGCCTGGCTGGAAACCCGGAGTGCGCCCTCGGCACGCTTCGGGCGGCGGCCGCGGCGGGCGCCGACTACGTCGTGCTCTGCGACACGAACGGGGGAACCCTGCCGTGGCAGATCGAAGCGGGGGTCGACGCGGCCCGGGCTGAACTCGGCCCGGATGTCCGGATCGGTATCCATACCCACGACGATGCCGGATGCGGCGTCGCCAACACCCTGGCCGCGGTGCGTGCCGGCGCGGTCATGGTCCAGGGCACGATCAACGGCTACGGCGAGCGGGTGGCGAACGCGAACCTCGTGACCATCATTCCGGACCTGCAGTGCAAGATGGGCTACTCCTGCGTCCCCGACGAGAGTCTGCGGGAGTTGACCTCGCTGTCACGATACGTCGCCGAGGTGGCGAACGTCGCCCACGACGACCACCTGCCCTACGTCGGCCGCAGTGCCTTCGCCCACAAGGGCGGCATCCACGTGGCGGCGATGCTCAAGGAGCCGGCCAGTTATCAGCACGTGGAGCCTGAGTTGATCGGCAACGAGATGCGCACCGTGGTGTCCGAACTCTCCGGGCGTGGCAACATCGTTCATCTGGCGGAGAGCACGGGCGTCGGCAAAGGTACGCCGTACGCCCGGGAGGTGCTGCACAAGGTCAAGGATCTGGAGAACCGCGGCTACAGCTTCGAGGCCGCGGAGGCCTCCGTCGAGCTCATGTTGCGCCGGGCGGAACCGGGATACGAAGCACCGTTCCGGCTGATCGACTTCCTGACCGTGGTCGAGCACCGCGATGGTCGGGGCCTCGTCGCCGAGGCGACGGTCAAGGTGGAAGTGCCGGACGGCACGATCGCGCATACCGCATCCGAGGGAAACGGTCCGGTCAACGCCCTGGCCCACGCCCTGCGCAAGGCGCTGGAGCCGCACTACCCGGCCCTGGGCGAAATGCGGCTCGCCGACTACAAGGTTCGTATTCTGGACAGTGCCCAGGGCACGGCCGCGACCACCCGGGTGCTCGTGGACTTCGTGGCTGCCGGCGATCGGTGGACCACGGTCGGCGCCGGCACGAACATCATCGAGGCGAGTTGGGAAGCCCTGTCCGACGCGATCGAGTACGGGCTGACGACGTAGCGCGTTTCAGCGGACGAAGGCGCCTCGCGCACCGACCGCCTCGAACGGCTCCATGCCGATGCAGGTGCAGATGAGGTGGCGGTCGCCGTGCACGTTGTCGATGCGACCGACGGGGGGCCAGTACTTGTGGTCGTCGGTCCATGGCGCCGGAAAGGCGGCCTGGCGGCGGGAGTAGGGACGATCCCAGTCGTCGGCACTGATGGCGGCAGCCGTGTGTGGCGCGCCGCGTAGCGGGCTGTCGTCGATCTCCACATCCCCCCGCTCGACCGCCGCGATCTCGGCCCGGATGGCGACCATGGCGTCGCAGAAGCGGTCGAGCTCCGCTTTCGATTCGCTCTCCGTCGGTTCCACCATGAGCGTTCCGGCAACGGGGAAGGACATCGTGGGGGCGTGGAAGCCGTAGTCGATCAGCCGCTTCGCCACGTCGTCGACCTCGACGCCCGAGGACTTGAAGTCACGCAGGTCGAGGATGCACTCGTGGGCGACCAGGCCTCCGGCGCCGCGATAGAGGACGGGGTAGTGGGGCGCGAGGCGTTGCGCGATGTAGTTCGCGTTCAGAATGGCGACCTCGGTGGCGCTGCGGAGGCCTGCGGTGCCCATCATGCGGATATAGGCCCAGGAGATCGGCAGGATGGAGCCGCTGCCGACGGGCGCCGCGCTGACCGCACCCACCGTGCCGTCGCCCAGGGTCCCCGTGCTGTCCGATCGACCGATGGAGGCGAGGGGATGACGCGGCAGGAACGGCGCAAGGTGGCTGGCAACGGCGATCGGCCCCATTCCTGGGCCTCCGCCTCCGTGTGGAATGCAGAACGTCTTGTGCAGATTGAGGTGGCAGACGTCGGCACCGTACTCGCCTGGCCGGCAGACGCCGACCTGGGCGTTCATGTTCGCGCCGTCCAGGTAGATCTGTCCGCCGTGATTGTGGACGACGGCGCAGATCTCCCGGATCGCTTCCTCGAAGACACCGTGGGTCGACGGGTAGGTGACCATCAGGGCGGCGAGGTCCTCGCTGTGAGCGTCGGCCCGGGCACGCAGGTCGTCGAGATCGATGTTCCCTTCGTCGTCGCACTTGACCGGCTCGACCTTCAGACCCGCCAGCACCGCGCTCGCCGGGTTCGTTCCATGGGCTGATGTCGGTATGAGACAGACGGTGCGGGCACCCTCGCCGCGGCTCTCGTGGTAGCTGCGAATCGCGAGCAGGCCGGCGTACTCGCCCTGCGAGCCGGCGTTCGGCTGCAGGGAGACGGCCGAGAAGCCGGTGATCCTGGCCAGCCATTCCTCGAGGTCGGCGCAGAGCCGCCGGTAGCCGGCAGTCTGATCCTCGGGCGCGTAGGGATGCATGTGGGCGAACCCGCGCCAGGTGATCGGCATCATCTCCGCCGTGGCGTTCAGCTTCATCGTGCACGAGCCGAGCGGGATCATCGAAGTCGTCAACGACAGGTCCCGCGCCTCGAGCCGGTGGAGATAGCGGAGGAGTTCGGTCTCCGACCGGTAGCTGCTGAACACGGGGTGTTCGAGACAGGGGGTTGTCCGGCGCAGCGCTTCGGGTAGCGGCTCCGGAGTGCCGGCCGCGACCTGAATGGACGACGATCGGACTTCGGCGAAGGCGGCGAGCACGGATTCGATGTCGTAGTCGGTCGTCGTCTCGTCGCAGGCGACGGAAATCGCGCCGGAACCCCAACCGCGCAGGTTCAGCTTCCGCCGAACAGCGGCGGCAAGCACCTGCTGCTCCTCCGGAAGACCGTCGACCTTCGCCGTCACCGTGTCGAAGAAGGTGTCCGCCTCAAGCTCGAAGCCGAGGGTGCGAAGGCGTTCGGCCAGGCGGCACGCGCGCCGGTGAACCGCCTCGGCGATCGACCGGAGACCACCCGGGCCGTGGTAAACGGCGTAGAAGCTCGCGATCACCGCTGGCAGCACCTGAGCGGTGCAGATGTTGCTCGTGGCCCGGTCGCGCCGGATGTGCTGTTCCCGGGTCTGGAGCGCCAGGCGGAGCGCCGGGCGGTGACGGTCGTCGTGCGTGACGCCGACCAGGCGGCCAGGGAGCCGCCGCTTCAGGCGGTCGCGGACGGCGATGTAGGCCGCGTGCGGCCCACCGAAACCCATCGGCAGGCCGAAGCGCTGCGTGTTGCCCACCGCGACGTCGGCTCCCCATTCGCCGGGCGCTTCCAGCAGGCAGAGGGCCAGCGGATCGGCGGCTGCGATCACGAGGCCGCCCGCTTCCCGCACCCGCTCTGCCAGCAGCCGGTAGTCGTGGACGCCGCCATCGGTCGCCGGTTGCTGCACCAGTGCCGCGAAGATGCCGTTCGGGTCGAGCCTCTCGTGATCGCCGACCTCGACCTCGATGCCGAGCGCTTCGGCGCGGGTGCGGACCACCTCGATCGTCTGCGGATGGCAGCCTTCCGAAACGAAGAACCTCCCCTGTCGTCGCCTGTCCGCCCAGCAAAGCGACATCGCTTCGGCGGCGGCCGTCGGTTCGTCCAGCAGGGAGGCGTTCGCGATCTCCAGCCCGGTGAGGTTCGCGACCATGGTCTGGAAGTTCAGCAACGCTTCCAGCCGGCCTTGGGAGATCTCCGGCTGGTAGGGCGTGTAGGCCGTGTACCAGCCGGGGTTCTCGAGCACGTTGCGCTGGATCACGGGAGGCGTGACGCAGCCGTGGTAGCCCATGCCGATGAAGCTGCGCAGCACCTGGTTGCTGCTCGCGATCTCGTCGAGTTCGACCAGGGCCTCGGCTTCGGACGCTGGAGGTGGCAGTTCGAGGCCGCCGGTCGGTCCATCGCTCCGGATCGCCACCGGTACGGCCGCGTCGAGCAGGCTCGCGAGGGAGGATTGCCCGAGCGCCTCGAGCATCTGCTCGATCTCGGCGGCCCGGGGGCCGATGTGACGGTCGGCGAAGGGCAGGCTGCCGCTCGCTGTCGGTTGGGTAACGGTCATAGTTTGGTGAAGAGCCAGGCTACGTAACCCCCGTAGGCTGCCACGAGCAGCGTTCCCCAGGTCCGTCCGATGCTGCGCCCGTGTCGCAGCAGGTAGACGGCGAGGAACATGAGGAGGCTGAAGACGAGCATGACGCAGGCGTCGAGTCCCTCGCCGAGGAAGGTCGTTTCGAAGGGACGTATGAGAGTCGCGGCCGGCAGGACCAGCAGGATGTTGAACACGTTCGAGCCGATGATGTTTCCCAGCACGATGCCGTGGTGATTCCGGTACGCCGCCACCAGGCAGGCGGCGAGTTCAGGCACACTCGTGCCGAACGCCACGACCGTGAGGCCGACCACGAGTTCGCTGACCCCGAGGGCCAGCGCCAGGTCCTTCGCCGCGGGCACCAGGAGTTCGGCCGCGCCGACGGCGAGCAGCGCGAGTCCGACCAGAGTGCCAAGGACGGACTTGACCGTGCTGACGCCCTGGGGATCCGCCGCTTCGGCGTCGCCGGCGCGGACCAGAACGACGAGGAAGTACGCCATCAGCGCGAGGAGGACGACGCCGGCGAAGCGCCCGAGATGTCCGAAGGCGACGAACACCAACACCAGAAGTGACGTGCCCAGCATGAAGGGCAGCTCGCGGCGGACCAGGCGGATGGCCTGGCGCTCGGCGCCCTGGGTGTGGTTGTGGAGAGGTACGACGAGCGCCGAGACTCCAAGGATCAGGCCCACGTTGGCGATGTTCGAACCGACCACGTTGCCGTAGACCAGGCCGGCGGAGTCCCGCAGCGCCGCGGCGATCGCGACGCCGAGTTCCGGCGCGGAAGTGCCGAAGGCGACGACCGTCAGCCCGATCACCGTCGGACTGACGCGCAGAACCGCGGCCAGGCCGGTCACCGAGCGCACGAGGATCTCACCGCCGGCCCAGAGCACGGCGATGCCGAGAACGATCAGCAGCAGCGAGATCAAGACGGGATTCGGCTAGGGGGCTATGGGGAGAGGTGCCGGCTACGGGAAGATCCCGGCCGTCTTGTAGGAAGCGGCGACCTTGTCGATGGCCAGGGCCATGGCCGCGGTGCGCAGGTCGACCCCCGGACCGACCTTCTGCCGGAATCTGCGGATGTGGTGATACGCGGTCGCCATCGTTTCTTCCAGACCGGAGTTCACCAGGTCGATCTCGTCCGCGCCGCGCGCCAGGATCTTGATCTCGTCCCGGCTGAAGCTGGCGCCGGTGGCCGAACTCATCGCATGCAGCAGGTCCTTGCGCACGCTCTCCTCGAACCGCTTCTGCATCCGCCCGAAGCGGACGTGGGAGAGGTTCTTGAGCCATTCGAAGTAGGACACCGTGACACCGCCGGCGTTCAGGTAGACGTCCGGGATGACGAGGATCCCGCGTTTCGCCGCGGCCCTGCTGGCGTAGGAAGTCGTGGGTCCGTTCGCGGCTTCGGCCAGGATGCGGCAGGAGATGCGCTCGATGTTCTCTCTGCTGATCTGGTTCTCGAGTGCGGCCGGGATGAGGATGTCGCAGTCGAGTTCGAGCGCCTTGTGGCTGGGCTCGATGTTGGACGCGCCGGGGAAGTCGAGGATCGACCCGGTCGTCTTGCGGTGTTCGACCACGTCATCGATCGCGAGGCCGCCCGGATCCGCGATCGCACCCTCGAACTCGGCCAGACCGACCAGCTTCGCGCCGGCGCCCTGGAGGTACTTCGCGGCGTGGTAGCCGACGTTGCCCAGTCCCTGGATGACGACTCGTTTGCCCGCGATGCCCGGTTCCAGGCCGAGCTTCGCCATGTCGTCCTCGTAGGAACACGCTTCGCGGACGCCGAAGAAGACGCCGAGTCCGGTCGCCTGTGTGCGGCCCTGAATGCCGCCGTGCTCGACGGGCTTGCCGGTCACGCAGGCGGCCACGTTCACTTCGCCGTGTTCGATCTGGGAGTACGTGTCGGCGATCCAGGCCATCTCCTGTTCGCCGGTGCCGTAGTCCGGCGCGGGCACGTCCTTGCCCGGACCGATGAAGGACTTGCGCTGGAGTTCGGCCGTGTAGCGACGCGTGAGCCGTTCCAGTTCGCCTTCGGAGTAGCGGCCGCGATCGATCTGAATGCCGCCCTTGGCGCCGCCGAATGGGACGTCGACCAGAGCGCACTTGTAGGTCATCAGCGCGGCCAGCGCCATGACCTCGTCCTCGTTGACGTTCATCGCATAGCGGATGCCGCCCTTGGTCGGCAGCCGGTGATGGCTGTGCTCCGCGCGCCAGGCGTGGATCACTTCGATCGAGCCGTCGTCGCGACGGAGCGGGAAGCTCATCCGGTAGACCGAGTTGACCCACTTCACCTGCTCCAGGAGCGTGGGATCGTGCTCGGTGTGTTTTGCCGCTTCGTCGAAAGCGGCGTTGACGTGATCGAAGAACGTCAGGCCCGAGGCCGTCCGTTCCTCTACGACCGCGGCAGCCGTCGTCACTTGCAGGTTCTCGCCATTGTGTGCCCTCCCTCAAGAGGTCAACCTGTTTCCAGGTCAACCTATGCCCGCGCGCGCATGTCGTCAATCCGGTTCGGTCACGAGGCGCGCCTCGACGGGTGCCGCCGGATAGAAGTTGCTGCGGTCCCCCGCCACGAAGGCGTAGACCCGAATGCCCGCCAGGTGGGCGATGTCGAGCGCCAGCGTCGACGGCGCGCCGACCGCCGCGATCAGCGGCACGCCCGCGACCGCTGCCTTCTGGACGATCTCGAAGCCGAGGCGGCCACTGACCGCCAGCATCGTCGCTTCCAGGGGCAGCCGTCCGGACAGCAGCGCGCGGCCGATCACCTTGTCGACCGCGTTGTGGCGGCCGATGTCCTCGTACAGCCACAGGAACTCGGAGTTGCCGGCACGGACCTCGAACAGGGCAGCGGCATGCACGCCGCCGGTATCTCCGAAGAGGCGCTGGTGCTTCGTCATCCTGGCGGGCAGAGCCTGGACGAGCCGTCGTTCCCGGTCCGGTTCGAGGTCGAGCGGTCGAATCGACGGCAGGCGCACCCAAAGGTCCTCGAGCGAAGGCTTGCCGCAGACGCCGCAGGCGCTGGTGACGCGGAAGGCGACCTCCCGCCTGGCCACGACCGCCGCGCGGCGGGCGCGCCGGTGTCCCGCGCTGGAGAGCCGCACATCGACGATGGATCCCGGGACCGGGTCCACCTGTTCGATCGTCGGAACCGTCCCTCGCTCCTGAGCGGAGGGGGAGCGGACGGCGGCGTCGTCCACGTCTCCGGCGCTCTCGATCAGACCCTCCGCGTACAGGTAGCCGAGCGCGAGCTCGACCTCGGCGCCCGGACTGCGCATCGTGACGACCAGGGCCTCGCCGTCAACCCGGATCTCGAGCGGTTCCTCGATCGCCACCTCGTCGCGGCGACCTTCGCCCGGGCGCCGTTCGACATGCGTCCGGCGGGCTGCGTAATGCCCGGGGGATTCAGCTTCTGGCGTCCTGGGCGTCAATGTTCGTGCCTCAGCCGTTCGATCCGTACGCGCACTCCGTACTCGGGCTCGCCGGAGTCCGGGTCCAGCGACCACGGAAGGAGTTCCATGCACTCCGGCCAGTGGGCCTCGACGTTGCCGGCCTTGATCGGGCCGAAACGTGCGATCAGTTCCATCCGGGAGACCGGTGACGACACGACCACGCGATCGCCCTCGCCGATGCCTCGCGTGCGGCCGTCGCCGGCGTTCATCAGCAGGTCGGAGCGTTTCAGCCCGGTCAGCGCGTCGCGGTCGCCGTGGACCATCGAGTTGAACTGGCGGCCGCGGCGGGTCGAGAGGAACAGCTCGCCGCTCCCCAGTTCGCGCTCCGCGGGCGGTTCAACGGGGTGGAAACGCGCCCGGCCGGACGCGGTGGCGAAACTGCCGTCCTCGAACAGGCGCTCGCCACCCCACTGGAACTGATCTCCCTTCCGCTTTAGGCTCTCGATCCCGGCATAGCGGGGTTCGGCCCTGGCGATCTCGGCCCGGATCGCGGCCGTGTCCGCGAAGTCGAGCACACCGGCCGGCTCGGGCCGAACTCCGGCGATGACCTCACACAGCACTTCCCACTCCGGGCGGCATTCGCCGAGGCGTCTTGCCGGGGCGCCGCCGTGTGCGATCGGAGGCGAGTAGACGATCCGCCGTTCGGTCGTCGTCTCGGTGACTCCGCCGGGGATCTCATAGCGGGTGGTGGCCGGCAGCAACAGCACCGTGTCGCTCGGCTCGACCAGCATGGCGCTGCTCGGCACGATGTCCTGGTGGATCCGGATTCTCGGCCGTTGCAGCGCGCGCTCGACGCGTTCCCGGTCCGGCGTCGTTTCGAGGAAGTTCCCTCCCAGGATCCAGAAGGCGTCGATGTCGCCGTCGGCTGCGGCCTCGATCTGGCCGGTCGCAGCCAGACCCGGACCGCGCGGTGGTTCGAATCCCCAGACGTCGGTCCAGTGGTCGAGAACAGCGGTGTCCGACACCGGTTCGCAGCCGACCTCGGACCCGCCCTGAACGCCGGAGTGGCCGCGGATCGGCACCAGGCCGGCGCCGGCAAGATCCGGAAGGCCGCGGATCAGTCCCAGGTTGCAGAGTGCAAGCACGGTGTCGACGCCGTGGCGGTGCTGGGTCAGGCCCATGGACCACACCAGGACGGTCTTCGGTTTGGCGCAGAGCAGCTCGGCGAAACGCTCCATCTCGGCTCGCGACGTGCCGCTGGCGGTCTCCAGCTCCTGCCAGGAGGCTTCCCTCAGGGCAGCTTCGAGAGCGGCGAAGTCCTCGGTGGAGCGCTCGACGAAGTCCCTTGTGACCCCAGCGGGGAGATCGAGCAGGGCCTTCATCGTGCCGTTCAGGAAGGCGAGATCCCCGCCCGTGTCGACGGCGAACCAGTGCCGCGCCAGGTCGGTGCCGAACACGGCGCTGGAGGGCACCGACGGCACCCAGTAGCGCTCGAGTCCCGGTTCCCGATACGGGTTGACGACCGCGACCTCGGTGCCCCGCCGGACCGCATGGTGGAGGTACTTGACGGTTACTGGCTGGTTGTTCGGTACGTTCGAACCGAAGAACACGATCAGGTCGGCATCGAGCCAGTCCCGGTACGAGTTCGTTGCCGCTCCGTATCCGTAGGCTCTCTTGAGGGCGATCGTCGAGGCCGCGTGGCAGAGACGCGCGGCCGTGTCGACGTGGGGCGTGCCGAAGAAGCGGGCCGCCTTCTGCGCCACGTAGTACGTCTCGTTGGGAATGCCGCGCGAGGTCAGGAAGAACGCCGCGCGGGCGGGGTCGCTCTCGCGCACCTCGGCCAGCCTGGAGACCGCGATCTCGATCGCCTCGGGCCAGGAGACGCGACGGAAGCCCGGCTCGCCGGCGCGCCGCAGCATCGGGTGTGCCAGCCGTCCAAGACCGCGCAGGGCTGTGGAGCCGCGTGTCCTGAGAGCACTGGCGTCGGCGAGCAGCGCCGGGTCGAGAGCCGGCATCGTGTTCAGCCGCAACAGGTCGAGCCGGACCATGCAGAGATGCACGCCGTCCAGGGTCCAGTCGCGGAGCCCCGAGGTCCCCAGCGCGCAGCCGTCGCAGACGCCGTCCCGAAGGATGCGCCATGTGTATCGGGCCTCGTCCCGGTTTCGCCAGGCCACCTTGGCCATCTCCAGATAGTGGCGCGGCTTGGTCTGCCCCAGGCCGAAGGGGGTCCTCAAGCTGGGGCTCACGGGCCGATCATAGAGGAGCGGGGCGGTTAGAGTTGCTCTCCGCGATGCGCATCCTGCCGGCAGTCCTGGGCTTGGTCGTGGCGGTCGGGCCGGCGGCAGCCCTGGCGCAGAGTCGCGCGTCCGCGACGCAGGAGGCGACCGTCAC
>JAPOVF010000389.1 GCA_026708285.1 Acidobacteriota bacterium
ACGTTGGCGACGGGTAGCAGGACGACCTCGGAGGACGGGAACTCGTAGCGCCGGGGTCCCAGCATCGCCGTCACCGTCGCGCCCCCTTCGGCGACCTCGAGGTACGGGCAACCTGCCGGCAGCAGGACCTTCTCATCCAGAGCGGCGCATTCAGCGCGAATCTCCCGCTTCGTGGCGGCGGCGGGTACGAGGAAGTCCAGGTCGTCGAGCTCGGAACCGCTCAGTTCCACCGTCACGCGGTAGTTGTGCCCGTGAAGCGTCTCCGCCTCCGCCTCTCCGAAGACGGTGAAGTGCGCCGCAGAGAACTTGAAGTCCTCCTTGTCGAGGCGAAGCGAGAAGGTGCCGGGCACGGCCCGATCGTAGCGTCCGGCCCTGGGTCCGGCGCCGCTACCGCCAGGGGCGGCGGGGCGGTTCCCTGATCCGGCGGATCATCCGGCGACGGCGATTGTTCGGGTCGTTCGGGTCGTTGGAGAACAGTCGCATCACGTCGCCGTCACGGGCGAAGCGGTATCGGCGCGACGGCTTCTTGCCGTTCAGACCCTTGGCCGCGCCCTTCGGGTACGTCCAGAGTTCGATGTGCGGGTCATCGATGTCACGGTGCTCCTCCCACTCCGTCTTGTCGGGGTCGCCGAAGAGGATGTAGACCATGCCGCGATCCGTTCGACGGCCGAGCAGGCCGGATTCCGAGTAGCGCTTGTCGGCCTCGGCGGCCCGCAGCTCGAACTGCCGCTTCAGCTTGCCGTCTCTTCGGCTCCAGAACTCTTCGACGAAGGCTGCCGCCTCCTCGTTCGATTCAAGCAGCAGGAAGAGAGTCCGCTCCTCCTCGTCGGCGAGTTGGCCGACCGGTCCCACCAACCAGCGCGTGTAGGTGGGCCCGAGGAAGGGGTTGATCAGATCGGCCGGATGAAGCCGCTCGAGACCTTCGGCGGCCACCGCCGCCGAGGTCGCCCCAAGAACCAGGGCCAGGACCAGGGCCGCCGCGCGACGCAACGTCAACGCCCCTTCAAGAGATCCAGGAACTCCTCCCGGATCGGCCGTTCGTGGAAGATGCCCCGGAGCGCGGAGGTCACGGTCATCGCGCCGGACTTCTCGACGCCCCGCATCTCCACGCAGAGATGCCGGGCTTCGATCACAACCATCGCGCCGCGCGGCCTGAGCTCCTCTTCGAGGAAGCTGACCACCTGCTCGGTGAGGCGCTCCTGGAGTTGCGGCCGCTTGGCGTAGAACTCGAGAATGCGCGCGAACTTGGACAGGCCCAGGATCTTGTCGCCGGGCACGTACGCGATGTGCGCGTGACCGTAGAAGGGCACCAGGTGATGCGAACACATGGAGTAGAACGGGATGTCCTTCTCCATGACCATCGCCCGGTAGTTCTCCTCGTTGGGAAACGTCGTGACCCGCGGCGTCGAACCCTGATCCAGGCCCCGGAACATCTCCAGGTACATCCGCGCCACCCGCTCGTGGGTGGTGCGCAGGTTCGGCTCGTCCAGGTCGAGACCGATTTCGACGAGCATGTCCCGGACGCGCTCCGCAAGGCGTGCCACCCGCTGCTCGTCCGGAACCCGGATCGCGGCTTCCTGCTGTCTCTGCTCCTGGGTCGCAAGCGATTCCACCGGCTCCAGAACACGCATCGCGGCATGCTACCGTAGGCGGCTCAAGACAACCACCGAACGGGAATCCAGATGAGCCGAGTCACCATCGAATACTGCGTGATGTGAAACTACCGCCCCCGAGCCGCCGGTCTGGCGGCTCAGTTGAAGGAGCGGTTCGACCTCGACTCGGAACTCGTGGACGGCAGCGGCGGCGTGTTCGAAGTCGCCCTTGACGGCCGTCCCGTGTTCTCGAAGAAGCAGCTCGGCCGCTTCCCCGACAACGGCGAAGTCGAGACCGCGGTCGCGGACCTGCTGTAGAGCCCGCGGACCCAGGGCGCGCCAGCCAGCTAGGCCGGTTCGCCGATCGAGTCGAAGTCGAGCCGCCCGGCGGGGTCGGCTTCGGCCGGGAAGAGGAAGTCCTTCATGTGGCGGGACAGGGTCGCCTGCGCGTCGGGGTCCATGAAGTTCAGGCGCAGCTCGTTGATCACCTTGATCTCCATCGCCATCCATTCGTCCCAGCAGCCGGCGCAGACGCGGCGGCCGATCTCCTCGCCGAGGGACCCGGGGAGCGGCGGATCGCCCAGCGCTTCGCGCTCCTTGTTGCAGCGCGCGCAGACGATCATCGACTTTCCTCGGACGTGCCGCTGGCGGAGTCCCCGGCGGCGTCCTGCTCCTCGCGGTAGCGCTTCTTGATCCCCGCCTTCTGGCGGTTGCGGACCAGCCAGCGCAGCAGCCTCGATTCGTTGATGCCGACCACGAGGTCGTCGAGCGCCTGGTAGATCGCGGGATCGTTGATCAGCCTGGCCGCCGTGCCGTCGCCTTCGGCGACCTGCTCGAGTGTCGAGTTCAGCCTCCCCAGGAGTTCCTCCACCTCGGTCGTCAGCGATTCGCTCAGTTCCTCGTCGGTCAGCAGCCGCGGCAGAAGCCCGTCGGCGTCTCGGAGGTCCGCGGCGATGGCGCGCAGATCGGCCGCGGCGATCTCCGTCTCGGCCAGAGTCGACTCGAAACGGGTCTTGAGTTCACCGTCGCGGAGCAGGGCCGGCGCCAGACCGTCGCCCTCCCGCAGCAGGGCCAGGGTTTCGTCGATGTTGTCCAGGGTCGAGGCGAGCTGGTCGCCCATCTCCTCGTCGGTCAGCAGGCGGCCGAGCACACCCTCACCGGCCTCCACCTGGGTGGTCAGGCGATCGATCGACTCCAGGGTGTGGACCACCGTGTCGGTGATCCGCTTGTCCTCGCGGCTGGCGACGAGTTCGCCAAGCAGCCCTTCGCCGCGCTCCATCCGGCCCAGGATGGTCGACAGGGACTGCGCCGTGGAAACGACGTAGTCGACCACGTCCGCGCCGCTGGCGATCAGGTCGTCGACATCGGTGGGCAGGGCGGCGGGAATCTCCTCGCCAGGGTTGATGAGCACAGCGTCGGGTGAGCCCGAGGTGATCTCGACGTACTTGTCGCCGAGCAACCCCAGCGTCTTGATCCGGGCCAGGGAGTCGCGCCGGAGCCGGTTGGCGTACCGGCGTTCGACGCTGATCCGCACTTCCAGCATCTCGCTGTCCGGCCGCTCGCTCAGCAGGATGTCGTCCACCTTGCCGACCGTGACGCCGTTCAACTGAACCGGGTTGTCCTCCAGCAGGCCGGCGGCGCTCGGGAACATGATGCGGTACGAATTGCTGGCCCGGAACAGGAAACTCTGGTCGCCGATCGCGAGGATGAAGGCGGCCAGGACGACGAGCGCCGCCAGCACGGTCAGGCCCACCTTGGCTGTGTTCGAGTCACGCTGCATCGATGTCCTCCTCCGGGGGCGGTTGTCGACCTTCCAGGAACGCTCTGAGCGCCGGGTCCGTGCTTCGCTCCGCCTGGTCCCAATCGCCGATGAAGCAGAACCGGCCTCCATCCAGGAGAGCGACGCGGTCGCCCACGTCGCGTGCGAGCCGCAGGTCGTGGGTGACGACTACCGAGGTGGTTCCGAACTCGGCCTGCGTGCTTCGGATCAGCTCGGCGATCGTCGCCGAGGTGACGGGATCGAGGCCCGCCGTGGGTTCGTCGAAGAGAACGACTTCGGGCTCCTGAACCAGGGAGCGCGCGAGAGCGACCCGTTTCTTCATACCGCCCGAGAGAGCCGCCGGCATGCGGTCCTCGATCCCGGACAGGCCCACCCATGCCAGGGAGCCCGCGACGCGCTCACGGATCTCCTGGTCGCTGAGCCTGCCGTGCTCGCGGAGCGGGAAGGCGACGTTCTCCAGCACGTCGATCGAATCGAAGAGGGCCGCCGACTGGAACAGCATCGCGATCCGCCGCCGCAGCGGGTACAACTGGCGCTCGGTCAACTGGACGAGATCGGTTCCCTCGAACAGCACCCTGCCCGCTTCGGCCTCGTCGAGTCCGTTGAGTTGCCTCAGGGTGAGGCTCTTGCCGGAACCGGAGCGGCCGAGGACGACCAGACACTCGCCGCGCATGACGTCGAAACTCAGCTCGTCGAGGACGGTGCGGTCGCCGAACCGGCGACAGAGCCCGCGGACTGCATAGAGCACTTCGTCGCGGCTGGGGCGCGCCGGCTGGTCAGGCAAGGACATGGAACAGCTTCGTCAGAAAGAAGTCAGATACGAGCACCATGATGGACGCCCAGACGACGGTTCTCGTGGTCGCGCGCCCCACTCCTTCGGCGCCGCCGCTCGCGGTCAGGCCGTTGTAGCAGCCGATGATCGCGATGAACAGGGCGAAGAACACCGACTTGCCGAGACCGTTCAGGACGTCTTCCAGGGTCAGCGCCTGCAGGACGTCGTTCACGTACAGGCCGTAGGACAGGTTCAACTGGTTCGTGGCGATGAACAGGCCGCCGAGGATGCCCAGGAAATCGCCCAGAATGGTGAGCACGGGGAGCATGATCAGACTGGCGGCGAGTTTCGGCACGACCAGCTTCTTGACTGGATCGGCTGCCATGGAGCGCATCGCGTCGATTTGCTCGGTGACCTTCATCGTGCCCAGTTCCGCGGTCATGCCGGAACCGATTCGCCCGCCGACGATGAGGGCGACGAGGACCGGTCCGAGTTCCCGGGTCAGCGACTTGGAAACCACGCTTCCGATGTAGTACTTGACTCCCAGCTCAGGCAGGCTGTACGCGGTCTGCAGGGCCAGGACCATGCCGGTGAACAGGGTGGTGACCGCGGCGACTCCGAGGGAACTGACGCCGAGATGTTCCATCTGATGAAGCCATGACCGGAACTCGTACGGCGGTCTGACGAGGGCCGTCAGACCGCGGCCGGCGAGCATCGAGAGGTTGCCGATATGGCGCAGCGGGGCCCCATAATCGAGCAGAATCCTGGGTGCAGCCTGTTGCATCAGTCCGCGGGGCAACTTCTCGTTGTGTCGTGCTCGCGGCGCGTGCCTGGTGTTAGCTTCCCCTCCTGACAGCGCTGAGCAGAACCTTGTCGAATCGCAGCCCCAGCAAGTCTACGGCGAAAGCTCCTGGTGCAGGACGGAACGGGCCGAAGCACCGAGCCGGCCCGCCGGCCTGGGCGGTGGCGGTCGCGACCGTCACCGGCAACCTCTACCTTGCGTTCGGCAGCGCCCTGATGGGAGTTGCCGCCGCCGTCGCCTCGTGGCTCCCGGGCCGTGACTGGGCCGGAGTGGTGGCGCGCTGGTGGGCCCGGGGGTTGCTCATCACAAGCGGCGTCCGCCTGCGCCTGGACTACGCGGGGGGCGACCACGCGGCCTGGCGCGCGGCAACCGAGGGCCGTCCGCTGGTGTACATGGCGAACCACAGGAGCCTGTACGACGTGGCGGCCCTGCTCGCGATTCTGGAGTCGCCGGTGCGCTTCCTGACGAAGCGCAGCCTGTTCCGGGTGCCGGGGTTCGGCTGGGGGCTCAAGGCGGCGGGTTTCGTGCCGGTGGACCGCGAGGATCGCAGCCGCGCCGCGGAAGCGTTCGCTGCCGCCGGCAAGTTGCTGGCCTCGAACGTCTCCCTGGTCGTGTTCCCCGAAGAGACGCGGAGTTCCGGGCCCAGGATGAGGCCGTTTCAGCGCGGCGGATTCCTGCTGGCCCTCAAGGGGCGGGCGCCGGTCGCTCCGATCGGCATCCGCGGCACGGGGCGCATCCGGCGCAAGGGCGAGCTGGCGGTGCGTCCGGCCAACGTCGAGTTGCTGTTCGGCGAAGTGATGGATCCGGCCAGGGTTGGCGTGAAGGGGCGGCGTACGTTCATGGGGGACGTCGAGCGGTGCGTCGGCCGGTTGGCGGGCCTCGAAACGGCGGGAGAAGGCGATGGCTGAAGCGGTTGAGACCAGGGTTCGCGAGTGCCTGCGGACGATCACCTTTCCCGGTATGAAGAGGGACATCGTCTCGTTCGGTTTCGTGCAGCGGGTCGGGGTGAGCGGTGGCGACGTGGTCGTCGATCTGAGGGTGCCGACCCGCGACGCCGACGCCGCCAGGGACATCCGGCAGC
The DNA here is from genome assembly GCA_026708285.1 of Acidobacteriota bacterium. Classification (GTDB taxonomy): domain Bacteria; phylum Acidobacteriota; class Thermoanaerobaculia; order Multivoradales; family Multivoraceae; genus Multivorans. Next base: position 6,028 of record JAPOVF010000389.1, read on the forward strand.
GCATCGTCGACGCGGTGGGCTCGCTGGAAGGCGTCTCGAACGTGCAGGTCTCGCTCGAGGTGGCGACGGCCCCCGCTCCGGCGACAGCGAGGGATCCGTCCCTGCTGCCGGGGGTCTCCCACGTCGTGGCGGTCGCCAGCGGGAAGGGAGGCGTCGGCAAGTCGACCGTGGCGACGAACCTGAGCGCGGCGATGGCGGCGGCCGGCCTGCGGGTCGGACTACTCGACGCGGACATCTACGGTCCTTCCATCCCGCTGATGTTCGGGATCGATCGCCGGCCCGAGATCGTGGACGGCAAGATCCAGCCCTTCGAGCGGCACGGCGTACGCGTCATGTCCCTCGGCTTCCTCCTCGATCCGGACACGCCGGTCATCTGGCGGGGGCCGATGGTGATGAAGGCGCTGGGCCAACTGCTGGGCGACGTGGACTGGGGCGAACTCGACTACCTGCTGCTCGACCTGCCGCCCGGCACCGGCGATGCGGCCCTCACGCTCTCGCAGAAACTGCCCCTCTCCGGGGCCGTGATCGTCTCGACGCCCCAGGACGTCGCCCTGATCGACGCGCGCAAGGGCCTTGCCATGTTCCGCAAGGTCGAGGTTCCGGTGCTGGGAATGGTCGAGAACATGTCCACCTTCGTCTGCCCGCACTGCGGAGAGACGACCGACATCTTCAAGCGGGGAGGCGTCGAGCGCACGGCGGAGCTGCTCGGCTGCGAAGTCCTCGGAGCGATTCCGCTCGACGGCGCGCTGGTGCGGGGCAGCGACGCCGGCGTACCGATCGTCGTCTCGGCGCCCGACGGGCCGCACGCCGGCATCTTCCAGGACATCGTCGTGGCGGTTGAGCGGCGGCTCGTGGAGCTCGCCTCCTCTCGACCGACCCTCACGATCGTCTAGAGCCAGGGCTGTCGGATGCGTGTCGCTGTGGTCGCCGATGCCCACCTGGGCGGTCCCGGGGGGAGCGGGGAGGAACTGGCCGAACAGCTCCGGGCGCTCGAGACCGGGCGCTGCGCCCGGGTGTTGTTTCTCGGCGACCTGTTCCACCTCTGGATCGGCTCGCGTCGTTTCGAGACGCCCGAGGTGAGGCTGCTCGCGCCCGTGATCCGCGATCTGAGGAGCCGCGGCATCCGGGTTTCTTACGTGGAGGGAAACCGTGACTTCTTCGTCGCCCGTGGCGCGTACGGCGATCTCTTCGACGACTACGGCCTGGAGGTTCGCTTCGAGGCGGGCGGCTTGACGTATCTCGCCGTGCACGGCGATGGGTTGAATCGTCACGACTGGCGCTACCTCTGCTGGCGCAGGTTGTCGAAGAACCCGATCAGCCGATGGCTGGCCTTCCGGTTGCCGGTTGCGTTCGGCCGCCGGCTCGTGGCTTCGACCGAGCGGGGGCTCTCGGGTACCAACCTGGAGCACAAGAGCCGGATTCCGGAGGGGGCGATCCGGAGTTACGCCGTCCGCCGTCTCGCCGAGGGGCACGACGTGCTCCTGCTCGGCCACTTCCACGCCGCGCGGAAGTGGGCCGTCGGCGGCGGAGAGGTGCGGATCGCGAACGCCTGGTACAACGACAGGAAGCTGCTGTGGCTGGGGTGAGCGAAACCCTGCCGGATCCCTATCCGGTCCGGCGCGCCGGCCGCGTGGCGGGAGTCGTCGAGCCTCCGGGCTCGAAGAGCATCTCGCATCGGGCGCTCAACCTGGCGCTCGTCGGACGGCGGCCGGCGACGATCGAGAACCTGCTCGAAGCCGACGACATCGCCGCGTTCTCGGACACCCTGGAGCGCATGGGCTGGCGTCTTGAGCGCGTCTCCGGTGCCGGGGTCCGGGTCGAACCGCCGCGAGGCGGCCCGCCCGATGGGCCGGTGCGGCTGGACTGCCGGAGCGCCGGCACCCTGCTGCGGTTCCTGGTGGCGAGCTGCACGGTGACACCGGGCGACTGGATCCTCGACGGGTCGCCGCGGCTTCGTGAACGGCCGGTCGGTCCGCTGCTCGGAGCGCTCCGTGGACTCGGCGCGAGGATCGACGAACTCGGTCGACCGGGCTGCGCTCCGGTGCGGGTCCGCGGGGGCTCTCTTGACGGGGGCCGGATCGAAATCGACGCCCGGGAGTCGAGCCAGTACGTGTCGGCCCTGCTCATGGCGGGGCTGCGGGCGGAGGGGTCGATCCAGCTTCTCGCGCCGTTTCTCGTCTCTAGTCCCTATGTGGACACAACTCTTCAGGTCATGGCCGATTTCGGTTCTTCCGTAGGGTCCGCATGCGCCGGCGGCGCGCGCGAGTTCCGGGTGGAACCTCACCGGCCGGAGGCGCCGGGAGGTCACTACCGCGTCGCCGGCGACGACTCCGCGGCGGCCTATCCCGCGGCGGCGGCCGCGTTGTGCGGCGGCCGCGTGCGGCTCCGGGGCCTGGCCCCGACCTCGACCCAGGGGGACCGCGCGTTCCTGGGGATCCTCGAGCAGATGGGAGCCCGGGTGCGGACGACGCCGGAGGCGATCGAGATCGAGGGCGGCGGCCAGCTTCGAGCGCTCGACTGCGACCTCTCCCGTATGCCCGACCAGGTCCCCACGCTTGCCGCGTTGGCCGCCTTCGCGAACGGCGAGACGACGATCCGCAACGTGGCCCACCTGAGGATCAAGGAGAGCGACCGGCTCGCCGCGATCGGCACCGAGCTGCGGCGGGCGGGCGCCTCGGTCGAAGAGCTGCCGGACGGCCTGCGCATCGAGGGGAACCCCGATCTCTCCGCGGCGCCCGGTTCTCCGCGCGTCGCGGTCGACACCTACGACGACCACCGCATCGCGATGAGCATGGCGCTCGTGGGGCTTCGGCGGGGAGGACTCTCGATTCGGCGTCCGGAGGTGGTCGCCAAGTCCTATCCCGGCTTCTGGACCGACCTTGAGGGGATTGCACGATGACAGCGGCTCTGCGTATCCGTCACCAGGCTCTGGAAGCCGTTCCGGACGATGTCGACGCCGTCGGTCTCTCCGAGAGGAGGCTGAACGATCGGCAACGGGCCGGTCTGCTACTTCAGGGTGCCGCGTTGCTCGCCCATCTGCAGATCGCCGGGTGGCGTTTGCCGTCCTGGACCGGAGTCGTCGTCGATGGGCGCGGGGTGCTGCGCATCGAGACGGGAATGGTACGGAAGGGGCGGGACGGTCGCTTGCCCCAGACCGTACTGAGGCAGTTCGCCTCGTTGCTGTTCGGCAGCGAGGACATGGTCGGCCGGAGCTCGGTGAGGGCGGCGCTCCGACCCGTGGTCGCGGGCTGGTGCGACCTCCTGCTACCGCTCCCCGCGAATCGCCTGGTCGCGGACATTCTGGATCACGCTCCCTTTCTGTGGGGAGACGAGTACCGAACGGCGAGGCGGTCGCTGGTTGGCGTCCACGAACACAGACGAGGAGAAGAAGTGGTGGTCGTCGGCCATTCGAGGTGGCGGCGCTCGCTGTTGCGGGTTGCCGGGGCCGACCTCGAAAGGCTGCTTCTCGTTCTTGGCGGCGACGAGGCACTGGACCATTGGCTGGGCGACAGGGCCTCGGGCGGGCCGATCGACTGGGTCGCCCGGGGTGATTGGCGCCGAGCGGTGGACGAGGCCCGGCGGGAGCCGCCGAGCGAGCGGTCAGAGCGGAGTGCGTTGGCGAGAGCGCTTCTCGACGTCGGGCAGTTCGAAGCCGCCCTGGCGCTGGTGGAGCGTTCTGACCGGACCGAAGACGTCCTGATCCGTCTGAAGGGTCAGGTGAGGATGGGCCGACTCGTGGCGGCTCGCCGCACTCTGAGCGTGCTTGAGGACCGTCGCCTCGACCGTGCGGCAAAGCTCCAGCAGTGCGAGGAGGCGATCAGGATCCATGCGGCGGTGGGTCGCTCGGCAGGGCTCAGAGCTTGGGCGGAGCGGGCCCGCGAGGCCGCGGTGGGCCCCCTTGCCGATCAGTGGCTTACGCTCGCTGCACTGGCGCTGCGCGAGGTCGGTGCGGGCGAGGAGATGGCCTCCTTGATGGACCGCGACGAGGAGCCCGAAGACTGGAAGTCGTGCCTGGCCCGGGCCCGTCTCGCCTTGGACGGCGGCGACTTCGAAGAGACCGATCAGGTCCTGGCGAAGGCGCTCAAGCTGTTTCGGAGACAGCTTCCGGTCTACGACCGCGCCAGTCTCTGGAACGAGTTGGCGACTCTTCGGCTCTCAGTGGACGATGACGCCGGCGCGGAACGCGCCGCGCGCGTTGCCGTCAGGCTCTTCCGGCACTGCGACGGGCCCGCCGCGAGGGCCGCGGCGCACGGCAGCCTGGCGGAGGCGCGGATGCGCGGCGGCCGGCTCGACGGCGTCCCGGAAACGATCGACAGCCTGCGCCGCGCGAGCCTGATGGCCGGTAGCGCCGCCGGGACCATCGAAGCACGGCAGCTCGAAGCGCGGCTGAACCTGACAAGGGGCCGCTGGAGTGCGGCCCTGGAATCGTGCAGGTCGGTTCGGGACGAGTTGCGGAAACGGCAGTTGCAAGGAGGTCGGCGGCGGTCGCTCGGCCTGCTGTCGGCCCGCGCCCTGGTTCACCTGGGTCGCAGCGAGGAGGCTAGAGAGGAACTCCTGGCAGCGCTTCCGCTGGCGTTCGGGGACCGCTCGGCCCGGCCACGGGTTGCCGGCGACGAGCTTCCGCCGGTGCTTCTTCTTGCCGGGCTGCCGGAGGAGGCGCGCGCTGCTGGCGCGGGCGCCACCTGCGAGGGGTTGTGGCAGGCGGTCGGTGAGAGCCTGGCCCCCAGCGACGACGATTGGCGCCGGCTCGAAGCGCAGGGCGCCTTCCGCTCAGCCATGGCGATCCACGATCTGGTCTGTCTGGGAGTCGCTGTGCCGGCCCGGCTGCTCAGGGAGGCGGTGCGCACGCTGTCAGAAACCGGCGCCGAGGCCCTCGCGCAGCGAGTGGACGGCGCCCGGTTGGGCCCCTGGAGAGCTCTTCGCTCCTTCCTGGACGTGGAAGAGCTAGCGCCGGAGACATTCCATTCGTTGCTGTCCTCGGCCGGTCATCCCGAGGCGCGCATCGCGCTCTACGACTCGCCCGATGTCGGTGGGGAGGAAGAGCCGACCGAGGTTCTGCTCGCGGGACCCGGCGGCTTGGAGCATTTCTCGATCGGCGTGCCCACCGGCCGACTCGTACTGAGCGCGGATCGTATCGACGAACCGGCCCGCGCCCTGTTGGCAGTGATTGCGGCCCAGGCGGCGTCGCACCGCCCCCGTCACGTCCTGGAGTTGGGAGAGGCGAGGAATGTGACGGTGGACGGAATGATCGGTCGCAGCAAGGTGCTGCTGGCGGCGCAGGAGCGCGTCGAGAAGCTGGCGGTGCACGATCTTCCCGTGCTGATACTGGGCGAGTCGGGTACCGGCAAGGAAATGCTTGCGCGGCAGCTTCACGAATCGAGCGCGCGGGCCTCGGGGCCGTGGATGGCGGTGAACTGCGCCGCCCTTCCCGAGGGTCTGCTGCTGTCGGATCTGTTCGGGCATGCGAAAGGTTCGTTCACCGGCGCCGACAGCGAGCGGATGGGTGTCTTCGAGAGCGGAGACGGCGGCACGGTGTTTCTTGATGAAGTTGCAGAATTGCCAAAGGCGGCGCAGGGGATGCTCCTGCGTCTCCTGCAGGAAGGTGAGATGCGTCGGATCGGTGAGAGTCAGACGCGTCGCTTGGACTTTCGTCTTGTTTCGGCGACTCATCGTGATCTCTCGGCGATGGTTGAGGCAGGTGAGTTCAGAGAGGATCTCTACTACCGGATCCGGGTGGCGAATGTCGACGCGCCGGCGCTGCGTGACCGCGGTGACGATGTGATGTTGCTCGCGGATCACTTCCTCGCAGCGTTCAGCACCGATCGGGAGAGGCTGAGATTCAGCGAACGCGCCAGGAAGAAGATCCGCGAGTACCGCTGGCCTGGAAACGTCCGAGAGCTTCGAAACGCGATCGAGAGCGCCGTTGCGCTCGCCGAACACCCGGTGATCACGGCTCGGATGCTGGGACTTCGGAAAGAACCGGAGTGCGCTCCCAAGGCGGGAAGTGCCACCTATCACCGGAAGCTGGAACGGTATCGACGCCGGTTGATCCGCAAGGCACTTGCCGAGGCCGGAGGGAATCAGGCGCGTGCAGCGCGCGCTTTGGGTCTGAGTCGCCAGGCGTTGTCTTACCTGGTGAGAAAGCTGAACTACGATCCGTAACGGCCCCCGTTCTTCTGCTCGGCTCGCGCGCCGTTCGCCGCCGTTGCCGTTTTCCTGAAGACCTGCACTAATCGAAAGGAGAGCTACTAGTCGATGTGAAATGGACTTGCCGTCGTGTTCTGCTATGGTCGGTAGAGTCGTCGTCGTTCCGGAGAGGGAACAGCGGACAGGTAAGTAAGCTCAACAAGAGGGGGTACTGAAGTGAGTGCAGCGGCTGCTGGAAGGAAGAAGCTCTTGACATTGGGTGAGGTGGCTCGCCGGTCGAACGTCTCGATGGCGACGGCGCAGCGCTACAAGAAGCTGTACCAGGATCGAATCCCGTCGGAGGGAGAAGGACGCAAGCAGCGGTACGCGGTCGGGGCCGTCAGGGTGTTCAACCAATTGAAGAAGGAGCGGGTCTCGAAACGCCGCGGTGCTGGTCGCAAGCGGGGTGCCGGTAAGTCCGCGAAGGCTGCCGCGTCCGGGACCGGGCTGCTGACCCTTTCCAGTATTGGCAAGCAGACCGGCATCTCCTATCCGACGCTGCAACGGTACGTCAAGTTGTTTGGTGATCGGATTCCGCACGAGGGCGAGGGCCGGAAACGCCGTTACCATCCGGATTCGGTCGCGGTCTTCCGGCAGCTTCGGGCGGAAAGCAGGCCGGGCCGGAAGCCCAAGGCAAAGGCGGCCCCCAAGGCCAAGGCGCCGGCAAGGCGGCGGAAGGCGCGCGCCAAGGCCGCTCCCCCAAGCGCACCGGCACCGAAGCTTCTGACGCTGACCGCGATTCGGCAGCAGACCGGGATCTCCGGCCCGACCCTGCAGCGCTACATGAAACTGCATGGAGACCGGATTCCGCACGAGGGCGAGGGCCGGAAGCGCCGCTACCACCCGGAAGCGGTGGATGTGTTCCGTGAGATCCGGTCGAAGAGCAAGCGGGGTCGGAAACCGAAGATGAAGGTCGAGGTGGCGGCGCCGGCGAAGAGGCGGAAGGCGCGGAAGGCCAGGCCGCGGAGGAAGGCCGCGCCGGCCGCGGCGGCGAGCAGCGTCGAAGCCCGCCTGGCCGCGCTTGAGGCCCAGGTCAGTCAGGTGCTGAAGAAGCTGGAGCAGCCGATCACGATCAC
>JAPOVF010000084.1 GCA_026708285.1 Acidobacteriota bacterium
TCCTTGTCAAGAGCCCGCACAACTTCTACGGGGGCGCCGGCGCGATCGCGAACCGCTGGTTCCTGCCGCTCTATCCGGTGTGCTGGTTCCTCTTCGAACGGCCGCCGCCGCGGCGCTGGCTCGTTGCCTCGTCCCTGGTCGCTGCCCTGTTCGTGGCGCCCCTGTGGCGCTCGGCGGCTTGCTTTCCCGTCCTGATCGACCCCGATACGGGCTCGCGCCAGTTGCTCTACGTCTCCCCAGCCGCGAAACGACTCCTGCCGCTCGAGACGTCCCAGATTCACCTCAGTTCGGCGCCGGCGGACGTCCAGCACGGCGATCTTCGCGTGCGCCTGATCGGCGATGGGGTCTGGCCGCATGGACAGGGCGGTATCCGCTTTCGCCCGGGGACGGACGGCGAGATGCTGATCGGGTCGCCCGTGCCCCTGGCCAGGCTGACGGTGGACCTTGTGCCGGTCGAAGCGAACGGGGGCGAAGCGACCCGCTTCGTCCTCGAGCGGCCGCGTCGCATCGCACGCCACACCTACTGGTACGGCGGGATTCCGCTGAATTACTACCGGCTGGAACTACCCGGTATCCCCCAGGCCGGCGAGCGCGACGTGTTGCTGCAGCCCGAGTTCCGGTGGGATTGAACGTGCCCGCCCGCTCCGGGACGCAGGCCGTTGCTATTCTGGCGGGCATGGGTCCGGTTCGCCCGCCTGCTCTCCTGCTCGCGATGACCGCCTTCGCGACCGTCGCATTTGCCCAGGATCCCTGTGTGGACTGCCATGCGGCGCAGGAACTCGAGGAGACGGACGAGGTCCATCTGCGCCAGTGGCGAAACTCGGCACATGCCAGAGCCGGCGTCTCCTGCGCGGACTGCCACGGCGGCGACACGGCGACGTTCGTTCAGCTTCGAGCCCACCGGGGAGTGCTGAACAGCGGCCACCCGAAGAGCCCGACCCACCAGTGGAACCTGCCCCAAACGTGTGGCCGCTGCCACGACGTGGAGTACCTGGCCCTGCAGGAGAGCTCACACTTCGCGCTCTTCGAGCGCAAGGTCCGCGCGGCGCCTACGTGCCGGACGTGCCATGGCAGCGTGGCGGCCCAATCGCTCGGCGAGGGCGGGTTGCAGGCGCGCTGCAGCAGTTGCCACGGCCCCGAAGCCGACCACCGGGAGGCAGGAACGACGGGGCAGCAGGCCGTGGCGCAGGGTGGACAACTGCTGGCGCGGATGCGCGCCCTGCGGGCGACGCGCGCAAGGGTCTCGCGCGAGATCCTGCGGATCCGGGATCCGGCGGATCGCCACGAGGCCGCCGATGCCCTGTTCGAGGCGAACCGGTTCTGGGAGGAGGCGATCGAGGCGGGTCATGCCTTTCACTGGAGCGACTGGGACGCGGCCCTCGGCGACCTGGAGGGGGTGCTCGGGGAGTTCGAGGGGGTCCTCGGCAGCACGGACGGCCGCTGACGGGGTCCGGCGGCGGTTCCGCCCGGCGTCAGGGGCCGTTAGCGGAATCGTCGTCCAGTCGCAGCGATCGCATCAGCGAGATCGCCATCAGCACGCCCACGACCAGGAGCGGCAGGGAGACGACCAGGGTCGCGGACTGGATCACGCGCAGTTGGTCGTTCGCCCCTTCCTGGCCGATGAACATCAGCGTGATCGGCAGCACGCCGACGGCGACAGCCCAGAACAGGCGGTGCCAGCGAGCTGGATGGGTGCCTTCGGTCAGGTTGCGCGTCGCCGAGGCGGCCAGGCAGTAGGACGCGGAGTCGTAGGTCGTGGCGATGAAGACGATGGCCACGAGCGCGAAGATCGCCAGCACCACGGTGCCGAGCGGCAGGAAGCCGATCGTCTGGGCGATCGCGTTCTCGTTGCCCGCCGCCGCGGCGATCTCGCGTACCGGCAGGGCGCCCGACAGGTCCAGGTGCATGCTGTAGTTGCCGAAGATGCCGTAGAAGACGGCGCAGCCGAGGGTGCCAAGGATCAGCATCCCGAAGATCAACTGCCGCACCGTCCGGCCGCGCGAGATGCGGGTCACGAACAGGCCCATGAAGGGTCCGTAGGCGATCCACCACGCCCAGTAGAAGACGGTCATGTCCTCGATGAAGCCCGTTCTCGCCACCGGGTCGGTCCAGGTGTTGAGCCGGATGAAGTTCTCGAGCAGCAGGCCGATCGAGTTCGTGCCGGTGCGAAGCAGGAAGTTCGTCGGGCCGACCATCAGCACGAAGGCCAGCAGGACGATCGCCGCGATGACGGAGCCGTCGGAGAGGGGCTTGATGCCGCGCTCGAGTCCCAGGTAGACGCTGACCGCGAACAGCGTGACGCAGACGAACAGGATCCCCACCTGCAGCCCGAAGCTCTGCTCGATGCCGAACACCTCGCTGATGCAGGCGGCGACCATCGGGGTGCCGAGGCCGAGGGACGTCCCGGTGCCGCCGACCAGCGCCAGGATGAACAGAACGTCGACGATGCGGGCCGGTGGCCGGTCGTATCCGTCGCGGCCGATCAGCGCGTGCAGCCCCGTGCTCAGGCGCAGTGCCGGGGCGTGCTGGCGGTAGTAGGGAATGGCGATCGCCACCGCCGGGAAGCAGTAGAGCGCCCAGGCCGAGACGCCCCAGTGGAAGATGCCGTAGGTCGCCGCCCACTCGACCGCTTCGGTGGAGTTCGGGGCCAGGCCGAAGGGCGGCGCGTCGAGGTAGGTGACCCACTCGATCGTCGACCAGTAGAGGAGTCCGGCGCCGATGCCGGCACAGAACAGCATGGCCATCCAACTGAAGATGTTGAAGTCCGGCCGGCTGTTCTCGTCCCCGAGCCGTCGCGCACCGTGGCGGCTGAAGGCCAGCCAGAGCAGGAACACCGTGACCAGGAGCGTCGCCCACTGGTAGAGGAGCCCGAAGCGATCGGTGAGGGACTCATAGGCGCGGACGACCAGTGCGCCGCCGGTCTGGGGCGACAGCGCGAGCGGAATGCAGACGAGGGCGATCAGTCCGGCGCTGACACCGAAGGCGATGCGGTCGACCCGTGGTGGGCGGGGAGCCACGCGGTCAGCAGGCGGCGCCAACGGGTGCGGCGGCCAGGTTCCTCAGCGCAAGTTCCACGGTATCGACCGCCAGCAGGTATTCATCCAGCTCCAGGTGCTCGTTCGGGGTGTGGTCGAGTGTACTGTCTCCCGGGCCGTAGGCGACGATGGGACACCGCCACACGGGCCAGACGATGTTCATGTCGCAGGTGCCCGTCTTGACGACGAACTTGGGCGCCGTCTTCGGGCCGCCGACGGTTCGGATGGCGCTGAGGAAGGCCCGCACGAGCGGGGAACGGCGGTCGGCGCGGACGCCGACTTCGTACCCGCGCAGGCTGAGTTCCAGGCTGGCGTCGCCCTGCTCGCAGCGGATCGTGCCCGTGGCGTGCTCCGGGTCGAGGTCCGAGAACAGCGGTCCATGGATGTCCGCCGCGGCCTCGCGGAACCAGTCCGTCAGCTCGTCCACCAGGGCGCCTACATCGAACCCGACGGGGAGCCTGAGTCCGTAGTCGGCGCGGACCGTGTCGTAGAGGCCGTCGCTCGTCGTGTTGATCGAGCGCAGGCTGGGCAGCACACGCTCGAAGGAGGACCTGCCACCGCTTCGTTCGGCCACGGCCTCCAGTCGTTGCCACAGGTCGAAGGCGGTGATGCCGACGCCGGCTTCCGGGCCGGCCGTGTGACTGGCGGGGCGGCGGGCCAGGAGGTCGATCAACAGGCGACCCTTGTAGCCGAGCGTCACCCGGTGCCAGTGGCTGGGTTCGCCGATGATGCAGAAGTCGGGTGTCGGCTCGTCGCGGCCGTTGAGTCGTTCGAGGAGGTGGTGCGCTCCCCGGGAGCTGGCCGCCTCCTCCTCGGTCGCTCCTGCGACGATCAACCGGACGTCGTGCGCGCGGGCCCAATCGCCGCCCAGGCGCGCCGCTGCCGCGACAAAGGACGCGAGCGGTCCCTTCGCATCGACCGAACCGCGGCCGTGCAGGATGCCGTGTGAAGATCCGTCGTCCTCGATCCGGACCGGAATGTTCCCGGGAACGGTGTCGATGTGCCCGAGCAGGACGACCAGGCGGGACGCTCCCGGCTCTCCGAGTTCACCGACCGCGTTCAGAGCGCCGTCGACCTGGCAGCGCTCCAGCCCGCGAGCCTCCATTTCGGCAGCCAACCAGCCGCTCGCGGCGGCCTCGTGCCGGGAGAGCGACGGCACCGAGACGAGGCCTCGCACGAGCTCGATCTCGGTCCGGTCGCGAGCCCGGTCGCGCCGGCAGGCGTTGCCCTCGTCCATCGTCACTCCTCGCGCAGCACCGCGTCCAGCGCGTCGGCGGCGCGCTCCAGCTCGGCCGCGCTCACGATCAGCGGCGGCAGCAGGCGGATCACGTTCGGCCCGGCCGGCAGCGCCAGGATCCGGTGCTCCGAAGTCAGCCGGGCGATATGGCGTCCGGCACGCCGGCGCAGAACGACACCCAGCATCAGACCCCGGCCGCGCACCTCCCGCACCAGCGGGTTGGAGGACAGACGCTCGCGCAACGAGGTCAGGAAGCGTGCGCCGACGCTGGCCGCCCTGGCGGGAAGGTCGAGCGCCTGCAGCGTCTCGATGACCGCTTTGCCGGCGGCACAGGCGAGCGGATTGCCGCTGTAGGTCGAGCCGTGGCAGCCGGGACGGAGAGCGGCCGCGACCCGCTCACCGTATGCGATCGCTCCCAGCGGAAAGCCGCCGCCGATCGCCTTCGCGAGCGGCATCAGATCGGCTTCGAGTCCCGGCGCTGCGCGGTGGGCGAACCAGGCCCCACAGCGCCCAAAGCCGGTCTGCACCTCGTCCACGATGAGCAGCGCTCCGTGCCGGTCGCAGGCCCGGCGCGCCGCGAGCAGCACCTCGTCGCCCAGCACGTTGACTCCGCCCTCGCCCTGGACCGGTTCGAGGATCAGCGCCGCGGTGTCGTCGTCCACCGCCTCCTCGATGGCCTCGGGGTCCGGTCGGACAAATACGTTCTCGTGCAGCAGACCGCTGTAGAGCCTGCGGGCGGCCGGGTTCCACATCGTCGCCTGCGCGCCCAGGGTGCGGCCGTGGAAACTGTCGCGCAGAGCGACCGTGCGGCTGCGCCCGGTGACCAGGGCGGCGAACTTGAGGGAGCCTTCCACTGCTTCAGTGCCGCTGTTGCACAGGAAGACCCGGTCGAGAGGTTCAGGCAGCACGCCGGCCAGGGTCTCGAGGTACTCGGCCCGGTTCCGGCTGGAGATGTTCATCGGGCAGTAGGTGAGCCGCTCCGCCTGGGCGGTGAGCGCTTCGACCAGCGCCGGATGGTTGTAGCCGAGACAGCAGACGCCGTAGCCGGCGGTCAGGTCGAGATAGCGGTCGCCGCCCTCGGCGATCAGTTCGCAGCCCTCGCCGCGGACGATCGGCGGAGTCGGCTTCCGCGGCGCCCAGGTGCCGAGCCGGCGGTTTTCGATCCCCGCGACGTTCTGCGGGACAACGGACTTCATGGCGCATCCTCCCCTTGACTGGTGCCGCCGACCACCACGTGAGTACCGGCGCCACCCAAGGCCGCTCGGACCGGACGTTCGACGCGGCCGTCGGCGAGAATCACCCGCTCCAGTCCTCCGCGCAGCGCCTCGGCGGCGCCCAGCACCTTCTTCTTCATCCGGTCCTGGGCGGCCGCCATCAGGGGTTCGAGCCCGGCGTGCGCTTCCGGCCCGGCCAGGTCGGTGCGGGCGACATCGTGGCGGGCGATCAGGGACGCCTCGTCGGGGAAGTCGGCGAGCAGGCCCGGGGCTCCGGAAAGGTAGACCAACGTCTTCGCGCCCAGAGCCGCGGCCACCGCGGCGGCCGCGCGGTCGCCGTCGACGTTGACCGCCTCGCCGTCGTAGGACGAGCCCGGAGGCGTCAGAACGGGCAGGTAGTCGGCCCCGAGCAGCAGGCGGAGCAGGTCCGCGTTGACCTGGTCGACCGTGCCCGTCCAGTCATCGCGTAGCACCAGGCGGCGAGCGCCGACCCGGATACGCAGCTTGTCCTTGCGCCGGCCCTCGAACAGGCGTCCGTCGAGGCCGGAGAGCCCGACCGCGGGAATGCCGCGTCGCTGCAGCGATTCCACCCACCGCTTGTTCAGCAAACCGCAGTAGACCATCTCGAAGATCTCGAGCGTGCGCCGGTCCGTGCGCCGGCTGCTGTAGCCGCTCTCGCTGGTCACGAACCGGGGCGGATGCCCCAACTGCTCGGCGACCTCGTTCGTCGTCTCCGCGCCACCGTGAACGAGAACGATCCGCAGGCCGGAAGCCGACAGCTCGGCGATGTCGCCGGCGATCGCTTCGAGGTCGAGCGACCTGCCGCCTCCGGCCTTGACCACCAGCGGCTCCTCGCCGGTCTTGCGAAGGTCGGCGGCAGGGTCAGTCGTGCGCGATGCGGGCATGGGCGCTACACCGGGTGAAGGCCGGGGAAGGACAGCCCTTCGACTTCGGGGAATCCGCACATCAGGTTCGCGCACTGGACCGCGTTGCCGGCGGCTCCCTTCATCAGGTTGTCGATGGCGCAGATGACGACCAGGCGTCCGGTGCGGGGATCGAGATCGAAACCGACCTCGGCGTGGTTGCTGCCGGCCAGGATCTTCGGTTCGGGATAGCGGTGGATGCCGCGCCGGTCCTTGACCAGGCGAACGAACGGCTGGCGCCGGCAGAAGGACCGGTAGACCCGGAACAGGTCGCGATCCACGGGGCTGCCGGTTTCGGGCTGGTTCAGGAACACGTGGCTCGTTGCCAGAACGCCGCGCACCATCTCGACCGAGGTCACCGACAGGTGGACGCGGCCGGCGGCCGTAACACCGCGCATCGCCAGCGCCTGTTCGACCTCCGCGGTGTGGCGGTGGCCGGTGGGGCGGAAACTGCGCACCACTCCGGACCGCTCGGGGTGGTGGGAGGCGCTCGACGACGACGCTCCGGCCTCGCTGCTGCCGACCTTCAGTTCGGTGACGACTCCCCGGCTCCAGTCGACGAGACTCCGCTCGAGAGGTTCAGGTTCGAGTAGCGGCAGCAGGCCGAGCAGGGTGGCGGTGGCATTGCAGCCGACGCCGCTGATGTTCGTTGCCCCGGCGACCGCCTCTCGATCGAGTTCCGGCAGGCCGTAGACGAAGCGATCGAGCCATTCGGGCGCGGGGTGTTCGGCGCCGTACCAGTCCTCGTAGACCGCTGACGAGCGAATCCGGAAGTCGGCCGACAAGTCGACGATGCGCGGGGCCAGCCGGGCGTAGAGATCGACGTCTCGGGCCGCGCTGCCGTGCGGCAGGCAGAGGAAGAGCAGGTCGCATCGCTCCAGTTCATCGAGGGTGCCGTATCGAAGGTCCGTGCTGCCCCGCAGATTCGGGTGTGTGAAGTGGACGAAGGAGCCGGCCAAACGCCGGGAGGTGATCTGGGCGACCTCGAACCCGGGATGACCGAGCAACAGACGCAGCAACTCGCCGCCGGCGTAGCCGGATCCGCCGACGATGCTGGCGCGCACGGTCACGTTCGCTCCGGGCGGTCCCGGCCTTCGGCACCCACCCGCTCGACGAAGTCGATCATCCGCGCCGGGATGTCGACGCCGGTCGGTTCGATCGAGTTGCGGAACTCCATCGTGTGGTTGACCTCCAGCACCAGCAGCCCGCGATGCCTGTCCTCGACCAGGTCGACGGCCACCAGTCCGCCTCCGACCGCATCCGCCGCCTGCCTGCACAGGATCGCCAGGTCGGGCGTCACCGGACAGTTCGTGGTCCTGGCGCCGCGCGCCGTGTTCGTGACCCAGTGAGGCGCCTGACGGTAGATTGCGCAGATCGTCTCGCCGCCGGCGACGAACGCGCGGATGTCGCGTTCCGGCTTGTCGACGTACCGCTGCAGATAGAAGATCGAGTGTTGGTAGGAGCCGAGGGTGCTCTTGTGCTCGAGCACCGCCTCGGCCGCGTCGCGATCGTTGATGCGGGCGATCAGCCGTCCCCAGGAGCCAACGGCGGGCTTGAGCACGACGGGGTAGCCGAGTTCCTCGATGGCCGAAAGCGCAGCCTGCGGTGTCGACGCGACCCGTGTGTCCGGCGTCGGCACGCCCGCGGCCTGCAGCAGGCTCGAGGTCCGCACCTTGTCGCCGCAGTTCAGGGCGACATCGATCCGGTTCACGGTCGGTATCCCGCGGTCGGCCAGCACCTTCAGGTGGACCAGGGCCCGGCTGTGGCTGAGCGAACGGTCGAAGACGACGTCGAAGTCGAGGGCGGGTTCCAGCGCGCTCGCGCCGCCGAACGAAAGGACCACCTTTCGGTCGTCGATCAACTCGACGTCGGCACGCCGCCGTTCCAGCTCCCGGAACAGGAGCTTCTCTTCGGGACGAACCCGGCTGTAGAGGACTCCGATACGCATCGTCTGCCGGTTACTCGCCCCAGTCCTCTTCCTCTTCCGGTGCCAGTTCGAGGGTCAGGGGCTCGAGCTCCATGACCTCGAGGTCCACGCCGCAGCCGGAGCACTGGACGATCTCATTCTGCATGACGGCCGCCAGGTGGATCTCGTCGAAACACTCGGGGCACTCGGACTGTGCGGTCACGGTCGCTAGTTCCATCGCGGGTTCTCCTCGGTTGGCAGGGAAAAGTACAGAAAGAAAAAGCCGGCTCATCCCTCTGGATGGCCGGCCTCTAGGAGAAGATGCGTTCTCGATCTACCAGGTCACCCAGGATCTTGTCCCGGACGCTTCGCGCCGTGGCAGTGACCCTTCGCGAAGGGAGCGGTCGAGGCGGAGGTAAGGAGGACGAGCATCTTGCAGTTCGGCTTGGAACGGGCGCAGAGGGTAAGGAATCAGTACCGTGCTGTCAAGCTCTTGGTTCCCGGCCGTCCTCGGTCTTCAACACGGGGGCCTCCGCCTTCTTCCATGCCGTGAAGCCGCCCCCGATGTGGCTGACCGGTTCGAGGCCCATGTCCTGGACGGCCTTCGTCGCGAGCGCCGAACGCCAGCCACTCGCGCAGTGGAAGATGAAATCCCGGCCGCTCCCGAAGATGTCCTTGAAGTAGGGGCTTACGGGATCGACCCAGAACTCGATCATTCCCCGCGGAGCGTGGAAGGAACCAGGGATGAAGCCCTCGCGTGCCCGCTCGCGGATGTCCCGCAGGTCGACGATCACGGCTCCCTGAGCTTGGCGCTCCCGCGCTTCGTCAACCGTCACGGTCTCGATCACTGCATCGGCCTCCGCGACAAGCTGCCGAATGCCCTTGGTAATCGCCATGGAGATCAGCGGATCTTGCGGGCGATGTCGCCCACCCGAACGATTCCCGGCACGACGACCCGCGCGTAGATACCGCGGAGATTGCGCCGCCTCCCTTCCGGTTGGGCGGTGAACTTGAGTGCCTCCGCGCCGAAGCGCTGCGCGTACTTCTTGCACCCGGTGTGGGGAAGCGCCGTGATCTCGATGACCGCTTCGCCAAGGCGGAGCTTGCTGCCGGGCGGCAGATTCTCGGCGCCGAGGTCGAGGTCGAGGTAGAGCTGGTCTCCAGCCAGTGGCCAACGGTCGCGGCTACCCGCGATGAGGTCGGCGAAGCGGGAGTTCGTCAGCGTCAGTTGCGCATCCGGATCCGGGGAGCCGTCGTCGGTGACGTAGCCCTTGCGGCGGTCCCAGGTGTCACCCTCCAGGCCGGCCTCGAACGTGAGTCGACCCTCTTCGACCGTCTCGCGGTGGTTCACCCCCGGGCGCCGGACGATCATCTCGAGCGTGCCGTGGTCGCCGGGTGAGGCGAGAACGTGGTTGTAGCCGCTCTCCAGTTCGGCCGCGGTGCGGTGGTTGGCGGCGTCGGCCATTGGACCGCCGCCCGAGGTGCTGGCGCTCTTCACGGTATCTCCCTTGTCAGCGGACGTCGAACTCGCGGCGAATGTACGAGCCGTTGCCGCCGTTCTCGTCCCAGAGGCCGATGGCAACGCGGTGGTGGCCGCGGGGAATCGCGTACTCGAAACTGACGGCGAAGAACTGGTCCTTCGCCTGCGCCCAGTCCTGGGCGGGGATGGTCAGGGGCAGGACGATGTGGCTGGGGGCCAGTTGCTCCCCGTCCTCGGTCAGCACCGCGGCGACGACGCGCACCTGGTCGGTGCGGTTGCCGGCCTGTTCGATCATCGCCAGGTTGCCCAGGGGTACCGACACCGTGAAGTCGACGTCGTAGTAGCCGCCGCCGCCCGTGTCCCACTCGATGCTGTCGATGTGGAGCGCGTGCGGGTTCTCCGTCCAGCCCAGCAGGAGGGCCCCCACCGTCCGCTCGGCGATCCGCTCGCGCAGCGAACGGGCGACGTAGCTCGTCCGGTGCCTCAAACGCAGGTGTCGCGGTCTCGGCTTGACGCGGATCTCGTGGACCGATCCCTCGACGAACTCGTCCAGCACGTAGCCGAGCGAGTAGTAGGAGCCCAGGTCTGCGGCCACCTGATTGAAGAAGGCGTCGACGTTGCGCCCCGACACCCAGGACCGCCCGCCGGTGTCGTCGGCGAGTTGATGCAGGACGCCCCGAAGGTCGGACAGGTAGGTCAGCTTCTGCTGGTCGGCCACGCGCTCGGAGAGCGTTGCCGCCGCGACCTCGGTTTCGGGAGGTTTGAAGGCGTAGAACGAGACGCGGTACGAGTTGGCCCGGGCGGCGATCTCGGAGAAGCGGGAACTGAGGTCGTAGTTGGACAGCCGCTGCTGAAAGGAGGTGGTGGTCAGCGCCGCGGTGCCCTGGATGTTGGAGTTCCTGGTGTACAGGTTGTTCGGTGCGTCGAAGCCCTCCGGGGCGTCGATGATGCGGGTTTGCATCAGTTCGACGCCGGCTTGCTCACGTCTGCCGGCGACCCGCTTCTGGACGTGTTGCAGGAGCCGGTCGAAGGGCCGGGAAGGAAAGCCGTCGCTGATCAGGAAGAAGGCCTTGCGGCCGGGCACGAGAGCGAGGCCTTCGACCACTTCCTCGATCGCGTCGGCGGTGCGGGCGCTGTCCTCGTGCAGGACCCGGGCGTACGCGAGCATCTCGGCGAGGGTGGTCCGCAGGGCGCCGATGCCGCCGGCGGAGCGGCGGGCGTCGGCGTTCAGTTGCTCCATCAACTGGAGGAAGCTCTCCTGGGATCGCCGCTTCAGGTTGCTGGCCTCCGTGTAGACCTGGTGGGCGGCCTCGGCCCGGTTCAGCCCCTGGGCCAGCGCGAAGTAGTCGGCCGTCAGATCCATGAGCATCCGCAGCTCGCCGTCGAAGGCGACGACCATGGCGTGGACCGGGGCGCTCCCGTCGCCCGCTTCGAGCTGGCCGCGGGCGAAGTCCTTGATCTGCTCCAGGACCGCCGATCGGCTGGCGACGGAGAGATGCGTGTTGTCGAAGAAGAAGGCAATCGACAGGGGTTCGCGGAGCAGAGCTGCGCCGGCAGGATCGCCGTTGCCGTCGGCGCGGCCGAAGTACTCGATGTCGACCGGTTCGTCGTTGTCGAAGACGCGGAAGTTCTGGCGCGTCAGGTCCCGGGCCGGCCGCCCGTTGCGGCTGGTCGCGACGACGTCCACGTTGACCACGGTGACCTCGACCACATCGGTCAGATCGCCGACGCCGCGGCCGACCGGCGGGTCCTGCGCGGCTTCCGAACCGGCAGCAGGCTGCGGCGGGGCGCCCAGGGCCACTAGCAGGCCGAAGAGAGTTGCTCGGATCATGGCGTCACCCGGCCTTCTGGGGCGTGTGTCGTTGGAGGAAGTCCCTGACGCTGGTGGCTGCGGCCGGCGCGGCCTCTTCGCTCTTCCACTCGAGGATCAGTTCGTTGTTCGGTGCCAGGGTGGCGATCTCCTCGGCGATCGGCCGGGGATGGTACGCGTCGTCTCCGGCGAGGATCAGAAGCGGCGTCTGGATGCCGGCGACGAAGTCGCGGTCGACGTTGAACGTGAAGTCCCCACCGTACATGCGCTCGCGGAACGGGGGAAGGTCCGCCGCGTTCACGTCGTTGCGGTGCTCCAGGAGCGCTTCGGCCCACGCATCGAACATGCCGTAGAACAGATCCTGATTCTCGTGACGACCGATCGGGTTCTGGAGCACCGCGGCGGTGACCCGGGAGGTGTCGGCCCGGAGCACGCCCAGACAGTACGAAGAGCCGATGCAGCCCCCCATCAAGTGGCAGCGCTCGATGCCGAGATGATCGAGTAGCGCCAGGTGATCGTCCGCGTACGAGTGCCAGCCATCCGCGGCGGTCACCGGAGCCGTCGACCCGCCTGCGTTGCGCTGGTCCATCGAGATGACCCGAAACGACTCCGAGAGCGTGTCCCGCGGATCGAACGGGCTCGTTCCCCAGATGTCGGCGGCGGACCGCATGCCGCCGGGCGCGAAGAGGAGCACCGGGTAGCCGGAGCCGACTTCCCACCATCGAATCCGGATGTCGCCTCGTTCGAAGACTGGCATGGGCTAGGAGCTTTCGCCGCTGAACGCAGCGGAGCGAGTTCTGTGGCGGAAGGTCATGGCGAGGACGGGCTGGGCCGAAACTCCGAGCTTGCGAGGCGTTTCGGGGCTCAAGCGTACCAGCGGAATTCCAGCCGGTACGCTGGCACGGGATGGAACCTGGCCGGTTTATCGTGCGTAGAGAGCAGCAAGGGAGGAATGACTATGGAACGCAACGAGATGAACGACGACACCGCTGCCCAGTCGCCTGGCTCCGAGTCCGAAGCAACGGCATCGACACCCACCGCACCGCCCGAGCCGCCACCGGCACCGGCGGAGGACGCAGGGCCGACGCTGGCGGGCCAGGTTGCCGCGGGCCTTGCCCTGATCGTTCTGGGCGCGGCGTTGCTGGTGCTGGAGCGAACGGGCGGTTCGCCCGACCATCTGTTCCTGATCCTGGTCGGCGGGGTCTTCGCGGCGGGTTACTTCTACAAGAAGGCGTTCGGACTGCTGATCCCTGGAGCGATCCTGATCGGACTCGGTTCCGGCCTGGCGTACGATGATCTGTACTCGCGTTCGTTCGTCGACGGCGAGAGCGCCCTCTTCGGCCTCGGGGCCGGCTTCCTCCTGATCTACGTCGTTTCCCTGCTCTACGAACGGGTAAACCGCTGGTGGCCGCTGATTCCGGGCGCCGTGCTCGTCATCGCCGGCTTTCCGGAGTGGGAGTGGGCGGATGAGATCCTCGATTTCTGGCCCGTCGCGGTGATGGCGATCGGTCTCTTCCTGTTGTTTCGCGCTGTCGTTGCCCGGCAGAAGGAGAGCGAGTCCCGTTGACTCGATCCCTGACGCCTCCTTCCCCGCACGTCATGGCCGGATAACATCCGCCGCCACGACGACGAGGAGGAAGGTGGTTTGGGCGTACA
>JAPOVF010000181.1 GCA_026708285.1 Acidobacteriota bacterium
GGCCGTAGAGCGAGCGGAGGTCGTTGGCGCCCTTGACCGCCTTGCGCAGGTCCGCGACACCGGCCGACACCGCGCTAACCGGCTCGAAGTGGGCACGGGTCGTCGTCGCGATCAGCCGCGCCAGGGTCGTCTTGCCGGACCCGGGCGGCCCCCAGAACAGGAGCGACGGCACCCTGTCCGCTTCGATGGACCGCCGCAGCACCTTGTCCTCGGCGAGGATGTGCTCCTGGCCGACGAACTCGTCGAACGTGGCGGGCCGCATCCGCTCGGCGAGCGGCGCGGCGGACCCGGTTCCCGGCTCGCCGGCGTCCTCGAACAGGCCGGCCGTGCTTGGCAGTCGGCTCACCTGCAACTACGGCAATAGGGCACGATTCGTCGAAGATAGCGCCCGGTGGCAGACTCCGGCAATGACAGAGACCCCACCGAGCGCTTTCGACGCCCCGCTTGGCGTCCTCGCCAGCGTCGCTGCTCTGGCCATCGGCTGCGCCGCACCGCCGGCCGAGGACGCTCAGCCGCCGAACATCATCGTCATCATGGCCGACGACCTCGGCTACGGCGACATCAGCCCGTTCTCCGGCTGGATCGAAACGCCGAACCTGGACCGGCTGGCCGCAGCCGGCATACGGCTGACCGACTTCCACACGAGCGGCGCGGTCTGCTCGCCCACCCGCGCCGGCCTGGTCACCGGCAGGTACCAGCACCGTGCGGGGGTTCCCGCCGTGTTGCTCGCCAACTCGGACAGTCCCCTCTACCACCAGGGCATCGACGCCGAGGCCCACACGATCGGCGAAGCCTTCCGCGATCTAGGCTACAGGACCGCCGTGTTCGGCAAATGGCACCTCGGTTACCTGCCGCAGTTCAAGCCGCCCCTGCACGGTTTCGACGAGTTCCGGGGCTTCGTCAGCGGCAACATCGACTACCACTCGCACGTCGACCGGATGGGCCGTCCCGACTGGTGGAGCGGCGAAACACTCGAGGACGAAGAGGGCTACCTGCCCGACCTGATCGGCGATCATGCGGAGCGGTTCATCGCGGAGCATCGGGACGAGCCGTTCTTCCTCTATCTCGCGCACCACGCACCGCACTACCCGTACCAGGGTCCGGACGACCCGGCGGAACGCTATGCAGGCGAGGACCAGTTTCCGGGCGTCGGCTCGGTGACCGACCGGAAGCGCGCCTACCGCGAGATGGTCGAGTCGATGGACGCCGCCATCGGCCGGGTCATCGACGCCCTGGAGGAGCAAGGCCTCTCCGAGAACACGCTGGTGTGGTTCTTCTCGGACAACGGTGCAACGCCGCTGGGTTCCAACGGCCCGTTGCGCGGCCACAAGGCCAGCTACTGGGAGGGCGGGCACCGTGTCCCCTCGATCGCCGCCATGCCGGGCCGGATCGCCGGTGGTTCGACCTCCGACGCGATCACCTCCACGCTTGACGTGATGCCGACGGTCCTCGCCATGGCCGGCGGCGCGGCGCATCCCGACCTGCCGTTCGACGGCATCGACGTCGGGCCGGTGCTCTTCGACGGCCAGGACCTGCCGTCGCGGCCGCTCTTCTGGAGCAGCGCCGGCCAGTTCTGGCGCGGCGCCGCCGTGCGCGACGGCCGCTACAAGCTCGTCATCGACCGGCGGACGCAGCAGGCCGCCGCAGCGGAAGGCGAGGACGTCGTCGATCCCGTGCCCATGCTCTTCGATTTGGAGGCCGACCTCGGCGAGACGACGGACCTCGCCGACGATGAACCGGAGCGGGTCGAGGAGATGATGGCGGCGCTCACGAACTGGCGAGAGGACGTGGGTGTGTCGATTCCCTAACCAGCAGCCAGCAAGCCGGCAGTGTTCAGGAGGACTTCGGGAACAGCGAACAATCGGCTTTGCGAAGGTCCTTCAGCGCTTTCCGGAAGCCTTGCATTCGGACCTGGACCCGCACTGACGGCGCACCGCGGCCGGGAGGCGTGTCTTCCGGCCAGACCTTGACCTCAAGCGTCTCTCCCCGCCTGCTGGCCATGACGGAGATCAAATCCCATGCCTCCCGTCCGACGGCCGCGTAGACGCCTTCGGCACCTTTGACCGAATACGGTTGATACTCGCGAGGAGGCTTGCGGACCTCGAGAGTGTAGCTCCGCTCTCCGGGCTCCTCTACGTGGTTGACAGAGCCCAACACGAGCTGGAACCCGGGCTTGGCACCTTGATCGGTCACCTCGCATGTGACGAAGAGGTTCCCGACCCGTACACGGTGGCGCTCCGGCGACACGGTTACCGGCGACCTCAAGTAGAACCTGTCTGGCCCTTCAAACTCACAGTGGTGGTAGCTCTCCCACGCACCGAACGTCCTAATGACACAGATCAAGCCCAACGAGAGCACGGCAGAGCCCAACAGGGGCAGTAGCTTCATGAACCGTCTCATGGGCGCCTCCTTGGCGTTCCGCGACTCCACCCGAGCTTATCCGTGCTATGGTCCGCCGCCCATGGATCGGATCTGTTCGACGCAGAACCTGACTACCGGCGGCGCGCTCATGTGCGGCGCTCGTGGAGAGGTTCGTCCCGTCGGCCACCGTCCGACAGCCTGAACATCACACCTGACGGACCTCTCCCCTGCCGGAGTGGCCGTCTCGCTGATGACCCTCCGGTGCGTGACTGTCCGGCACTGAGGAGCGTCATCGTGAGCGACATTCCGACTTCGCCGCTTCTGGAAGAAGCGAGGGCGTACTACAAGGCACTCCTGCGGCCCGTCTTCGAAGGCCGCAGGTTCGTGCTGCCCGGCAACATCGCCGTCGGGCTCGGAAACGTGGCGCGCGAGCTCCGGGGGCTCGGCGCCGCGCGGCCCTTCGTGGTCGCGGGAAGCCTGGGCACCGGACCGCTGCCGCCCCGGGCAGATGCAGAGTTGCGGGTGCTCGACGTTCGAGGCACGGATCCGCTGGACCACAACCGCAATGTCCAGCAGGCCCTGGCCGACCTTCCGCCCGAGGTGCAGGACGCCGTGGACGCCTGGGATCCGAACGGCACGGCGCGGACGCTCCACACCGACCCCCTGGCTGAGCCACGGCCAGTGGCGGGACGAAGGGCTTACGCCGCGCGCCCCGCGGCGTGGAAGGCTCTCGAAGACAAGGTCGTCATCGACGCCTTCTGGGACGACGTCGGCGTGCCGCGCGCACCCTCCCGGGTCGTTCCGGCCGAGTACCAAGCGCTTCGCGCCGCCGCCAGCGCTCTCGACCGAGGCCACGGCACCGTCTGGGCACCGGACGCCCGCGAAGGCGCCAATGCCGGCGCCGTCGCCCTGCGGTGGGTCCGGCCCGACGACGACGGACGGGCGGCCGCAGCGGACCTGGCGCGAATCGCCGACCGCGTCCGCGTCATGCCCTTCCTGGAGGGGATTCCAGCGAGCATCCACGGCGTCGTGTTTCCGGACACCACCGTCGCCTTCCGACCCGTTGAGATGCTGGTCCTGCGGCCGGCGACTGGCGACCGCCTCTTCTACGCCGGCTGCTCGACCTGGTTCGATCCGAGACCCGAGGATCGCGAGACGATGCGCGAACTCGCCGGCCGCGTCGGCATCGCGCTGCGCGAGCACGTCGGCTTCCGCGGGTCGTTCGGCATCGACGGTGTCCTGGCCGAGGAGGGGTTCCTGCCCACCGAACTCAACCCGCGCCTCGGCGCCGGCGTGAACACCCTTGCCGGCGCTCTCGGCGACTTTCCGCTCATTCTCCTCTGCCTGGCCATCGCCGAAGGCGAACGGCTCGACTACCGGCCGGACCTCCTTGAGCGCGCAGTGGTCGAGACAGCCGACAACCAGCGCGTCTGCGGTGGCGGCAGGACGACGGAACGGACTCTCACGGACACCGGCACGATCGATCTGGTGGCGGACGGCGACAACTACCGCCTGGCCGAGCCGGCGGAAGAACCCGAAGCCACGCTCCTGTTCGGGCCCGGGCCCATAGGCGGGTTTCTGCGCTTCACGCTGAACCCCGCTCTAAGCGAACCCGGGCCTCCTTCGGCGCCGCAAGCCTCGCGAGCGTTCCGCCTGGCGGATCGCCTGCTCGGCACCGACTTCGGCGATCTCGTGGCAGCACGCGACGTGAGACCGTGACCTTCAGCTCGATCCGCCAGAACCCGGACCACGCCGAGTCCGCTGGTACAGAAACGACACCGCCACGAGCAGCGCGCCGACGATCAGGAACGACAGGATCCGGTAGCCCTGCTCGAGGAAGGACAGGTCGATCAGGAAGGTCTTGCCGACCACGACGAGCAGCAGCGCCAAGCCTTGCCAGCGCAGGCCGGCGGCGCCGCGGCGGATGCCGGCGGCGATCAGGCCGGCCGCCCACAGGAGCCAGACGGCCGACAGGACGACCTGCGCGGCCAGATCGAGGTCGAGGTCGACGTCGAGTGCCTGAACGACGTCCCACATCTCGGTCGACACCGCGACCAGGGCGACCACGTTGGCGATGCCGAGCGTGGCTGCCCAGACCGGCGCCTCCATCCGCACCCTGGTCTTCAGCCGGCTGCGCACGTAGACGGCGGCGGCGACCAGTCCGGCTGCTACTCCGGCCAGGGTCAGGAAGCGCAGGTTGATGAAGAGGATGTCGCGCTGCCCGCCGAAGGCTGCCGGTGTCATCAGCAGCACGACGCCGAAGAGCGCGACCGAGAAGACGCGCATCCAGATCGCCGGCAGCCGCGTTCCGGCAATCGCCAGCGCCACGGCCTCCGCGGTCCACGCCAGGGTGATCCAGTCACCCTCGAGCCGCATCGGGAATGCGATCGTGGCCAGTAAGGCGGCGAGGACGGCGAACAATGCCTGCAGTTGCCGGGTTCTCCGCTCTTCCCCTCCGCTCCAGCTTCCGAGCGCGCGGGACACCGCCAGGTGGACCGCTGCCAGGGCCAGGACGGCGCCCGTCAGGAACCACCGCTGGTCCTCGTAGAGGAGCTGCTGCAGCAACAGCACGTAGAAGCCGAGCGACAGAACCAGTACACCGAGCTCGGTCGGGCGCAGCCGCCGGGCCTGGCGCACGCGAGCAATGGGCAGAGCGAAGTAGATGGCGTAGAAGAGCGTGCCGAAAAGGGCGGTCGAGAGCAGCCGCTCGCCCTCGTAGAACTCGACGTACCAGGCGATGAAGTAGCCAGCCGTTGCGACCAGGGCGGCCGGCGCCAGGACGCGGAAACCGCGGAGGAGGGCCAGCGCGAGCAGGCTGGCGCTGAGCAGGGCCAGATAACTGAAGAGCACGACCTGGGCGTCCGTGCCGGTACTGAGCAGCGCGGGCGTCAGATAGCCGCCAGCGAGCGCCAGGGCCGCCAGCCGCTGCGAGTCGCGCCGCACCGACAGGCCGATGACCGCGGCGGTGACGAGAGCGAGAAACGCGAACGCCGCCGGTTGCGGCACGAGGGCGTAGAAGTCCCACGCCGCGTAGCCCGAGAGATAGACGACGCCGGCGCCGAGTGCCGTCATCCCCTCGGCGAAGTAGCGCATCTTGCGCCTGGCGAGCCACTCGCCGTAGCCGGCGAGGGCAAGACCGCTCACGAGCCCGATCAGAACGCGTCCCGTCGGCCCGATCCACTCGTTCTCGAAGGCGTAGCGCAGGAAGAAGGCGGCCGCGATCAGGAGCGTGAGAATGCCGATCCGGTTCAGCCACCGGCCACCGATCAGCGACTCGAAGTCGATGTCGCGCCAGGCGGTGCGCTTGGGTGTTCGGGGTCTTGCCGCCGACGGCGCGGTCTCGACGGGCCCGGAACTCGCCGCGGAGGCAGCCGCGCTGGAGCTGGCCGGCGGCGCGGCAGCCTCTGCCGCCTCCGACGTCACTGCGGGTCGCTCGCCTTCGCTCCCGCCACGCAGCGCCGCCACCTCCTCGCGCAGCTCGCGGACTCGCGCCTCAAGCGCCTCCACCCGCTGATCGAGGGACTCCGGCACGCGCCGCTTACTCTCCGTCAGCGACCGGGGGTTGTCGCAGCGGCGCCCGCCTTCGCCGCAGTTCGGTCGGCTTGACATGCACCCCGTAGTTCGCGGCCAGATAGTCGAGGATCGGCTCCTCCAGGTCACCCAGCGGCTCGAGACCCTCGTCCTTCTCCATGCGTCGGATCGTCCTGATCCAGCCGTCGCGGCTCGTGCGGTTCTGGGACAGCAACGTGGCCGAGTGGCATTCGGTGCAGTGGTCGCGGGCTACCTTCCAGGTCCCGGCTTCGTCCTTGACGAGGCCGCTTTCGGCGTCCACTGGAGTGGCTGGCTCCTGCGCGGCCGCCAGGGACGTCAGGGCGACGAGCAAGGCCGGCCAGAAGGCCGGGGCACCCAGTCTGTGCAAGCCTCTAAGCCACATACACGGCGATCCGGTGGCAGGCGTTGTTCAGGTAGCCGCGCGGGTTCCAGCCGGGCAAGACCACCGGCTGCACGTCGCCGTTCGCGTCGGCGGCTCGCGCCCAGACTTCGTAGTAGCCGGCCTCCGGGAACTCCAGGTCGAGATCCCAGTTCTGCCAGGCGAGGCGGTTCGCCGGCGGCTGCAGATCGGCCCGGATCCATGTACGGCCGAAGTCGATCGAGACGTCCAGCCGTTCGACCTGATTGTCGCCGGTCCAGGCGTGGCCGTGGAGCGACAGGACTTCGCCCACCGGGTGTTGATAGCCGCTCTGGGGATAGGTGATCAAGGACTTGACCGGCATCGCCTCGATGATGCACATGTCCTCGGGGGCGACTTCGGTACCTGGCGCCACCGGTTCGCACGGCACCTTGTAGGACATGCCGGTCATCTTCGGCCCGTCGTGGACGATGTTCCGGATCGCGATCCGGCTCAGCCACTTGCCCGAAGTGGATCCCGGCCAGCCGCCGAACACGAGGCGCAGCGGATGGCCGTTCATCGGGTGGAGCGGCTCGCCGTTCATGCCCCAGGCGATCATCGACTCGGCCTCGAGGGCCTTGGCCATCGGCACGCCCCTCGAGATGGGGACGCCTCCGTCGGCCGTGCGGTCCGCGCCGTAATAGGCGACGTAGACCGTGTCGTCCCGGTAACCGCAATCCTCCAGGACGTCGCGCAAGCGGATGCCGTCCCAGCGCGGACACCCCACGGCGCCCACCGTCCACTGGTTGCCGGACGCCGGCGGGTCGTACTCCGAGCGGCCGTTGCCGCCGCACTCCATCACCAGTTGGCGGCTGACGTTCTCGAAGCGCTCCTTCAGATCGCCCAGAGAGTACGTCTTCGTGTCGGCAGCGGACTCGCCGTCGACCGTCAAGGTCCAGTTCCGTCCGTCCACGTCCTCCGGCGGAAGGCCATTGTTGCGGACGAACAGCCGGTGCGCAGGCGTCACGTCGTCGTTCAAGAGGTGCGCGGGGGTTTCCGCGCACAGCGGCCGGTCGTTGAGCACCGTCAGGCCGTCCTTGCCTTCGATGGCGAACGGCTCGGCCTGGTTCGCGTACGCCGCCGGAATCAGGCCGGCGGGCATGAAGTCCGAGAAGACGATCTTCGAACCGACCAGCGCGGTCATCGCGCCGAGACCCTTGAGGAAACCACGCCGCGTGCTGGGATCGGCCTGGCGGCCCCACACCTCCCAGTCGGCTCGTGCCGGGTCGGAGGCGAAGACCTCGTGAATGCCCCGCACCCGCTTCCTCATGGTGACCTCCCCGTCTCCTGAACCGATTCCAAACGCTACCAGTACGGAGCCGGCCAGCAAGGTGGCAGCGTAGCTCCGGTACTCTCCTCTCCTCCTCCGGATCGAAGATGACGCCGGCAAACAGATGTAGGGACATCGTCGGGAAAACCCGCGGCGCGTTCAGGCAAGCTGCAACGGTCCCAGCCCTTGTCCTGGTGTTCCTGTCGTCCGCCTGCGGACCGAAATCCGGTTCCGCGCCGTCCGCGGGCGAGGAACCCGCGCCCACACCCCCGAACGTCGTCATCATCCTCACCGACGACATGGGCTACGGCGATCTGTCCTCCTACGGCCACCCGCTGATCCGCACGCCGAACATCGACCGGCTGGCGGCCCAAGGCCAGCGCTGGACCTCGTTCTACGCCTCGAGCCCGCTGTGCAACCCGAGCCGCATCGCGCTCGCCACCGGCCGGATGCCGATCCGCATCCAGGGAGGCGAGCTGAATCGCTGGTCCAACCTGCCGGCGGACGAGACGACCCTGGGCGACATGTTCCAGGCCGCCGGCTACGCCACAGCCTACATCGGCAAGTGGGGCATGTCCGGCCGCTTCGAGGCCGGAGGTGTGCACCCCAACGACGCAGGCTTCGACTACTTCTACGGCGTCGAGGACTTCAACGACGGCGGCCGGAGGCCGGAAGTGCCCCACACCTACGAAGGGATGAAGAACGCGACCAGCGAGGACTTCGTCTTCTCGCTCTTCCGGCAGAAGGGAGTCATCGAGACGCCGACCCACCAGCCAACCCTGACCCGGCGCTACACGGAGGAATCCGTGGCCTGGCTACGCCAGCAGATCGGGGCCGATTCGCCGTTCTTCCTCTATCTGGGCCACACGATGCCCCACGTCCCGATCTTTCGGTCGCCCGAATTCGAAGGCCACAGCCGCGCGGGCCTCTATGGCGACGTGATCGAAGAACTCGACTGGTCTGTCGGCGAAGTGGTCGCCGCACTGGAGGAAGGAGGCGTCGCCGGCGACACCCTGGTCGTGTTCTCCAGCGACAACGGCCCCTGGCTCACCTACTACGACCTGGGCGGCTCGCCCGGCCCATTCCGGGACGGCAAGCACACCGCCTGGGAAGGCGGTCTGCGTGTCCCGGGCATCTTCTGGTGGCCGGGCACGATCGAGCCCGCGACTACCTCTGACATCGGCGTCCAGGTTGACCTGATGGCAACCCTGGCCGCGATCACCGGCGCCGAACTGCCGCACCGCGACCTCGACTCGATCGACCTCTCCGGCACCCTGCTTCGTGCCGAGCCCAGCCCGAGGAACGAGTGGTTCTACTACGGCACCCGGGGCCGGCTATGGGCCTACCGCGTCGGCGACCACAAGCTCGTCCTCGAATCCTGGGAATCCCTGGGCAAGGAGGGCGAACTCGCCTGGCGCGGCTTCGACAACGAGCAGGTCCACGATCCCCCGCTCCTCTTCGACCTCAGCACCGACCTGGGAGAACGGTTCGACATCGCGGCCCTGCACCCCGAGATTGTCGAACGAATCGAGCATGCGATCCGCGCGCATCGGGAGTCTCTGAACCCCGTTCCGTAGCGCCGCCGGGCTACAATCCCCTGCATGAGCTGGTTCCTCCACAAGGCCCGCATGCCGAAGCCGGGCGAGGCGCTTCCCGGCCGCGCCGAAACGATGCCTGTTGCTCCGCGACACTACGTCCTCGACGCGCCGATCGCGCCGCCCTACCCGGAGGGGAGCGAGCTGGCGATGTTCGGCCTCGGTTGCTTCTGGGGCGCCGAGCGCAAGTTCTGGGAAGCCCCCGGAGTCATCACGACCGCGGTCGGTTACGCCGCCGGCGCCACCCCCAACCCGACCTACCAGGAGGTCTGCAGCGGGCTGACCGGCCACAACGAGGTGGTCCGGGTCGTGTTCGACCCCGAACGCATCTCGTACGACGAGCTGCTGCGCATCTTCTGGGAAAGCCACGACCCGACCCAGGGCATGCGCCAGGGGAACGACGTCGGCACCCAGTACCGCTCCGGCATCTACGCCTGCTCCAGGAAGCAGCGACAGACGGCGAAGGCCTCGCTGGCGGCGTACCGGGAGCGGCTCGCCGCCGCCGGCTACGGCCCGATCACGACCGAGATCCTCGACGCACCCGACTTCTACTTCGCCGAGGACTACCACCAGCAGTACCTGGCCAAGAACCCCGGCGGCTACTGCGGCCTCGGCGGCACCGGCGTGACCTGCCCGGTCGGTACCGAGGTCGCCGTCGAGCAGGCAGTCTGAACGTCACACAGAGGAGGCACAGTAAATGGCAGACACCACGGTCGGTATCACCCGCGGGCTCGGCTGGCTGCTCTTCCTCGCCGGTGTGCTCGCGCTGGGCGGTGTCGCGATCTACGCCCTCGTCATCGACGACGGGGCGCCGCTCTACATCAAGCTCGCGGTCGGCGCGCTCTACGGAGGTCTGGCGCTCCTGCTGCTGTCGGTGCTCCGCCAGCAGTTGATCGCCCGGAAGACGGACAAGTACAAGGACGTGCAGCGATGAGGGCCCCTGAATGCTGATTGCAACCACTGAGACGATCGCCGGACACGACATCACGCAGACGCTGGGACTGGTGCGCGGCAACACGATCCGCGCCCGCCACGTCGGCAGGGACATCACGGCGGCGCTCCGCAACCTGGTCGGCGGCGAGGTCACCGAGTACACGAAGATGGTCGCCGAGAGCCGCGAGCAGGCGCTTGACCGCATGGTCGCGGAGGCGGAAAGCCTGGGCGCCGATGCCGTGGTCGCGGTGCGCTTCACGACGTCGGTGATCACCAGCGGCGCCGCCGAGCTGCTGGCGGTAGGGACTGCAGTGAAACTGCAGCGGCGCTAGGGTACCGCTAGCGCAGGCCCATCCGCTCCAGCACGCCAGCCACGAGCAGTGGCCACACTAGGGTCGCGTCGGCCGGGACTTCCGCGAAGCGACCGCCTTCGGAGACGGGGACGAACTTGCCCCAGGAGACACCTTCGCTGTAACCGCAGCCGGAGAGCCCGCCCCAGTGCTCAGGCTCCGGGCAGATCCGCACGCCGTACCGGAAACGCCGCGCGGGTGCGTCTTCACCCGCCCGCCGCGCCGCCGCTTCCAGGTAGGGCGCCACCTGCTGGGCCCAGTTCCGCGGCACGCCGCCGCCGACGGTGAAGATGCCGAGCCGCTTCGCCCCGGCGACGAGTGCCGTGTAGTGCTCCAGATCGAGGAACGGATCGAACCGGATCGGCGTCTCTCCGCGCCGGCGCCGGGCCCGGTTGAAGAGCGCGAAATCGAGCCCGATCTCCGAGTCCGTGAACGCCGGCACGTAGACTGGGACACCGCGACTCCAGGCGGAAGACAGCACGCCGCGCACCGGCTCCCTTTCGACCGGCTCCGCTTTCGCCGGCGCACCCCACGCTTCGCTCAGCCAGCGCCCGAACGCCTCGTTCAAGGTGCGCGAACAGGCGATCTCTTCCTCGGGCCACCGGTCCAGAATGGAATGCACGATGAGTTCCACCTGGTCCAGGTTGCTCTCCAGTTCGAGCGTGTCGTAGATGCGGTCGAAACCCTCGTAGTACGCCGCGCGGTCGTCGAGCGCAACGGCGCCCGCCGGCACCTTGAAGTGGACCATCCCCGCCGACTCGACGAAGCCATGGACCATCAGCGCCCCCGTGCAGACGATCGCGTCGAGCAACCCGTGGTCGATCATCTCGCAGAGCACCAGCCCCTGCTTGGCCGCCGTCATCGCTCCGGTGAAGGTGCCGACCACCAGGCAGTCCGGGTCCGCCGCCATGTCATGGAGCACATCCGCCGCCTCGCCAAGCTGACGGCCGCCGAAGGATGTCGACTTCATCGCCGACAGCAGGTCCGAGAAGGAACCGACCGCGTTCAGATCGAGCGGTTCGAGCGGCTCAAGGCCATGGCCGTCGGAGAACTCCGACGGTCGGCGCGCGCCGGAAGAGGGTTCGGCAGGTTTGCGGCTCATCGCTATCGAGAGCACGCTATCGCGCGACGCTCCGGGTGTGGCAGGATTCCCGGTCGAAGGCAACTGACATTCGCTGCCAAGGAGGGAACACGTCGGCCGCGATGATCGGGTGCTGTCCGGTACGGCTTCGAGTCGCGGAGCCCCTGTACCAGGGCGAATCCGCATCCCTCCTGACACGGCGAGGGGTTGAACGGTCTTGAACTCGCGCGAACCCAGGGAACTCGAACTTCTGTACCGGCTGAGCCAGACACTCAGCGAGAGCCTGGACCTGCGTGACGTGACCCAGCCCGCGCTCTCCACGCTGGCCGAGCATCTGAATCTGAAGCACGGCACGATCACGCTGCTGAACCGGAAGACCGGCGACATCCGCATCGAGGTCGCCCACGGATTGAGCGGCCAGCAGACCTCCCAGGTCCGCTATCGCCTGGGCGAGGGCGTGACGGGCAAGGTGATCGAGACCGGCGAGCCGGAGGTGATCCCGAAGACGAGCGAGTCCGAGACCTTCCTGGATCGCACCCGTCGAGGCAAGAGCGCGGAGGTCTCCTTCCTGTGCGTGCCCATTCGCACGGGCAACGAAACCTACGGCGCGCTCAGCGTCGATCGCTCCTACGACCCCGACCACGACTTGAACGGAGACGTCCGTCTGCTCCTGATCGCCGGCTCGCTGATCGCCCAGGCGGTCAAGCTGCGCCGCACGGCCGAGGAGGAGAGGGAACAACTCGAAGAGGAGAACGAGCGGCTGCGCGCCCAGCTCCGCGATCGCTTCCGACCAGCCAACATTGTCGGCAACTCGCACGAGATGCAGGAGGTGTACGACCAGATCGCCACGGTCTCCGGCAGCAACACGAGCGTCCTGATCACCGGCGAAACGGGTACCGGCAAGGAACTCGTCGCCCAGGCGATCCACTACAACAGCGCCCGCGCCAACCGGCCCTTCGTCAAGGTTCACTGCGCGGCACTGCCCGAGAGCGTGATCGAGAGCGAGCTGTTCGGCCACGAGCGCGGCGCCTTCACCGGCGCGATCCAGCAGCGCAAGGGCCGCTTCGAGCTGGCTCACACGGGCACCATCTTTCTCGACGAGGTCGGCGACGTGCCCCTGCTGATCCAGATCAAGATGCTACGGGTGCTGCAGGAGCGGGAGTTCGAACGAGTCGGCGGCAGTCGCACCCTGAAGACGGACGTGCGGATCATCGCCGCCACCAACAAGGACCTGTCCGAGATGACCGCGAACGGCGAGTTCCGGGAGGACCTCTTCTACCGCCTGAACGTGTTCCCCATCCACGTACCGCAACTGCGCAAGCGCAAGTCGGACATCGTCCAACTGGCCGACTTCTTCCTGGAGCGCTACGCGCGCGTCAACGGCGCCAACGTGCGCCGCCTCTCGAGCGCCGTGATCGACATGCTGATGAGCTATCACTGGCCCGGCAACGTGCGGGAGCTCGAGAGCTGCATCGAACGCGCGGTCCTGGTGGCGAAGGACGACGTCGTTCATCCACACCACCTGCCGCCCACGCTTCAGACCGCCGAGAGTTCCGGCACCGAGCCGCCGGGGAG
>JAPOVF010000182.1 GCA_026708285.1 Acidobacteriota bacterium
GCGGACCTGCGCAAGGCGGTCAAGGGCGCCAACGACCTCCGCTCGCTCTACGGCCGCCCGACGATTCTGTTCGTCGACGAGATCCACCGCTTCAACAAGGCTCAGCAGGACGTCATCCTGCCCCACGTCGAGGACGGCACGATCACCTTCATCGGAGCGACGACAGAGAACCCGTCCTTCGAGGTCAACGCGCCGCTGCTTTCGCGCTGCCGCGTGTTCACGCTGCACGCCCTGGACGAAGATGCGATGACCGGGATCGTCGAGCGCGCGTTGTCTGACGAGGACCGCGGCTTGGGCCTGCTGGCCCCGGAACTGGAGCCGGACGCGGTGGCGCACCTCGTGAACATCGCGAACGGCGATGCCCGCGTCGCTCTGAACGCCCTGGAGATGGCGGTCGTGGCGGCCGAGCCGGCCGGGGACGGCACGCGCCGGATTGGTGTCGAGGAGATCTCGGACGCACTACAGCGCCGGACACCCCAGTACGACAAGGCCGGCGATAGCCACTACGACACGATCTCGGCCTTCATCAAGTCGGTCCGGGGCTCGTCGCCCGACGGCGCCCTGTACTGGCTGGCCCGCATGCTGGAGGCCGGCGAGGATCCGCTCTTCATCGCCCGCCGGCTGGTCATCCTGGCGGCCGAGGACATCGGGCTGGCGAATCCTGGAGCCCTGCCGGTCGCGGTAGCCGCCCAGCAGGCGGTCCACTTCATCGGCCTGCCCGAAGGCCGCATCCCTCTTGCCGAGGCGACCGTGTACCTGGCGACGTCGCCGAAGAGCAACGCCGCCTACGTGGCCCTGAATCGGGCGACGGAGGACGTGCGGAACGCCCCGCACGAACCGGTGCCGCTGCACCTTCGCAACGCGGTCACGGGCCTGATGCGCGGCATGGGCTACGGCAGGGACTACAAGTACGGCCACGACTTCGAGGGCCACTTCGAAGAGCAGGAGTACCTGCCGCCAGGCCTCTCCGGCCGCCGCTACTACGAGCCGTCCGACCAGGGCTCGGAGAAGGCGATCGCCGAACGCCTCCGCCGCTGGTGGGGCGACGACGAGAAGGGCTAGCTACCGGATGACCCGGATCCCCGGGTCCGGGGGATACGGAAACTCAATGCCGCGTGGAGTGACGATCGCGCCGTCGTGGAAGGCGATGTACAGGTGCTTGCCGGGACCCCATTCGGGCACCGGCATGTGGACCATGTACTCGAGCGTGAAGCTGTGAAACAGGGGGAGCTTCATCTCGCGCTGCCAGTCGCCGCCTAGCGGTGAGATCCGGGGCGCGTCCATGTCGCGCCGCCCCTGGGCGTGGAGGTCGAGGTGGACCTGGGTCTTAGTTGGATCGAGCGTCGGGTCGTACTGGTCCCGGTCGATGTAGAGGAAGCCCGCCTCCTCGATCTTCCCGGCGAGCAGCGACAGGGTCTCGCCGGCGGAGGGGCCGATCCGGATGTTGGCGCGCAGGATCTCACGGACCTGCATCGCGTGGTCCCAGATCCGTTGCACGCGCTGAGGCAACTCCGTTTCACCCTCCTGCAACACGTAGCCATTGCCGCCCAGGTCGGCGACGAAGTAGCCCTCGCCGGCGCCGTTCAGGATCGTGATGATGTCGCCCCGCTGCAGCACGTACTCGTTGTTGTTGTCCTCGTTGCCGTCCGGGTCCCGGACGAAGACGTTGCCGTCTAGCTCCTCGAGCCGCGTGACGCCAGGCTCGATCTTCGCGAACTCCTCGTCCAGGGTCTGCATCGTGAGCATCCCGAAGTAGCCGGCGAGCGCGATCTCGCCGACCACGATGCCCGCCAGGAAATCGCCGATCACGCCTTCCGCCGAGACGATCCGGGACGCGTACTTCTCGCCCAGCGCGGCGGCCAACGTTTCGTGGTCCGTGTGTGAGATGCCGTCGGCGACGGGGTTCTGCTTCGAGAAGTTGACCGCGATCCGCTCGGGGTTGCGCTCGGCCACGAAATCGCCGACGACGTTCTGCCAGCCCGGATCTCCCTCGATCCCCTCCTCGCCCACGAACAGGTCGTAGGCCTCGTCTCCCCATAGCGCCTCGTCGGTCCCGCCGAGGATCGCCCTTTCGATCCGATCGCCGCCCCGGTCGGTGAACACGAAGACGCCGGACTCGCCGCCCAGGTTCCTGGCGATCGGATCGGGATTCCGAGCACGAATCACGTGGATCCACATGTCCACGCCGTTGTTCCGCATCGCCTTGGGCAGCACATGGTCGAACTTGTCGTTCCGGATCTGCTGCTGCATCCGCCGCAGGGTTTCCTCCTGGATCGTCTGGGCCCCAGCCGCCGGTGTGCACAGACACAGAACCAGTACGGAGATCGCAGATCGGACTGTCGAGTGCACTACCGAATCACCAGCACCCGCGACTGCGGCGGGTGGAGCCATTCGATGCCGCGCTCGGTGATCAACGCGTTCTCCTCGACGTTGATCGGGATCTTGTTGCCGTCCCACTCCTCGGCCGGCATGAAGACGATGTACTCGAGCGAGATGATCGAGTTGGGACGGACGACGTACTTCGTCCGTTCGGGGAAGATCTCGAACAGGCTGGCGGCCATGTCGTGGCCGATGTTGCCGGCCGCGTGCATGCCGACGTTGACCTCGATGCCGGGCGCGTCGGGGCCCGCCTCCTCGAGCTCGGTGTAGACGTAGCCCGCGTCCCGGATGATCTGCTTCAACTCGTCGAATTGCTCGCGGCCGGTACGGCCGGAGCGGACGTGTTTGCGGATGATCTCCTGCACCTTCTTCGATTCGGCGAACGTGTTCAGCACAACCGGCGGCGGCTCGGTCTCGCCCTCGCGCAGGACGTAGGCGAAGCGCTTGATGTCCGTCGAGAAGTTATTACGGCCGGCGCCCCAGTCGATCTGCAGGACATCGCCGCGCTGGATCACGCGCTCGGTGCCGCCGATCTCGCTGCCGTCCGGACGGTGGCTGTAGACGGTCGGGTACCAGGCGCGCAGCAGATCGTGGTCGTGCAGCTTCTGCTCCAGCCAGCGCGCGACGTCGTTGTGCGTCGTCTTGCCGGGCGTGATGACCTCGTTGGAGAGTGCCCGTTCGATGAGCCGCCGGGTAAGGTCGCCGATCTTGGCCATTTCAACGATCTCGCCGGCGACCCGCTCGCCGTGGAAGTCCGCGATCAGGTGCTGGGCCGAGGTGAAGCGGGCCGCGTACTTCTCGCCCAGTTCGCTCGTGAGGAACTTGAAGTCGGTGTACGTGAGGCCGTCCGCGATGTGAAGGCCTTCGCTCTCGTACGGAACCGCGAGATAGTTCAGGCCGATGGTCTGAGGATCGCGCTCTTCGACGATCGACCGCAGCTCTTCGAACCGTCCGAACCGGTCGTAGGCGCCGCATTCCCGTGCGAGATCGGTCTCGGGCCCGAGCTGGATTCGTTCGATGCGGTCGCCGCCGCGGTCGGTGAAGATGAAGAACCCCTGGCCATTGACCGTGGAGATGGCGAAGTCGAGCGTCATCGGCTGGGTGCCGCGGCCCCGGTCGATCACGATCCACATGTCGATGTCGTTGCGGCGCATGGCGCCCGGCAAGACGTAGTCGAACTTGTCGTGCCGGATCATGCAGGAGGTTTCCCACCTCGAGCGCACGTCGTCCGGTTCGGCACTCGAAACCGGTGCGGCGATGGCGATGGTCGCCAGGACCGTGGCGAGAACGGTCGGGAGCGGACGCTTCATCCTGGTTCTCCTTGTGAAGTGAGTTGAAGTCACTATAGAGGGCGATAGCGTCGTCACCCGCCGCCGCGTCACCGAATCACCAGCACCCGCGCCTGCGGCGGATGGAGCCACTCGATGCCGCGTTCGGTGATCAGGGCGTTCTCCTCGACGTTGATCGGGATCTTGTTGCCGTCCCACTCCTCGGCCGGCATGAAGACGATGTACTCGAGGGAGATGATCGAGTTGGGGCGGACGACGTACTTCGTGCGTTCCGGGTAGATCTCGAACAGGCTCGCGGCCATCTCGTGGCCGATGTTGCCGGCCCCGTGCATGCCGACGTTGACCTCGATGCCGGGGGCGTCCTGGGCGGCCACTTCCAGCTCGGTGTAGACGTAGCCGGCGTCCCGGAGGATCTGCTTCAGTTCGTCGAGCTGCTCGCGGCCGGTGCGGCCCGAGCGGACGTGCTTGCGGATGATCTCCTGCACTTTCTTCGATTCGGCGAACGTGTTCAGCACGCCGGCGGGCGGCTCGGTCTCGCCTTCGCGCAGGACGTAGGCGAAACGCTTGATGTCGGTCGAGAAGTGGTTCCGGCCGGTGCCCCAGTCGATCTGCAGGACATCGCCGCGCTGGATCACGCGCTCGGTGCCGCCGATCTCGCTGCCGTCCGGGAGGTGGGTGTAGACGGTCGGAAACCAGCCGCGCAGCAGGTAGTGGTCGTGCAGCTTCTGCTCCAGCCAGCGGGCGACGTCGTTGTGCGTCGTCCTGCCCGGGGTGATGACCTCGTTGGACAGCGCTCTCTCCAGGAGCCGCCGGGTGAGGTCGCCGACCTTCGCGAACTCGACGATTTCGCTGGCGACCCGCTCTCCGCGAAAGTCGGCGATCAGGTGCTGGGCCGAGGTGAAGCGGGCCGCGTACTTCTCGCCGAGTTCGCTCGCGAGGAACTTGAAGTCCGTGTGCGTGAGTCCGTCCGCTACGTGGAGGCCTTCGGCTCTGTAGGGAACCGCGAGGTAGTTGAGACCGATGGTCTGAGGATCGCGCTCCTCGACGATCGACCGCAGCTCTTCGAACCGTCCGAACCGGTCGTAGGCGCCGCATTCCGTGGCCAGATCGTTCTCGCGGCCGAGCTGGATCCGTTCGATGCGGTCGCCGCCGCGGTCGGTGAAGATGAAGAAGTTCTGGCCGTTGACGGTCGAGATGCCGAAGTCGCGCGTCATCGGCTGGGTGCCGCGGCCCCGGTCGGTCACGATCCACATGTCGATGTCGTTGCGCCGCATGGCGCCCGGCAGCACGTAGTCGAACTTGTCGTGCCGGATCATGCAGGAGGCTTCCCACCTCGAGCGCACGTCGTCGCTCAGGGTGGGCTGGGCCGCGATGCTGGC
Source organism: Acidobacteriota bacterium (assembly GCA_026708285.1). GTDB lineage: Bacteria > Acidobacteriota > Thermoanaerobaculia > Multivoradales > Multivoraceae > Multivorans. The sequence goes on from JAPOVF010000182.1 coordinate 5,048, forward strand.
GGCGAGGGAGGCGAAGGCCACGGCGGAGACCACCGGTAGCGAAGGCTTCATCTTCGTTCTCCTTGTGAAGTGAGTTGAAGTCACTATAGAGGGCGATAGCGTCGGGCGCCGGCCCCGGACGGTCGGTCACCACAGCCGCAGACCTGGAGAGACTGAATGAGATCCGATTCGATCCGCCACTTGTTGCCCTTGCTCGTGTTTGCCGTTCCCGCCTGTGCGGCGCCGGGCGGGGACGGAGGCAGGGACGGGAGCGTCTCCGGCGCCGCCGTCACGCGCACGGAGGACCGGCCCGGCTGCCTCGACGCCACCCCGCTCCGCCAGGCGCTGTTCGGCGATCTCCACGTCCACACGAGCTTCTCGTTCGACGCGGCGGCCAACAGCACCGGCGCGACGCCGGCGGATGCGTACCGGTTCGCGAAGGGCGAGGCGATCCCGTTCTGGCCGATCGGCGCGGACGGCAGGCCTACGGGCAGCATCACGATCGATCGGCCGCTCGACTTCGTCGCGGTGACCGACCACGGCGAGTTCCTGGGCGAACGCCGGTTGTGCCGGGATCCGGAATCGCCGCGCTACGGCTCAGAGTTCTGCACGACGTTCCGCTCGGACCAGCGCGTGGGGATGCAGATGCTCGGCGCCGTCATCACGACCGAGACGCCGCGCAGGACCGAGGAACTGTGCGGTGAGGACGGTTCGCTCTGCCGCGAATGGGCGATGAGCCCGTGGCAGGAGATCATCGAAGCGGCGGAGGACGCGTACGACCGGACGGAGGGGTGCAGCTTCACCACCTTCGTGGGCTACGAGTACACCGGCACGCCGGGGATCTCGAACTACCACCGCAACGTCGTCTTCCGGAGCGCGGACGTGCCGGAGCTGCCCGTCTCCTACATCGACGCCCCGACGGACAGTCTGCTCTGGCGACGGCTCGACGAGGTCTGCGGCGACGGCTCGGCGAGGCCCGGTTGCGACTACCTGACGATCCCGCACAACAGCAATCTCGCGAACGGCCGGATGGCGCCGTACCGGGGACTGGACGGAACGCTGGAAGCGCGCCGCGGGTACGCGGAGAAGCGGCTGGAGCGGGAGCCGATCATCGAGATCTTCCAGCACAAGGGCGGGTCTGAGTGCATCAACGGCCTGGCCTCCGTGTTCGCCGAGCCGGACGAGCTGTGCGACGTGGAGGCGGTGCGGGTGCTGGGCCGCGAGGAGACGGTTCAGTCCCTTCTTTCGGGCGAGACCACCTTGCGAACCGAGGAGTGCCCGGAGGGTGAGAATGGCAACCAGGGCATGCTCGGGGCCGGCTGTGTCGACCGGACGGACTTCATTCGCTCCGCGCTCGTCGTCGGCCTGGAGGAGGAGACGGAGACCGGGCTCAATCCGGTCAAGCTCGGCATCATCGCGTCGACCGACACGCATACGGCGACGCCCGGGGCGGTGGCCGAAGAGGACTGGCGCGGCGCCGTCTCCGTGGAGGCGACGCCCGAGGAGCGCCTTCAGCCGGGTCTCCTGACCAGCGGCATCGACGGCAATGCCGGTGGTCTGGCCGGCGTCTGGGCGGTCGAGAACTCCCGTGACGCGATCTTCGAGGCGATGGAACGCCGCGAGGTGTTCGGCACCTCGGGTCCGCGGATCCGTCCGCGGTTCTTCGGCGGCTGGGGCTACGCGGAGAACCTGTGCGACCAGACGGACCTGCTCGAGCAGGCGTATGCAGGCGGCGTGCCGATGGGCGGCGACCTGCCGGAGGCCGGCGACGGCGCCGTGCCGACCTTCCTCGCCTTTGCTGCCCGCGACCCGGCGGACGGCGCCGGACTCCTGCAGCAGCTCCAGCTCGTCAAGGGCTGGATCGACGCCGACGGGACGGGCCGTACCGAGGTCATCCCGATCGCCGGATCGTCCGACAACGGGGCGACCGTCGATGCGGCGACCGGCGAGCGAAGCGGCGAAGGCCACGACAGCCTCTGCACCGTCTACCGCGACGAGACGTTCGATCCCGGCCAGCACGCCTACTACTATCTGCGGGTGGTCGAGAACCCCAGCCTGCGCTGGAGCTGGTACGACTGCCGGCGCCTCGCCGCGGAAGACCGTCCCGCCGTCTGCTCGGACGGCTCCTACCCCGAGACGATCCAGGAGATGGCCTGGACGTCGCCGATCTGGTACCGGCCTGAGTAGGAGACGGCGTGTCAGACACGGCACACGGGGCGTCGGTTCCGGGACTGGGTACGCCGGCCGTGGCGCGGGCCTTCTGGCCCGCGTTTCCGGCATCCGGCGCGAAGCGCCGGTCTGGACTGCCAACAGTTCTCCTCGTCGCGCTGCTCCCCGGCTGCGTGGACACCAGCGGCAATCAGACCGCGGCCGCCAGCCAGGAACCGACACTGAACGAAAGCCTCGTCGCCCGCGGCCAGGAACACGAACTCGACACGGTCCGCATGCCGCCGCCCGGCGACTTCATCGAGCATGAGGCCGCCGGCTTCGCGAAGGTCCTCTGCTCGGCGGTCTTCCTGACCGGCCTCGACTTCGAGGGCTCCCAGACCTGGATCGGCGGCTTCACCTCCCGCCACCAGTACCGCGACCGGTTGCCGAAACGCGTCCTCGACCGAGAGAACGGACGAGTCCACATCACCACCGACACAGGTGTGTCCCGGACCGCGGTGCTCCACGGCGACCAGGGCTGCGTAGCCCTGCCCAAGGGAGAGGGCGCGCCGTTCTACGAGACGGTTCCGGTCGTGAGCCTGCTGGACGAGAACGCCCCCTGGCCGATGGGCGACGCGCTGCCGGACGAGCCGCTTCCCGACGACGTCGACGCGGAGAAGCTCGCGGCGGCGGTCGAGGCCGCCTTCGAGCCCGAGGCGATGACCCTGGCGTTCGTCGTGCTTCATCACGGCCGGCTGATCGCCGAGCGCTACCGCGAGGGGGTCGACAAGGACACGCCGCTAGAGAGCTGGTCGATGAACAAGAGCCTGTCGGCGACCCTGATGGGCGTGCTGATCGAGCAGGGCGAGTACACGCTCGACCAGTTGGCACCGGTCGAGTCCTGGCACGAGGACCCGGACGACGTCCGCGGCACGCTCCGCATCCAGGACATCCTCCGCATGTCGAGCGGCCTGCGCTGCGTGAACGCCGGGGACCCGGAGTACGACGAGGCGGCCATGGGCTATCCGGACCACCTCTACCTCTACACCGGCACGGTGAACGCCCACCTCTGGGCCACCGAACGGCCACCGCAATGGCCGCCGAACACGATCGGCCGCTACCGAAACTGCGACCCGGTCCTGACCAACCACCTGGTGCGCCTGGCGGTCGAGGGCCGCGGCGAGAACTACCACCAGTTCCCCCAGAAGCACCTCTTCGACCGGCTCGGCGTGCGGCGCTTCGTCGCCGAGGCGGATCCCTACGGCAACTTCCTGCTGAACGGCTACGGCTTCGGATCCGGCCGCACCTGGGCGCGGCTGGGCCAGCTCTACCTCGACGACGGCGTTGCGCCGACCGGGGAGCGCGTGCTGCCCGAGGGTTTCGTCGAGTTCGTCAGCACTCCCGCACCGGCCTGGGTCGCCGACGGCCGGCCGATCTACGGCGGCTTCTTCTGGATCAACAACCCGCCGCGCGGCGGCAGCAAGCGCTACCCGTCACTGCCGAACAGCGCGTTCAGCATGCAGGGCGCAGGCGGTCAGAGCACGATCATCGTGCCGTCACACGAGATGGTGGTGGTCCGGCTCGGCCTCTACGAGGGTTCGTTCGGCGGGCACGCCGACGCTTCGTTGCAGAGCGCGCTGGCGCTGTTGGTGGAGGCGATTCCGGTAGCCGTCGGAGAATAGACTCGTTTGGGCCCTTGGTTGCGGGCCCGCAGGCTAGGAGGAACAGCGATGCTCGTCAACATGCACGAAGCCAAGTCGCAACTGTCGAAGCTCATCGTTGCCGCCGAAGCGGGCGACGAAGTGATTATCGCCCGCAGGGGCAAGCCCGCTGTGAGGCTGGTTCCGGTGAGGTTGAAGAAGTTCCGTTTGGGCCGCCTGGCCCATCTCGTTGAGACCGTGCCCAACTTCGATGAACCGATGGACGGGGCCGATTCGGCTCGCCGGGTCGGAGTGTCCTGAACTCTCGTCAGAGCACAAACCTATACTTGGACGATGGATCGACGCGTTCTACTGGACCACGTCCGCCGCACCCGACTGCCGCCGGGCCGCAGGGCCAGAGCGAAGCGCGACGCCCATCGAATCGCCGCGTTTCTCAAGCGCCATGGCGCTCGCCGGGTCTTCGGCGTCGGGTCGGCATTCGATCCGGCGCGGCGCTTCACTTGGCGGTCCGACATCGACATCGCGGTGGTCGGCTTACGGGCTGACCGCTTCTTCGAACTCTCCGCCCGCGCTGCGGACTTGACGGATTTACCGCTCGACATCGTTCCGATCGAGTCGGCAACGGAACCGATGCGGCGAGCCATACTCGAAGAAGGAGTCGATCTTTGAAGCCGGATGAGGCGTTCGCCCGCCGGCTCGCCGCCGAGATTCGCGGCGAGTTCGCGAGTCTCGCGCTCCTGGAGGAACAGAGCGCGGCGGCGCCGCGGGAGACCGACACGTTCTCATTGCGCGCCCGCGGATCGATTCTCCACGACTTCTACAACGGCATCGAGCGTGTGTTTGTCCGCATCGCAGAGGAACTCAACGGAGGGGTCCCTAAGGGCGAACAGTGGCATCGGCAACTCCTCAGGGACATGAGCCTCGAGATACCCGGTTTGCGGCCTGCGGTGATCGACGAGGATCTCGAACGCTCTCTCGGGGGCTTCCTGCGGTTTCGGCATGTCTTCCGCAACGTCTACGGCTTCGCCCTTGAGGAGAAACGGATGCGCCCACTCGAAGACAGCCTGCCTGCGGTCCTCGGCGCCTTCCGCCGGCGACTCGACGAGTTTCTCGTCTGGATGGTTGGGGAAGGGGACGGCTCGGGGTAGGGCGGGAGGGCCGGAGCGATGGTCCGGCAGGTCGCGCTGGCAAAGTCCGCTTTGAAGGACCTGGCATTGGAGAAGGCCTGGCAATGCCGGGGATCAATCCCTTCATGGATCTTCATGCTGTACTGCGTCGCCAAACGGGTGATAAGGGGTGTCGAACAGACTAAGGCCAAGTGAAACAATAGTGAATGAGAGCCGAGTGAGCTTGACCCGGTTTCGTGGAGACCAGATCCTCGGAAGAGGAGGCATCCGCGATGTCGAGATCAACACCCCAGTACTCAGCAGAGTTCCGGCGATCCTCGTTCGACGGAGGCCGGCGTGAAAGGTCACATACTGCCGCGATGGTATCTGCGCCACTGGGGGCACAAGGACCAGCCCAACCAAAGGCGACCGACGAAGATCTACGTCCGCGCTTCGGATGGGACTGGACAGCGGCGCTCCATCGCGAATGTTGGCACTCGACCAGACGAATGGAGCCAGAGCCAGGAGGAGTTCTTCGGAACCATTGACAGGCGAACCGGCGGAACCCGCGCCAGTGGGCGCGATTCTTCATGGACGGAGATGTTGAAGGGCGTCGAAGGAACTCAGAGCCGTCAGTCGTTCGCCCTTGATCCGCAGACACGCCTCAACGTCACGTACTTCCTAGTCAACCTGTTGGCGCGAGACTCGAACAGGCAGCATCGAGCGTGGGAGAACATCGGGCTACCGCCGGAGGTAGAGCGCGAGTTTGCGCGGAATGCAGACGGAATGGTGCCGGTGAGCAGTCTTGCCATGAGGTTGATGTACGGAGGCTTCTGGACCGTCTACCGCTTCAGGAGCGGTCGTCTTCTAACTTGCGATCACCCGACTCTGACTATGGGTCTTGTGGGAGACTGCCACGTATCGTTAGCCGTGCCGGCGAGTCCACACGCATTCCTCTTTGTTGTGAACACGCCGGACCGCGCCCGACTCCTTCGGGCTTCAGGGAACTTCGATGAAGGTAGGGCAGAGGCTCCGCAAGACAACCGAATCTTCGTGACCGACGAGCAAAGCGCAAGGTTCGCCGCCCTTAACTGGCGGGTGCTGGAGAGAGCCAGGAAGAGAGAGGTTCGGGTGTATCAGAAGACGGACCGTTTGTGTGAGGCTTCGGAGCAGTCAGAGTTCGACGCGAGTTTCCTCCGATGGCGGCTGTACCCAAGCCAAGCCCCATTGAGTCTCTGTGAGAGGCTGGCGGCGCATGAGCCCGGTGGGCCGGCGACGTTCGCTACGAAGGCGATTCGTCTGGAGTTGCAGCTAGAGGGAGGCGAAGTTCCATGAAGATCGAGCTCCGTTCAGTCACCGTCCGCGAGTCGACGGACCGCTAGAGCGACGACGGCGAGGGCGGCGTCCGGGGCTACGGCGACCGGCTCGACATCCGTCCGCCGTACTAGCGTGAGTTCGTCCAGAAGGACAAGCGGCGCGATGCCGTGATCGAGACGATCAACTAGGGCTTCCCGCTGAACGTCATGTACTGGACCGTCAGCGAAGGAGGGAAGCTCAGGGCCTTTCTGTGATCAGGACGTTGCCCAGAGCCTCGGCCGCGAGTTCCGCGTCGCCCGGCGGGAACTCGTTCACCTGCAGCATGTAGGTGAGGATGTCGAGATAGGCCTCGCGCGGCAGGCTCCCCGGATTGTCGGTCGGCATCGTGGTTCGGATCGCCTCGAAGAGTTCGTGCAGCGTCTTGCCTCCCCACAGGAACTGGAAGCTGACGCCGCGGAGGCCCGGCGAGTTGCTGCCGCCGCCGAGATCCTCGCCGTGGCAGGTGGCGCAGTTCTCGAGGTACGGCGCGGCGCCGCGCTCCGCCTGCGCGGCGGTGTAGACGCCGTCCCAGACGGTCAGGGAGGCGCCGGCCGTGGCCGCTGCCCCGTCGCGGTCCGTCGCCGCCGTCCGGGTCCGCCCCGTCGCAACCGGCAGATCCGCCGGCAAGGCGAACACGTGAATCGAGTTGCCGTTAGTCGGCCGTCGGATGTGGGGAGTCAGGTCGCGTGGCAGCATCGTCGCCCAACTGGCGCCGCCCGTTCCGACGGGGACCGCCACGTACTGGCGGCCGCCGGCGAGGTAGGACACCGGGAAGCCCTGGGCCGACGTGGGTAGCCGGGTCTGCCAGAGGATCTCGCCGGTCCTCGCCTCGTAGGCGTAGACGTAGCGGTCGTAGTCGCCCGCGAAGACGACGCCGCCGCCGGTCGCCAGCGCGGCCGTGTTGATCGGCGACTCCGTGCGGTGCCGCCACATGATGTCCCCCTCGCGCACGTCGATGACGAGCAACTCGCCGAGGTTGCCGCCGGAGTACGGATGCAGCGTGTTGATCCGCTTGACCGGACCCGCGCCGCCGCCGCCGAGGACGCGCTCGACCGGGCCGAAGGTCGCCAGCTCGCAGTTCATCGTCACCGGGATGTAGAGGGCGCCGGTGTTCGGGTCGTAGGACATGGCGCGCCAGCCCTTGAAGCCGGACGTGCTCGGGCACATGTTGATCTCGACGCCGATCTCGGGGATCAGTTCCGGGCGGTAGGTCACCTCGCCCGTCTCGCGGTCCACGTCGACGAGGTTCTGGTAGCCGATGTCGATCGCGTCCAGGAACTCGCCGGTCTCCCGGTCGAGCTGCCAGAGGATGCCGAGCTTGCCCATCTTGTACAGCTTCTTGCGGCCGTCGACGTCGATGAGGAGGGTCTCGAACACCTCGTCCATGTCGTGGGTCTCGCCGGGCAGGTACTGGTAGTACCAGAGCAGCTCCCCGGTGTCGGGGTCGAGCGCGAGGCTGGAGTTCGTGTACAGCGCGTCGCCGTCCGTGCCGCGCACGGAGCGGGCCCAGGGCTTGGCCTGGGAGGTGGCCCAGTAGACGATCCTGAGCTCCGGGTCGTAGCTGCCGGCGATCCAGGCGTCGCTGCCGGCGCGGAAGCGGAGCGGCAGGTCGCCCCAGGTGTC
>JAPOVF010000093.1 GCA_026708285.1 Acidobacteriota bacterium
GGGGTCCGGCTCGCAGGCCCACTGCGCCTCTGACGACCAACAGACGGACGCTACCCCGCGCCTGTAGCGTCCGTCAAACATGCGTGTGCTTTGTGCCGACAGAGGCCAAGAAGAGTTGTGCGCGAGTGGCCTACTGTTCGTTTTCATGGCTGGTCGTCGATGGCGTGGACTCGGCGTTGCGGAAACGAGAAGACTCGGCGTGACTATCCACTTCAGGGCCTCCCGGTGCCGCTACATCGTCAACAGGCGGCCATCGCGAATCCCAGGACGACGCCAGCCCCGATGAGAGCGGCGCCCCAGCCAACTGGGCCGCCAACTGCGAGCACGATTGCGCCTGCGTGAAGCGAGCCGACGGCGGTACCAAGAACTCCGAAGGCACACTCGGTCACGGTGAACTCACCTCCGAGGGTCTGCGCGGCTTCGACGTCAGCGAGCGCGACGCGCTGCAACGTCTGGTCTTCCGCTGAGACTTGCGGTGGTTCCGATCGCGTCAGTCCGGGCAAGACCGACAGAAGAGAGAGGGTTGAGACGAGGGTTACTCGAGATAGGACCATTTGTCCGGTTCCTCCTGTGCACTGAGCACGGTTATCTGTGGATTCGATGTACTGGTCAGGCTGGTGAGGTCTGTCTACTTGAGCTAGAGCACCACCATGCACGCGACACCGCCGATCGCCAGTGCAGCGCCTGGTATGCCGAGTAGCAGACTTGAGGCGGCCAGGGCCCCGATGGCGATCGGAACACTGGCTCCAGTGCCGAAGGCACAGGCCGCTTCGACCCAGCCGGTTCCCCCGTACGCCGCGAGCTGTCGCTCGTCTAGCAGTTGCAACGGGGACAACTCGGACTGGCCTGCCAGGGCAGAGGTTCCAACTAGCAGCCCAAAAAGGACCAGGAGTGCAGTCTGTTTCATGATCTGTTCCTTTCCGTGGATCTAGAACGGCCACGGCCAGGGGAAGGGAAGACATTGAGTCGGGTCGAACGGTCCGGTGGTCGGTCCCAGCGGGATGAGAATGAAGATGGGGCCGAACGGATCGTCGTCGCAGGGCCACGGCGCGGCTTGGCTGATCTGGAGCGGGACTTCGGACCGCGTCTCGAGGAACCAGGGTCCAGTGGGAGCTGGGGACCTCTCAAGAAGGTCGACGGGCCACGTGGCCGGATCCGTGGGCACAGTGGCCGTCGGAATCGCGGCGGCGGCGCCGGCGACGAGCATCAGAAGTACGGTCAGCAGAGCTTTTCGCGTTTTCATGTAGGGGCGTCCTTTCGGTAGTTTTGGTTCTTGTGTGTGGAATGGACGGATTCCGTTTCCGTCCAGGGAATCAGGGTGGTCCGCCGTTGAAGGCGAGAACGACGCCGTCCCAGGAGCGCTCGAACGTGCTCGGACTCATGCGCAGGCGGCCGAGGGACGGATCGTCGATGACCAGCTTCGGTCCGGCGCTGCGAATGACGACGAAGTGATCGCCGTGTACATGAGCGATGGCGGGCATCGGAATGTCGTGCAGCCGCTCTACCGGCAGGCGCAGTCCCTGGCTGCCGAGACCGCGCTCCTCGGCAGTTTTCTTGAGGGCGAGCATGCTGGTGCCGTCCGGGCCGGTGCCGGTGGAGAACTCGAGCTCGGCGAGCGAGATGCCGGTGATGCCGTGGTGCTCGAGGATCATCTTGAGCGCGGCCGGGCCGCAGTCGGAGCGCTTCTGTTGCCGAACCACCTGACCGGGTCCGGGCGCCGTCGGGTCGAGGGAGGATGCCCAGGCGATGCGGTCGAGCGTGGGACCGACGGCGCGTACGGCGACGGCTACCAGGCCGCCGGCGAGGATGAGCCCAGCTGCGGCCAGGCGTCGATTGCGCATCCGGCGCGACTGATCAGAGCGCATCGCCCTCGAATCCCAGAAAGGAGCGCCAGGCGGCCTCGGGTCGTTCGCCGGTCGTGACATCCCGGACACGGGAGTGCTCGTCGACCAGGAACACGAGCGGTACGTGAATGACGCCGAAGCGTTTGGCTAGCGAGGCGTCCGGGTCGGCGATCGAGTACAGGCCGGCCGTGTCCTTCAGTCCGGTCGTTGGCGCGTCCGAGACGACGGCGATCAGGTCGAAGTCGCTTTCGCCGCTTGCCGCTAGTCGTCGAAGGGCGGCAATCGTGCGGTCGCAGTTGCCGCAACCGGCCTTGGCGAAGGTCACGACCCGAAGCCGGCCCGGGGAGGCCGGCAGGGACTCGCCCTCGGCGAGACCCGGCAGGGCGGGGAACACCATGCCGACTTCGGGTCGCTGAGACCGTCTTGCATCGAGGTTCGACTCGAACCAGATCAGGCCGCCCAAGGGGCCGAGGACGGCCAGAGTGACGATCGCGATGGCGAGGCGCCGGCGGTTCATGACCTGCGCCCCCGGTGGCCGTGGTGCACCTGGCGTCGGGTGGAGAGGCCGGGGTGCGTACGGAAGCGCAGCATCGAGATCAGCGGCCCCGAGTGGGAACCGAGCATCCGCAGCGCGTGCGCCAGGTGTACTTCGAGGGTCCGCGGGGGAGGCTCCGCGAGTCGGAGCCGAAGGGCCTTCCGCGGCGAGGTGCGGAAGTCGTGAGTGAGGTTCAGAGGCGTCATGGTGTTCCCAGGGGCGTCGTGAGTAGCGCGCTGCCGGTTCAGCAGCGGCGTTCATTGACTTAGACGCAAAAGGCCCTCGGAACCCCGATGCGGGTTCCGAGGGCCCTACCTGAAGGCCGAGGTGCCCGGCCTCAGCTCAGCAGCAGACGCAGATCGTCGGCGGTCAAGTCCCGCAGGGACGATCCGCTGCCTTCGAGGATCGCGTCGGCGATCTTCCTCTTCGAACGCTGGAGTTCGAGCATCTTCTCTTCGACGGTGTCGCGCGCGATCAGGCGGTAGGCGAACACGGGCTGGGTCTGGCCGATGCGGTGGGTGCGGTCGATGGCCTGCGCCTCCACCGCCGGGTTCCACCACGGGTCGAGCAGGAAGACGTAGCCGGCCGCGGTGAGGTTCAGGCCGACGCCGCCGGCCTTGAGGCTGATCAGGAAGATGTTCGTGTCCGGGTCGGTCTGGAAGTGCTCGACGACCTCACCGCGGTTCCGTGTCTGGCCGTCGAGGTAGGCGTAGGGCACGTCGTTCTCTTCGAGGTGCCGCCGGACGTAGGCGAGCAGCGACGTGAACTGGGAGAACACGAGGCACTTGTGGCCCTCGGCGAGGACCTCGGAGACCTGCTCGAACAGGGATTCGAGCTTGGCGCTGCCGGCCTCCTCCCACGAGTCGTCGATGAGCCCGGGGTGACAGGCCACCTGGCGGAGCCGGAGCAACGCCTCGAGCACCTGCATCGTGGAACCGGCGACGCCCTTGTCCTCCACCTGCTTGAGCAGGCTGTCGCGATAGCTCGCGCGGAGCTGGTCGTAGAGATCCTGCTGCTTCGGATTCAGCGTGCACTGCAGGATCTGTTCGGTCTTCTCGGGCAGGTCGGGGAGGACCTCTTCCTTGCTGCGGCGGAGGATGAACGGCCGCAGGCCCTTCGCGACGAGGGCGAGTTCCTTCTGGCTCGGCGCCCTGCCGCCGGCGAGCACGTCGAGGATCGGCAACCGGCCCAGCAGGCCCGGGTTGAGGAACTCGAAGATCGAGCCCAGTTCGCCCAGGTGGTTCTCGATCGGCGTGCCAGTCAGCGCGAGGCGGTTCTGCCCCACAAGGAGGCGGCATGCCTTGGCCGTCTGCGAGCCGGCGTTCTTGATCGCCTGCGCCTCGTCGAGAATCACCGTGTCGAACTCGACCGTGGCGAGATACCCGATGTCACGGCGGACCGTGCCGTAGGTGGTGACCACGAGGTCGGCGGTTTCGAGATCGTCGCGGAGGTCTTCCCGGTCGCGCCCCGCGTACTCGAGCACCTTCAGGTCGGGAGTGAAGCGTGACGCCTCGTCGATCCAGTTGTAGACGAGGCTGCGCGGTGCGACCACCAGATATGGCAACTTCGTCGTCTTCGAGGCCGTGCGGTACATCCGCAGCAGGGCCAGCGCCTGAATCGTCTTGCCCAACCCCATGTCGTCCGCGAGCACGCCGCCGAGGCCGAACTCACGCAGGAAGCAGAGCCACCCCAGGCCGAGCCGCTGATACTTGCGAAGCGTGCCGACGAAGCTGCGGGGTTCCTTCTTGGGTCGGATCGAGGAGAAGGTGGCCAGCTTCTCGCGGAGTTCGGCGAACGTCTTGCTCACGTTGACCGGCGGCGTGACGGCCAGCAGGGCATCGACCAGCAGGGCCTGCGACGGCAGGAAGCGCAGACCCTCGTCGTTCGAGTCCTGGGCGAGTTGGCTGAGAGAGCCGTAGTTCTCGACCCAGGCGGCCGGGAGCAGGCCCGTCGAGCCGTCCTTCAGGTCGACGGAGCGGCGGCCGTCCGAGATCGCGGCGAGGATCTCCGAGAGTTCGATCTGATCGCCGTCGAAGTCGATCTCTTCGCTGAGCTCGAACCAGTCGACACCGCTCTCGATGCGAAGTGCCGGCGGGCTGGGCGATCGGATCGAGGCGCCGTGTGCTTCGACTTCCCAGCCTTCGAGGAGCAGCGGCTCGGCGACCGCCGGCAGATCGCGCGGTTCGAGTTCCAGACTGTGGCCGCTCTTCGATGCGACCGGCTTGAGACCAAGTTCGAGCAGCCGGACCAGCGCGTGCTGCTCCGTCTTCAGGTTGCGGCGAACGAAACGGTGCTCTTCCCAATCGACGACCGCAGACCGAGGATCGCCGGCGTCGACGGTGAGGCCCCCGTAGCCGAACGAGAGCCGGGCTTCGAGCTGCGGGTTCATCCACTCGGGAGCGTCCTCGGGTTCGAGTGCCAGACGGGGCTGGGGTACCGGCTCCTCCTCAGACAGGTAGACCTCCTCCGGAAGCTCCAGGGGCGGCAGTCGGGGCAGCTCGAGCAGACTGGTCACGGCGGCCTCGAGGTCTTCGTCCGGGATCACGAGCTCACCGCTCCCGCCGAGCAGTGCATACCAGGGCTGATCGCGAATCGGGTCGAGCTCCAGGCGGCTGATCGCGTCGTCGAGCAGGAGCATCATGTTGCCTTGCCCGTTGGAGCCGGCGTCAGGGGCCGTTCCGGCGCCGTCCGGGAGGGGAAGAACGAGGGCGGCGCGGCTCAGCGGCACGGTCTCGTCGCCACGCCTGAGCAGACCTCTCAGCCGGACCCGGCTGGCTGCCGCGAGCTCCAACTGCAGCGCCAGGCGCCAGGGTTCCCCGTCGTCGACGGTGACGGGGCGCGGATTGCCGAGTGAGCGGCCGTCCCACCAGTAGAGGTGGCCTTCCGCGCTCAGCCGCGGTAGCAGGGGGCCGATCCAGTTCATGGGCAGGTAGACCCGCTGTACGAGCGGACGGGCGGGTTTTCGGGCGCCCCGCCCTCCCTTGCGCTTGCGGCTGGCGCGGGCCGGCACTTCGGGCGGGAGCGCGGTGACCATCGCGGGCCCGGTTACTGGCGGCAGTCCGTTCACTGCCGAGTCGGCCTTGTCCGTGGTGAGTCCGAGCAGTTCCTCCAGCTTTGCGTGGTCGATGCTCAGCCGCTTCAACTTGCCGAACTCACCCTGCGGGTTCTGCTTGCGGCCGAAGATGTCGATCATCAGGCCGCCGGCGTTGCGGCTGGTGGCGGCGTTGAGCAGGAGATGGATCTGGGGCGGGGCGTTCCTGGGGGTCGCGCGCTTGCGGGGTCGAGCCTGCCGGTCGATGTCCTGGCGCACGGTTTCCACGACAGATCGCCAGCTCGTCGTAGCCGGGGTTCTCCGCCGCCGCCGGTTTCGGCTTCGACGCGAGCGGCGGACCGGACGGGGAGCACCCTCCGGGTCTTCGTTCGCGGGCTGCACGGCGTCCAGAGCCGATCCCGGGATCGACACTCTGGGCGGTCGGGTCTTGCGGAGCGAGACGCGGCCTGAACCCGACGGCTGCTTCTTCGGCTCGTTCGCGGCCAGTTGCAGCAAGGACGCCCAGATGTGGCCGCAAGCGGTGCCGGCGGCGAATTGGTCGCAGCCGCAAACCGCGTGGAGAATGCGCTCGTCAGGCACCCTGGACCAGTCGAGCTCGACGTTGGCGACACCGTTCGAACTCGGATCGGAGTCGGCAGCGTCGTCGTCGATCGGCGGTGGAGAGATCAGGATCCGGGCGCTTGCGCCGTCGATCTCGAGCTTGATGTCTCCCTTCGAGAAGACGGACTGTCCCTCTTCCCGGTCCTCTGGCCGGAAGTGGGACGCGCTGCGCTGGTGCAGTGCGACCGTGCGCCCACCGCGCCCCCTCCCGCGTGGCCGGCCGCGCCGCTTGCGGCGAGCCGGCCGCGAGCCCTTGCTCGCGGGTGGGGTCTTGGTGGGACTTTCGCTCTGTGTTTCTGGCATTCCGGTGGGGTTTCGACCCGTTGAACACGCCGGCGCCGCCGGCTAGCAGTTCTGTCGCTCCCCGAAGGACGGTGCGACGTGGCGAACGTCTCGGGAAGCTGAGTCGCGGCCGCTATGAGCGGGTGGCGGGGCGTTAGCCGGTATGGCGGTCGCCTGCCTCGCGGCGCCGTGCAAGCGGCATGAGTTTAGCCCAAGAACGTAGTTAGACCAAGTGTTCTTCTTCGTTGGGGTCCGCGTGGCGCCGGTGGCGGCTGCTACGATCGGGGCCGATCGAACATCGACATCGAATCAGAGGAGAGTTCGACGATGGCGCAGACCGCGACCACGCAGCTCGAACAACCGGACGCCGGTACCAGGGCGCGGTCCGCGCCGGATCGGCTGACCGAGACCCGGCAGCCGTTCGACCTCTCGAGTGCCATGAGGTTGGAGGTGGAGCGCCTCGACGTGGCGCAGAACGTCCACGACATGCAGGAACAGGGCTACACGATTCTGCGCGACGTGGCGCCGCCCGAGTTCACCGACCGTTTGCGGGCAACCTGTCTGCGCCTGGCCGAGGAGACGGAGGGTCGTGCGAAGGGTCGGTCGGCTGCGCTCCTGCTTGGCCGTGACCCGATCTTCGAGGATGTCGTCCTGCGGCCGAAGATCCAGGCCCTGGTCGAGATCATGTGCGGGAAGGGCGCTCTGCTGTCGCAGTTGATCTGCAGCGTCCGACCTCTGGGCGCGGCGAAACTGCCTTTGCACGCGGACCAGAACTGGCTGCCGGCCCCGTTCCCGGTGCACAACCAGCTCCTGACACTGTGCTGGGCCTGCGACGAGTTCACCGAGGCCGGCGGCTGCACCAAGGTCATTCCGGCAACCCACCGCCTGCGCCGCCACCCGAACGAGGAGGAAGTCGCGACCGAGCCCGGCGCGATTCCGACGGAGTGCCCGGCGGGTTCCGTCGTGGTCTGGGACGGTTCGATCTGGCACGGCAACTACCCGCGCGCGATTCCCGGAGAGCGCGTCGTGCTGCACATCACGTTCTCCCGTCTGGCGCTGCGCCCGGTGGAGGACTACAGCCACCTGGACGAGGGGTGGCTCGAGGACAAGCCCTGGCCGCTAAGGGTCATGCTGGGCCGGGAGGACTTCCTGGGCAGCACGACGATCGCGCGAGGTCACGCGGACTACACGCATCTCGTCCGTACGTTCAACTGGGCGAAGACGTAGCGGCTGCGCGGCGGAAGGTCCAGAGGCCGGCGCTTCGCGCCGGATGCCGGCCGGAAGGCCGGCGCACCCAGTTTCCGCCGCGCAGTCTCCTACGGCTGGATCAGGTAGGTGAACTTCACCGCGATCTGGCGGTGGGTGCTCTGGCGGTAGCGGAGGTCCTCGGCCATCCAGTTCTCGTTGTAGACGACGAACAGGTCGGAGCCCGGCTTGTAGATCCAGTGCAGGCGGATGTTCGTTCCGAGGTCGCCGGAGAGGTCGTTGTACTGGACGACCGTGTTGAGGCGCAGGTTCGGGGTGAACGTGAAGTTGACGACCTGGCTGTAGAGGCCGACGTCAAAGGCGCCCTGGGGGAGTTCGACGTCGTTGAAGACCCAGCGGGTTTCCGTCTGCAGGTTCTTCGAGAGGCGGAGAGTGAAGGTGACGCGGCCGGAGGTCTGGGTACCGTTGTAGAAGTCGCCGGTGCCGATCAGCCCGCGGAAGCCGAACAGGCGGCTCTGGTTGGTAAAGCTGGCTAACTCGATGGTGTCGAACTCGTAGCGTCCCGGTGGGATCACGACTCCCGGCGACACTTCGAAGGGCGCGACCAGGTTCTCCGTTTCGTTGACGTAGCCCAGCCGCCACCGGTCCTCGGTGGTCATGCGCATGCCGATGGGCGAGAACTGGATCCGCCGGGTTTCCAACTCGCCGTTGTCGAGCGTCTCGTAGTAGTCGACGTACAGTTCGGTGAACCAGGCGCGGACGGGACCCCGTTCGATCCGGGGCTGCCACTGGATCAGCGGGTTCAGATGGCGGACGTTCCGGCGCAGGAGGAAGCCGGCCCTGGGGTCGTAGTCCTGCTCGATCTCCTGAGCGTCCAGGAACACGGTCAGGCTGCGACCCTGGTAGTCGAAGTTGAATCCGTAGGCCGATTCACCGGCGTCGGCGGAATCGCCTGACGTGGCGTTCCCGGAACTGGCCGACGGCTCCTCGCTGATACCGCTGCTGGACCAGAAGCCGCCGAAGATCACCTTCGGCGCCGGCTTGTAGACAAAGTCGACGCCGGCGACCCGGTTCGCGAGGGCGCCGTCCGGCGCCGTTTCGGTGAGCATCGCGCCGATCGATGACCGCTCGCCGACGTTGCGCTTCAGGCGGGCGACCGTGAACGCGTTCGCAGGCAGTGCGCCACCGTCCCTCTCGAGGCCGGCCGTCGCGACCCGCAGCACGCCGATGTCCCAGCCGCCCACGCGCCCGGTAAGGCGAGCCCCCCAGTCGATGGGTACCTGCCGCCCCGCGTCCAGACCGACTCGCCGCGAGAAGAACGCCTTGAGCACGGGCGGTTCGTAGAAGCGGCGGTGTGGAGGGCCGAAGTCGAAGATCCCCGCGTTCTCCAGGAAGAAGTCGCGCTTCTCCGGAAAGTAGAGCGAGAACCGGGTGAGGTTCGTCTGCAGCTCATCGACTTCAACCTCGGCGAAGTCCGTGTTCCAGGTCAGGTCGAGGGCCAGGGAACGGGTGACGCCCCACTTCAGGTCCAGACCGTAGTCGCCGTCGGTGGCCGGGTCCAGGTCGAGGCGGGGATCCTCGCTGACGTCGCCGATGGCGTAGGGCTTGATCTGAAGCTGCGCCGACTGGCTGAGTCCGGTCAGCCCGGTCAGTTCTCCGGCCATGGACACCCGGTGCACGGGCTGGACCTCGGAGCCGACCTGCCCGAGGACGCCGACTTCGCGCGGCAGACCGGACCAGTGGGTCATCTCGCGCTTGTGCGCGATGTAGCGCTGGATGTTCAGTCCCCAGGCCGGCGCGGCCGGATCGAACCGGAGCGTCGAGATCGGGATGGCTATCTCGGTAGTCCAACCCAAGGGGGTCTTCCGGGACGCGACGGACCAGATGCCGTCCCACTCCAGGTTCAGGTCGCGCCCTTCGTCGGTGACCAGGGTGTCGGTCCGGGCGCCGTTCAGGTTTGTCTCGAAAGCGTAGGCGTTCCGCCGGTCGTAGAAGGTGTCGAGGAGCAGGATGATCGAGTCGTCCTGGAAGATGCGGCTGTCCCGTTCCATCTCCTTGGCGATGATCGCCTCCGGCTCCGCGTCGAAGGCGGTGATGCCGAAGTAGATCGTGCTGTCCGTCAACACGACCCGTACTTCCGTCTGCTCGGTAGCCGGCACGCCGTCGAGCGGCTCGTGCTGCATGAAGTCGGTGCCCACCTCGGAGGCCTGCCACGCCCGGTCGCTCAGGTCGCCATCGACGTTGGGACCCTGCTCGACCCGGGTGGCCGCCATCGTCGGACGCTCGGCGCCGGACGCTGCTTCCTGGATGCCGGCGGCCGGCCCGGCTGCCAGGAGAGAAAGTGCCAGTGCGGGGGCGATCTGCTTGGGTCTCGACATGCGGAATCGCTAGGGCTGGAACAGGTAGGTGAACTTCACCGCGATCTGCCGGTGAGTGCTCGTCCGGTAGCGCAGGTCCTCGGCCATCCAGTTCTCGTTGTAGACGACGAACAGGTCCGAGCCGGGCTTGTAGATCCAGTGCAGGCGGATGTTCGTGCCGAGGTCGCCGGAGAGATCGTTGTACTGGACGATCGTGTTGAGCCGCAGATTCGGCGTGAAGGTGAAGTTCACGAGCTGGCTGTAGAGGCCGATGTCGAAGGCGCCCTGGGGAAGTTCGATGTTGTTGAAGACCCATCGGGTCTCGGTCTGAATGTGCTTCGAGAATTTGAAGTTGATCGTGGTGCGGCCGGACACTTGCGTGCCTGTGTAGAAGTCGCCGACGGCGATACGGGAGCGCAGGCCGAAGAAGCGGCTCTGGTTGCTGTAGATGGAGAACCGCACAGCGTCGAATTCGTAGTAGCCGGGCGGAATCACGACTCCCGGCGAGACTTCGAAGGGTTCGACCAGGTTCTCGGTCTCGTGGAGATAACCCAGCCGCCAGCGGTCCTCGCTCGTTGTCCGCATGCCGATCGGTGAGATCTCGATCTGGCGGGATTCGAGCTCGCCGCCGTCCAGGGTCTCGTAGTAGTCGGCCCTGATCTCCGTGAACCAGGTGCGGACGAAGCCCCGTTCGATCCGTGGCAGCCACTGAATCATCGGGTTCAGGTGACGGACGTTCTTCCGCAGCAGGAACCCTGCCGCGGGGTGGTAGTCCTCTTCGATGTCCTGAGCGTCAAGATAGACGGTCAGTTCGCGGCCCTGGTAGTCGAAGTTGAAGCCGTAGGCGGCCTCTCCGGAGTCGCTGGAACCGCCGGCGCCGGCCGTTTCCTCGCTGGCGCCGCTGCTCGTCCAGAAGCCGCCGAAGCCGAGCGTGGACGTGGGCTTGTAGTCGATGTCGACGCCGACGACCCGGTTCGCCTCCGCTCCGTCGGGCGCCGTTTCGGTGATCATCGTGCCGACCGACGAGCGCCGGCCCACGTTGCGCTTGAGCCGGGCGACGGTGAACGCGTTGGCCGGAAGCTGGCCGTCCCCCCTTGCGAGGCCGGCGGTCGCGACCCGAAGAACGCCGAGATTCCAGCCTCCGACCCGTCCGGTCAGGCGGGCACCCCAGTCGATCGGGACCTGTTCCCCCTCGTCCAAGCCGACACGGCGCGAGAAGAAGGTCTTGAGCACGGGAGGCTCGTAGAAGAGTCGGTGGGGAGGACCGAAGTCGAAGATGCCGGCGTTCTCCAGGAAGAAGTCGCGCTTCTCCGGGAAGTACAGCGAGAACCGGGTCAGGTTCGTCTGTAGTTCGTCGACCTCGACTTCGGCGAAGTCCGTGTTGTAGGTCAGGTCGAGCGCGAGAGAGCGGGTGACGCCCCACTTCAGGTCGAGACCGTAGTCGCCGTCGGAGGCCGGGTCGACATCGAGGCGCGGGTCCTCGCTGACGTCGCCAATGACGAAGGGCTTGACCTGAAGTTGCGCTGACTGGGACAACCCGGCGAGCCCGGTGAGTTCTCCCGCCATCGACACCCGGTGTACTGGCAGGATCTGGGAGCCCACCTGCCCGAGGGTGCCGACCTCGCGTGGCAGGCCCGACCAGTGGGTCATCTCGCGCTTGTGGGCGATGTAGCGCTGGACATTGAAGCCCCAGGCCGGAGCGGCCGGATCAAACCGGAGAGTGGAGATCGGAATTGCGATCTCCACCGTCCAGCCGAAGCCGGTTCGCCGGGCGGCGGATTGCCAGATGCCGTCCCACTCCAGGTTCAGGTCGCGGCCTTCGTCGGTGACCAGGGTGTCGGTGCGGGCGCCGTTGAGGTTCGTCTCGAAAGCGTAGGCGTTGCGCCGATCGTAGAAGGTGTCGAGCAACAGGATGATCGAGTCGTCCTGGAAGATGCGGCTGTCGCGCTCCATCTCCCTGGCGATGATCGCGTCGGGGTTCGCGTCGAAGGCGGTGATGCCGAAGTAGATCGTGCTGTCGGTGAACACGACACGAGCTTCCGTCTGTTCGGTCGCCGGCACGCCGTCGAGCGGTTCGTGCTGGATGAAGTTCGTGCCGACGTCCGACTGGGCCCAGACGGCGTCGCTCAGGTCGCCGTCGACGTTCGGCCCCCGCTCCACGCGGGTCGCGGCCATGCTCGGACGCTCGGCGCCGGCTTCCGGCTGCTCCTGACCGGCGACGGGGGCGCCCGCGAGGAAACCCAACAGGCCCACAGTCGCGGGCAGGCTCCGTTTCACGGAACGGAGGCTAACAGCAGCGTTCTTCGTCCGGCCGCCGCCCGCGCTGCGGTAACGTCCGCCCCCATGCCCGACGAACACCTGGACCTCCTGGAACTGGCCGAGCGGGCCTGGCGCGGAGAACTCGACCTTCAGTTCGAGCACCACCCGGTGCATCGCTACTACCCGGGCTCCTGCCGGCTCATGGACGGTGTGCTCGGGTTCAAGGGCATCGCCGGCTTCTACGTCGTCGACAGTGGCGACGGTCTGGTGATGCTCGACGCCGGCCACCTGCTCGACGTGAAGCGCTGCTTCGAGGAGACGAGGAGGGAATGGCCCGACACACCGGTCGTCGCCGCGATCTATTCGCACCACCATGTGGATCACGTGTTCTCGGTCACCGCGTTCGACGCCGAGGCGGACGAGCGGGGCTGGCCGCGACCCACCGTGTACGCCCACGAGCGGGTGCCGGGCCACTTCGACCGCTACCGCGCGACCTTGGGCTGGAACACGGCGATCAACCGCCGCCAGTTCGCGATCGACGCGCCTCGCTATCGCTGGCCCGACAGCTACCGATACCCGGATGTCCTCTACCGCCGGAACCTGACCTTCCGGCGCGGCGAGCTGACCTTCGAGCTGACCCACGGCCGCGGCGAGACGGA
>JAPOVF010000199.1 GCA_026708285.1 Acidobacteriota bacterium
CGCCAGGCGGACCATCAACTGCAGGTCGGCCATCGAGCACTCGTCGACGACCAGGGCGTCGAGTCGATCCATCCGGCTGGTCCGGCTTGCGAGCAGGCGGTGAACGGTCCACGCCTCGGCCGCGAACTCGCGAAGCCCCGGTATCCGGTCGAGGAGGCTCTGGCTCAGCTTCCCGCGGACCGACTCCTGGATGCGCGATGCCGCCTTGCCGGTCGGCGCCGTGAGGCCGATCCGGCGCGGGTGGGCCAGGCCGGCGTCGACCAGCGCGGCGATCAGCTTGGCGGCGAGCGTCGTCTTGCCGGTGCCGGGGCCGCCGGTGACGATGCACAACCGCCGTTCCAGGGCGATGCGCAGGGCCGCGATCGCCTCGGCCGTTCGGTCCTCCACCTCATCGAAGACCCGCGCGATCGTGGACTCGGCCTGGGTGGGGCGATTCCGGTCCGCTGCCAGGACGCGCAGCCGCGCCGCCAGCTCGCGTTCGGCGTGGAACAGGCGGTGCAGGTAGAGGCGCTCCCCGTCCAGCACGAGGGGCCGGTTGTTCGCTGCGCCGGCGTCCGCGGCGACGACGGGACTTCGAGCCAGCGCTTCGAGCAGGGCGGCCTTACCGGGTAGTGCGACCGCCTGCAGTTCGGCCGCCAGCGTGTCCTCGGGGCGGCCCGAGTCCGGCCGCTCCACGAGCGCGGCGATGGGCTTGCCTGCGTTTCCGAGATCGAGGCAGGCGTGGCCGTTCCGGTGAAGCGCGCTCGTGGTCGCGGCCGCCAGCGCTACGTCGTCGGCGGCGCCGAGGTCCATCGTCAATCGGGCGAAGTAACGGTCGATGTCGGCGAGAACGCCGGCTTCGGTCAGCGCGTCGATCCGGGCGTGGTTGCTCATGGCGCTTCGCCGAAGCAGGCGTTGATCGCTTCGATGCAGGCGCGCGACGGACGGTCGTGGAAGACGCCGCTGCCTGGCGCGTTCGGTCTCATGCCGCGCAGGAACAGGTAGAAGGCGCCGCCGATATGGCGGTCGTAGTCGTAGTCGGGGAGCCGCAGCGCCAGCAGGCGGTGCAGGGCGGCGAGGTACAGCACGTACTGGAGGTGGTAGCCGTGGTGGCGCATCGCCTGCGCGATCGCCTCCTTCGAGTACGAGGCCAGATCCGGACCGAGCCAGTTCGACTTGTAGTCGATGACGTACCAGCGGCCGTCGTGCTGCGCCACCAGATCGATGAAGCCGTGCAGGAAGCCGTCGATCTGGCCGTCGTCCGCGGCGATCCGGTGCTCGTAGCCGTGCTCTTCCAGGCACCGCGCGAGTTGCTCGCGCCGGAGCTTGCCGAGAGGAAGGTGGAACTCCATTTCGACGATCGGCTGCTGGAGATCGGAGAGCCGGAAGACGCCGCCGGCCTCGCCTGGGGGCGCAAGCGGCGTTTCGAGGCCGTTCTCGACCAAGGTCCGGACGGCCTGCAGCCACTTGTCCTGGACGCCGTAGCGGATGAGCGCCGCTTCGCACGTCCGCTCGAGGCTTCCGGCTTCCGGATTGCCCAGATGCCGTTCGAAGACGTGGTGAAGGCACCGGCCGGAGCGGCCGCCGGCGGGGAAGGTGAAGACGGTTGGACCCTCTTCTTCCGGTGCGGACGCGCTGGCGGGCGCCTCCTCTTCGACGGCCGCGTCCTCGCTGTCCGGGAGGTCGACCTCGTCGCGGTCGCGGACGAAGCCGCCGCCGCCGGCCGACAGGGCGGAGTAGCTGGTTCGCTGGCGGATCCGTTCGAGCGGGCGTTCGAGCGTGCGGACCTCGAGGGATACGGCCTGTTCGTCTCCGGCGGCGGGCTCGGCGGCTTCTGCCTCCTCGTCGTCGATCAACCGCAACGAGACGGCTTCGGGCGCGCGGTTCGCGAAGGCTTCGACCTCCGCATACCACTCGCCCGCGCCGAGCCCGTTCACCCGGGCGGCGTGGTCCTTCAGGTCCTGGGCGGCGGTCGCGTCGTCGTCGCTGCCTTCCCGGCCGTGGAGGAGCCAGGACAACGGCGCGTGTTCGGCCTGGCCGTCGGGCGACCAGGTCACCACGCAGCGGTGCTCGGCCCGCGTCAGCGCCACATAGAGCAGTCGCAGTTCGTCGGCGTGCTCTTCGATGTGCTCGCGGTCGTAGGCGTCGTCCGACGGGCGGAGATCGAGCACCGGCGTCTTGAGCTTGGCGTCGTAGTACTCGGCCGTCGGCTGCCGTTGCCCTCCTGAAGGGGGTCTGCGGCCGTCCCAGGCGAACGGGTAGAAGACGACCGGGAACTCGAGCCCCTTGGCCCGGTGCGCGGTGACGATCTTGACGAGGTTCTCGTCGCTCTCGAGACGAAGCTGGGCGGTCTCGTCGGCGCCCTGCGCGTCCGTTCTGGCCTGCCTGAACCAGTCGAGGAGGCCCTGGCGCGAGGGCCGCCGGCGGACCTCGGCCTCGTGGAGCAGGTCGGTGAGGTGCAGGTAGTTCGTCAACCGCCGCGGACCGTTTGGGTAGGCGAGCAGGTTCGCCGAGCAGTCGGTCCGGTCGCCGGCGAAGAGGATGCGGCGCATCAGCGTGGCGATGCCGTGCTCCTGCCAGTCCTCGGCCCACTCCCAGGTAAGACCTCGCCATTCGCCCCAGGTGTCGTCATCGTCGCGCAGCGCGGCAAGCGCCCGCATGTCGAGGCCGAACAGGTCCGCGGCCAGCGCCCCGCGGAGCAGTTGCGTGGCGTTGTGCTCCGATTCGTCCAGGCAGAGGGCGTGGAGGAGACGATGGAGGCAGCCCGCCTCCTCGGACTGAAAGATGTTGTCCGTGCCCATCTCGACGCTGCCGATCCCGAGCCGGCGCAGAGCCTCCGCCACCTCCTTGCCCTGGTCGCCCTTGCGGACGAGCACGGCGATGTCGCGGGCGGCCAGGGGCGTGGACCGGTCGCCGCCGGCCAGTGTCGCCCGGCCTTCCTTCCCCAGGGCGATCAGCCGTGCGATGTCGCGGGCGGCGAGGTCCGCGGCGAGGGTCGTCAGTTTCGGCTTGCTGCGGCCTCTGCCTCCCGTCCCGGGGATCAGCACGAGCTGGAACGGCGCCCCGTCGTCCTCTTCGTCCTGGACGCGGAGTTCCACGCGCTCCCGGTCGGCCGGCGCTGCCGGAGCGAACGGGAAGTCGGCGAGAACGAACGGCCGCGGCCGCGCGAAGAGCTCGTTGACGGCGCGGATGAGTTCGGGCGTGGAGCGGAAGTTGTGTTCCAGGCTCAGCGGCTCGCCCGACGCGCCCGGACGTTTCTGGGCTTCCAGGTAGGCGAAGACGTCCGCGCCCCGGAAGCGGTAGATGGACTGTTTCTTGTCGCCGACGACGAAGAGCCGTCCGCCGAGGCCCTCGGCCTCGCCGGCGCCGGCCGGATAGATCGTCTCGAAGATCCGCGCCTGCAGGCGGTCGGTGTCCTGGAACTCGTCGATCAGGGCGACGGGGTACCGGGATCGGATCCGGCGGGCGAGTTCGGTTCCCCCGGCCCCGACGAGCGCGCGGTGCAGCTCGACGAGCAGGGCGTCGAAGCTCAGGCTGCGGTCGACTTCGGTGGCGTGCTCCAGGGACCGCCTCGCGTCCTCGAGGAGGCTGCTGCGTCGGCTGGCGAGCCAGATGTCGCCGTACTCCTTCCCCGCCTCGGCGACGCGGTCGAAGCAGTGGAAGAGAGGAACGGATGGCGGCGGATTGTTGACGGGCAGACCCTTCCTCAGCGCTGCGCTGCCGAAGGTGCCGACGCTGTCCGGTGCGAGCTCCTCCGGGACGCCGGCATCGAACGTCTCGATGATCGTCCTGGCGCGTACGCCCAGGTCCTTCGGCCTGCCCGTCTTCTTCCACCGGTTCGGATCGGCGACCTCCAGGAACGCCTGCTTCTGCGCGGGGTCGGACCATGCGTTCCGGGCGGCGCGGACCGCTTCCAGCCACTTCTCCCGCTTCGACTCCAGGACGCCGGGCAACTCTTCCGGCGAGCAGACGCCCCGGATGTCCTGAGCCCTGGCGTGATGGCCCGCGACCCAGGTGGTCGTGTCCTCGTTCTGGACGAACCTCTTCGACTTCGCGTACTCGAGCAACGGGACGGGTTCTCCGACCATCCCGCGGCGCCAGAAGTCGCGCGTGGCATCGCCGACCGCCAGAGCGTCGTCTCCGCTGACCTCGAACGAGAAGGGAGTGCCGGCATGGAGCGCGAATTCGACGAGGGTGCGCTGGCAGAAGCCGTGGATCGTCGTGATGTTGGCCCGGTCGAGGTCGCGAACCGCGCGGGTGAGGCGCTCCAGCGCTTCGGCGTCGCGGATCCCGCACCGCGGCCAGCGCCGCCGCAGCTTGCCGGCCTGGGAGTCGGCGTCCACTCCGGCGCCGGAGGCTGCTCGTCGAGCCTCCTGGAGGAGCTGGCGCACGCGCGTTCGCAGTTCGCCGGCGGCAGAGATCGTGAAGGTCACGATCAGGAGCCGGTCGATGCGGAGATCCTCTTCGACGATCAGGCGGGCCACCAGGGTGGTCAGGGCGTACGTCTTTCCCGTCCCGGCGCTCGCCTCGATCAGCAGGTCGGCGTCGATGGGCCGGTTGAAGGCGTCGCCGCGCTCGGTGTTCACGGTCATGCGGTCGCTTCGCGCAAGGGACGGAGCAGCCGTTCGGCGAGGCGCTCGAAGTCGTCGTCCCCCGGGTCGCCGCCGAAGATCAGGCGGTGGCGGGCGTCGTTGCCTTCGCTCCACGGCCGGTCGGACCACGCATACTCGACATTGCTGCTCCAGGTCCGCTTCGCCGTCCATGCCCATGACGTCTCGGCGAAGAATGGCTGGGGCCAGCGCTGGCTCTCGCGCCAAACGTCGACCCAGTCGGCGAGCAGCAACCTGGCGCCGTCCGGTTCGGGTCCGTTGAGCCGGACGCGTTCGACCTGGTCCCTGTTGCCGCCGACGAGATGAGCGGTCGCCGGCTCCCGCCGGCTGGCGATGAGCGCCAGCAGCCGCAGCCAGACGCCGACACGGTACTTCGCGCGGAGGCTCCCGATGCGCCAGAAGAGCAGTTCGTTCGTTCCCTCGTCGAACTTCTCGACCGCCCCGACCAGGCGGACGTTCCCGAACGCGACCTCGACCCGGTGAGGGGGCGCCTCTTCGTGCCGCTCGAAGGGCTGTAGCTCCTTCATCAGCTCCGCGAGCTGGGCCGCGGACTGCCGGTGCTGGACGAGGCCGAGGTTCCGGGGCGGCAGCAGGCCCCGGGCCGCGGCCAGCTTGATCCTCAGGTCGTCGCTCTGCTCCCCGATTCCCGCCAGATCGCTCTTCAGTTGCCAGGCCTCCAGGTTGTTCAGGTCGAGGGGCTCGTCGGACGCCACGTCCTCTTCGCGGACGTCCAGGAGCATGTCCAGGCGCTTCCGGAGAAAGTCCTGCGATGGACTGGCGGCGAAACGGACGAGATCCTCCAGTTCGAGTTCGACCGGCTCGCCCTGAAGCTCCACGGGAAGTTCGCCGGCGAAGCGGTCGGGGCCTTCGCCGCTCGCGCGAAGCGCCTCAGCCGCCTTCAGCATCGACTCCGAATAGCTGAACAGGGCGGTCCTGTCCGGCTCGAAGTACTTGGGGCTGAACGGCTGCAACGGGTGCTTCACGGCCCAGCCATCAGCTTCTGGCTGGAGGTGCGGGAAGGACTGCTCCAGGTGCTCCTCCAGTTCGCTCACGACGGCGGAAGACGGGATCGGCCTGTCCTCGTGGAGGTCGCGTCCGGTGTACGTCAGCACGAAGTGCTCTCGGGCCGCGAGCAGGGCTTCGAGGAAGGCGAACCGGTCCTCGTTGCGGCGGTCGCGGTCACCGGGCCGCCGCTCCTCGCCCTCGAAGAGCTCGGCCTGGAAGTCGAACTGCGCGGGCCGCGGGCGTCGCGGGAAGGCGCCATCGTTCATGCCGATGGCGCAGATCACCCTGGCGGGGAAGACCTGACCGGACGCAAGATCCGCGACCGCGACGCCGTCGGCCAGCCTCGGCGCCGAGCGGACGGCCTGTTCGGCCATGTCGTCCAGCACGTCGCGCAGCACGGCGAACGGGATGGGTCCCGTGTTGCCGGCCCGTTCGCACTCGGCGGCGAACTCGTCGATCAACCGGGCCACGGTGTTCACTTCGCGGACGGCTTCGGCGCCGCCCCGGAAGTCGGCGACGAAGAACTTGTCGAGGATGTCGGTTCGCAGGCGGTCCGCCCAGGCGCCGGCGTCCCCCGCGACCCCGGTCCAGCCGTTCAGGGCGAAGGCGAGTTCGCAGTAGCGCTGGAATCGGCCGAGCAGCTCGTAGTCGCCGGCGCCCGCGTGCTGGCCCCAGCGGTCGAGCGCGCTGGGCGCGATGTCTCCGACGAGCGTCTCGTCCTGCCGCATCGCGTAGCCGAGCAGGAGCCGGTCCAGACCGCGGCGCCAGTTGTGGTTCGGGGGAGCCGGCACGCCGGTTTCGGTGAGGTGCTTGCCGTCCCGTCCCCAGCGGATCCTGGCCATGGCGAGGGCGCCCCGGATCGTTGCCAGGCCCGTGTCCGTGATGCCGAAGCGCGCGCGTACCGGTTCCGCGAGCAGCGGCGCCAGCACGTCGTTCGCCGTGTAGCGGGAGCCGGGCAGCTTCAGGAGGTCGAGAAAGGCGGCCAGGGCGGCACCCTCCTTGAGGCGGCGCCGGCCGATGCTGAAGCCGATGCGGCCGGCCGAGCCGAACACCGCCTCGACCAGGGGCGCGTAGGTGTCGAGGTCAGGCGTCAGCACCAGCACGTCGGCAGGCTGAATGTCGGAGTAGGCGGCGAACAGGTCCAGCAGACGGTCGTGCAGCACCTCGACTTCGCGGGTCGGAGAGTGGCAGACGTGGATCTGGATCGAGTCGTCCGGTTCCGTCGGCTCGCGTTGCGCCGGCGCCGCCTCCGGATCGACATCGAGAATGCTCTCCTGAACCGCGGCCAGGCAGGTCGCTCGGCCCGGCAGGTCGCTGGCGCGGGGGTGATCGACGACGGCGAACGCGTCCGGTTGGGCCCCGAGCAGGTCGCGGAGTTCGCGCGCCGACCGGCCCCAGGCATCGAGCAGTTCGCTGGATCGTTCGCCGTCCTCCGCGCCCGGCGGCCTTCCCCAGAAGTCGCGGCTCGGGCTGAGCAGGTAGAGGTGGATGTCCATCACCTGGGCGGCGAGGCGCAGCACTTCAACGTAGGTGGGCGACAGCGAGGCGGCGTGGAAGAAGCTGACGCGCTTTCTCGGCGCGGCCGGCCGCGGCCGCCCCTCCAGCCGGCCCCGATAGCGGTCGATGGCGTCGACCCAGTGTTCGGCGCCGGGCGCGGCCGGCGCCAGTTCCCGCCACAACTGCGCATGCCAGCCGCGTCCGCCGCCCTGTTGCCACTCCCTGATGGCGTCCGGCCGGTAGACCCGGCAACGGTCGTAGGCGACGGCGAGCTGGTCGGCAAGTTCGAAGCGCTTGCGGTCGTCTCCGGCCTTGAGGTAGCGCGCGATCTCGTCGTCGCCCGTCCAGTCCGCGAGCAGGTCGAAGATCCGCCAGCGGAGGTGGGGCGGCCCGTAGACCGACTCTCCGGTCAGCTCGGCGACCTCTTCGCGCATCGCGGCCCAGGCGAACCGCGCCGGCTGCTCGATCCGCAGGTGCGCGGCGACACCGAGATGGGTGGCGAGTTCCAGCCGCAGCCACTGTCCGAGGAGTGCGTCCGGCACGACGATGCGCTCCGGCTCGAGCGGTTCAGCGGGCCGCAGGCTCAACTCGTCGGCGAGTAACTCGGCGAGAGTCTCCAGGCGGTGCGAGGCGTGGACGCGGAACGCGGCGTCTGGCTCGTCCATGAGCAGGGAGAGCTGTTCGCCCGTCGCGTTGCGCATCGCGTGATTGTAGGCCGCAACGCAAGGCTGCTAGGGTGCCGCTTCGCAGCCCGATTCTTCGAACGTGACGAGGATCACCGAAGCAAGAGTCTGAGCACACATCGAACGCAGGCAGTTCAAGGGAAGGGAGTGAGACTCTCCCACCGCCCCGCGACTGTGATCCGGACGAAAGCCGGCGTTAGCCACTGTCCCGCCTGACGGGATGGGAAGGGCCGGCCACTAGGACGAAGGTAAGCCAGGAGACCTGGCTGTCTGCCGAGGCACACAACGCTCCGCCGGCCCCGGAAGGGTCGTCCGGAGAGGAATCCCGAGGGGGAGGAAGGCCCGAATGAACGACAAGACAAGTCTCGACGTACCACGTCCCCGGGGCGGCGCCCGACGCCGCTCGCACCTGCCGTGGCTGCACGCCGCGGCAGCCGTCCTGCTGGTGGCGCCGGTAGCCGGAAGCCAGGACGAGGAAGCCGGCGCCGAGCCGGAGACCATCGCGGAGGAGATCGTCGTCAGCGCCAACCGCTACGAGGTGCCGGCGTCGGAGGTCGGCAGCGCGGTCACGGTGATCGACGGCGAAGAGATCGAACGGCGCAATCCGGTGGCCGTGCTCGACCTGCTCCGCACGGTTCCCGGCACGGAAGTGACTCACGCCGGAGGTCCCGGCAAGATCGCCACGGTCCGGGTGCGCGGCGGCTCCGGAGCGCAGGCCCTGGTCCTCGTCGACGGCGTGCGGGTCAACTCGGTCACCGGCGGCACGGTCGACTTCGCGCACCTGCTGGCGGCCAACATCGAGCGCATCGAGGTGCTTCGCGGCCCGCAGGCGACATACGGTTCGGAGGCGATGACCGGGGTCGTCAGCATCACGACCGGCCGCGGCATGAAGGGATGGCGGCTGAGCGGGACCGGTGAGACCGGGACCCACGATCATCGTCGGTTCGAGCTGGGCCTCCTGGGCGCGACCGACCGTTGGGACGTCAGCGTTTCAGCGGTCGACCTGAGCACCGACGGCGTGTCCCACCGCGCGATCGAGGGCGGTGCGGTCGAAGACGATCCGTACGAGAACCAGACCTGGAGCACCCGCCTCGGCACCGCTTTCGCGGGTGACGGCCGGATCGACCTGCGGGCTCGCTCCTACCGCGGCGACACCGCGGTGGACGGATTCGGCCTCGAGGATCTGAACGCGATGGCCGCCCAGGACGAGGACACCGTCTCCCTGACGGTGGAGAAGGACCTGAGATCCTTCTGGCGACAGACGATGCGCCTCGGCCAGACCGACGCGACCCTGCTCGGGACCGATCCCGACACGATCTGGAACAACTACGAGATCCGTTCCGAGATCCGCCAGATCGACCTGCAGTCCGACATCACCCTGGGCACGAACAACGTGCTGAACCTGGGTCTCGGGACGGAGAACCGGCGGGGGGCGAGCGTCGGCACGTTTGACGAGGAGGCCGACCTGGACTCGTGGTTCGTGCAGGACCAGTGGAAGGTGACGGACGATGTTCACGTGACCGCCGCGCTGCGCGGCGACGAGCACTCGACGTTCGGGTCCGAGACGAGCCATCGGGTCACCGTCTCGGGAGGCTGGAGCGACGGCCGCGGCCGCCTCCACGGCAGCTACGGCACGGCGTTCCGGGCGCCCAACTTCAACGAGCTCTACTTTCCGTTCTCGGGCGATCCGAACCTGTTGCCGGAGACCACGGAAGGCTTCGACATCGGCCTGCAGCAGCGGCTGGGCGATTCGGGCGTGACGCTCGACCTGACCTGGTTCGACATCGACTTCGATCAACTGATCGAGTTCGATCTGACGAGCTTTACCTTCGGCAACGTGGCCCGGGCGAGTTCGAGCGGCGCGGAGTTCACCCTGCGCTACCGGCCGGACGTCTCGACCAGCCTCGAGTTCTCCCACACGTATAACCGGACGGAAGACGAGGCCACGGGCAATCCCCTGGCCCGGCGGCCGAAGAACCGCACGACGGCAGTCGCGCAGTTACAGCCGACGGACCGCTTCACGGCGGCCGCCATGGTCGCCTTCGTTTCCGACCGGACCGATTCGGACGGGGCGGTCATGGACGACTACACCAAGGTCGACCTCCACCTGAGCTACAGCCTGTCGTGGCTCAGACCGTTCGTACGGATCGAGAACCTCCTGGATGAGGACTACTTCGAGGTCCCCGGCTTCGTCACGCCGGGCCGCACGATTGTCGTCGGCTTGCGACTACAGCGCCGGTAGAGGGGCGAAGATCCGTCCAGGATCGCGTAGAGCGCAGGCACGAGCACCGCGACAACTCACCGTGACGCCCAGGACACCGCGGCCGACGGACCGTCGGGCGGCAGGTACTCCCATGTATCCAGTGCGAACCGGCACTCCCGCTGGACGCGTTCGACCGTGCTCGGATCGATTGTGTACCGGTTCTTCCGATAGCCGGCGATGCCACTCAGATAGCTTTCGATCCCGACCCGCGCCTCTTCCCAGCCCGGCAGGTTCAGCGTCGCGTAGACGGCCTCGAGCTCCGACAGCGGATTTCGCTCCAGATCTTCGAAACGCAGCTCCGCGAGCTGTCCCTTCGGGATGGACGGTCGGTCCTCGAGGTACTGCCTCAGGGTCTCCCGCAGGAGGAAGAGAGCAAGATCGTGCAGAGCATCGTCGTTGATCGAATGAAGCTGGTGCATCGGTATGACCGAACGGAACATGTGCACCAGGGATTCGTAGACGACGTACGGATTGCGAACGATGTGGATGAACCGCGCGTCCGGAAAGAGCCGCAACAGATGACGTATCCGGCCTGTGTTGGCCGGACTCTTGAGCACCAGCCGCCGGCCGCCGGCGTCCAGCGTGGCCTTGCGCAGCACCTCCATGTAGACGCGCTCCCACTGCTTCAGTTCCCTGGCCGAAAGGCCTCGCATGAAGCAGTACCTGTTGAAGTACCACTCTCCTCGCTGGGGGAACGAGAGCGCATGGAGGGAAGAGAAAGGACTCGCATTGGCGACTGCCAGATCCTCCTCCACCGGCATGTCCATGGACACCTTCATGTTGTCCATCGGCCGGGTCGCCGGCGCGAGTCCGGCCATGAGGCGCTTCAACCGGCCACGGCCGGTGAGGAAGAAGGTCGGCACGGCGGCGTGAAAGGTCGAGATCCAGGCGTACTGGGGATCCTGCGACATCAGATTGAGCAGATGGGTCGTGCCGCTGCGGGCGACGCCGAGCACGAAGACGGGCGGCTTGTCGATCTCCACGCGGGCGACCGCGCCGCCCCAGCGCAGTCGTTCCACGATCCGGAGTGGAGCAGCGAGCGTCGTCGGGATGAGGATTCGCGCCACCTTGCCCCAGTAGGCTGGCGAGGCGCCGCCGTTCTCCCAGAGTAGGCGCAGCCAGGTGCCCAGGGGGGCCATCGTGCTCGAGTGCGGAAGGACCTTGTCTTTGCCGGGCACTGGAGTCTCCTCGTCAGGCGGTGGGAGCGGCGGCTCTTTCTCTCCTGCGCCGCGCGACGAATCTGAAGGAATCGGCCGGCCTGGGCGACAGACCGTAGGAGACCTTCAGCCGGTAGCCGGGAGGCCTCATCTCCAGGTCGACCTCATGAAAGATCGTCGCCAGGGTCAAGGCGATCTGAATCTGGGCGAAGCCCTTCCCCAGGCAACTGTGCGCTCCCGCGCTGAACGGAACGTACACACCGGCTGCCCGATGCTCCGCCCGCTCCGGCGTGTACCGGTCGATGTCGAAACGCTGCGGATCGGGGAAGTGCTCCGGCAGGTGGTGCGCGGCTCCGTAAGCGATCACGACGTCCGCGCCGGCCGGAATCGTGTGGCCGGCGAACACGAACGAGTTCGTTACGCGGCGCATCACGGCCGGCGTGATCGAGTACACCCGCATTGTTTCCATCGCGAAGCGGTTCGTGACGTCAAGTCGAGACAGCGGGGGCGCGGCTGGCTCTCCGCTGTCGAACAGCGCGTCCGCCTCGGCCCTCATCGCGTTCAGGAACCGCGGGCGTTTCAGCGCCTCGTAGAGCGCGAAGACCACTGTGTACGCTGCCGTGTGAAGCGCCGCGATGAGGATGGACCCGACGACGCCGGGCAGGTCCTCTTCGGGGAGCAGCCGAGGGTCTCTTCGATGAAGATCGAGCAGATCGTCCACCACGTTCGACGCCCCACCCGACGATCTGCGTCGCTCGTGAACTGCCATGATCTCCTCGAAGAGCGCCCGATAGGACTTTCGGGCGCGAGACACTCGGGGGAGCTTCAGCCACCACTTCGGACGTCGTCGCGCTATCTCCACGTCCAGGATCGTCCCGAGAAGACGGTCCAGGTCGTCGGAACCGTCGACCATGTCGAGGTTGGCCAGCAGCGCGCCGGCCTGACGAGTGATCAGGCGCTGAAGCGCGGAGCGGGCCGTGACGGGACGGCCCTGGAGCCAGCCGGCGATTTCCGATCGGGTGATGCGCATGAAGTCCGGCATGCGCTCGTGGAGGCACTGGGGCGAAAGGCCAGGGGCCATCGTCTTGCGCATGCGGACGTGTGGAGGCCCCTCCTGGGCGATGATCGTCTTGGAGGCTCCCATCTGCCAACTGAAGCGCAGCCACTCGTTGCCCGTTCGCAAGTGAGCCTTGCCCTGGCGTTGGAGAAACTGAACGGCTTCCGGACCGGCCAGAACGAGCAGGCGCCGGTTCAGGGCGCGCACGCGAAAGACGGGGCCCAGTTCCCTGTACCGCCTGGCGAAGAAGACGCTCAGGTCCCCTCTCATGCTCAGGGTGCTGCCGAGGAGCGGCAGGCCCTTCACTTCGGGTATCTCGCTCGCCGGCCGGGCGGCTGGCGGCGCCGGCGCGGCGAGCTGGTTCTGGCGAATGGCCGGGAGCAGGAAGCGGCCGATCAGGTCGAGCTTCCGGATCTGCTCGATCCGTTCCCGCAGCCGGATCCTCTCCTTCGGCGTGAGCAGACGACGCAGGACGCCGCTGGCGTCGCTCAGGCAGATGAGCACGACATCGCGCGGATCGGGTATCT
>JAPOVF010000273.1 GCA_026708285.1 Acidobacteriota bacterium
CCTCATCGAGGCTCAACGGCTCAGCGGCAAGTGTCCGCAAGGCCAGGTTCACAGCTTCGCGCTTCGTCTTGAGCCGGTAGCGGCGCATGATCTCGGCACAGGCGCCGTCGTCGATATCCAGGTTCGTGCGTGTCATACACCAACGATACACCACCCGAGCCCATCGTGGATATCACTCCCACGCTACGCCTGCTTCGCGGCAGCGGGCCTATAATCCCGCCCCATCATGAAACTGACTCTTTGCCGGCTTCTGCCGGCTCTTGTCCTACCCCTCTTGGCCTGTTCCACCGAACCCTCCGACCCCGGACCGGTGGAGTACCCGGAGACCCGCCAGGTCGACCAGGTTGACGACTACTTCGGCGTCGAGGTTGCGGACCCGTACCGCTGGCTCGAGGACCTCGACGGCGAGGAGACGGCGGCGTGGGTCGCCGCGCAGAACGCCGTCGCCGAGCCTTTCCTGGCGGCGCTCCCCGGCCGCGAAGCGATCGAGGAGCGGCTGAGCCAGATCTGGAACTACGAGCGGTGGAGCACGCCCGGCAAATGGGGCAAGCGCTACTTCTACAACCGCAATGACGGACTCCAGGACCAGAGCGTCGTCTACGTGGCCGAGTCGATGGACCAAGAAGGCGACGAGCCGCCGGGACGTGTGCTGCTCGACCCGAACACCTGGAGCCAGGACGGCACAGTGGCGCTGGCCGGGTTCGCGCCCAGCCGGGACGGCCGCTACGTCGCGTACGCGCAGTCGGACGGCGGGTCGGACTGGCGGAAGTGGAAGGTCCGTAACGTCGAGAGCGGCGAAGACACGGGCGACCTGATCGACTTCACGAAGTTCACAGGGGTGTCGTGGATGCCGGACAACTCAGGGTTCTTCTACAGTCGCTATCCCCCACGCGAGGACGACCCGACGAGGGGCGACGGAGCCAAGGCGGTGTCGGCGTACTTCCACGCCCTGGGCACGAACCAGAGCGAGGACCGACTCGTGTTCAGCCAGCCCGAGCATCCGCGTCGCAACCCGTACGCCTCGGTCTCCGAGGACGGCGAGTACCTGCTGGTCAACCTGCAGGAGGGCTATCTCCAGAACGCCGTCCACTACCGCAGGATCGACGAGCCGGACTCGGCCATCCGCCCCCTGCTCGACCAGTGGGACGCGCTCTACAGCTACCTCGTCAACATCGGGTCCGTGTTCCTGTTCGAAACGAACAAGGACGCGCCGCGCGACCGGATCGTCGCGGTGGACGTGAACGACGTCTCGGCCGAAGCGAACCCGACGCTCCACGAGGTCGTGCCGGAGGCCGAGGACACGCTGTCCTACGCATCGGCGGTCGGCGGCAAACTGGTGCTCAACTACCTGCACGACGCCCGCACGGTGGTCCGCCTGGCCGAGCCGAACGGAACCCGACCGGCGACTCCGGCCGGTGAGGTCGAACTGCCCGGGATCGGCAGCGCCGGCGGCTTCGGGGGCCGATGGGAGGATCCCGAGACGTACTACTCCTACTCCAGCTTCGGCACGCCGTCCCAGATCTACCGGTACGACGTCGCCACCGGCGCAAGCACGTTGATCCGCCGTCCCGCGATCGACGCCGAACTCGACGGCTACGAGACCGAACAGGTCTTCTTCGAGAGCCGCGACGGCACGCGGATCCCGATGTTCATCACCCACCGCACAGGGCTCGAGAAGAACGGCGACCATCCCACTCTTCTCTACGGCTATGGCGGCTTCAGCCTCCCAATGACCCCCGGTTTCTCCTCTTCGCGCCTCGCCTGGCTCGAGATGGGTGGCGTGCTGGCGATTCCCAATCTGCGCGGAGGCGGCGAGTACGGCCGTGAATGGCACCTCGCAGGGACCAAGCTGAACAAGCAGAACGTCTTCGACGACTTCATCGCCGCTGCGGAATGGCTGATCGCCGAGGGCTACACAAGCTCCAGGCGGATCGCGATCCAGGGCGGCAGCAACGGCGGCCTCCTCGTCGGCGCCACCCTGAACCAGCGGCCCGACCTGTTCGCGGCGGCCCTGCCGGCGGTCGGTGTCCTCGACATGCTGCGCTACCACCTGCCGAGCGCGAACGCCCGCAATTGGTCGACGGACTACGGCCTGTCCGAGAACGAGGACGAGTTCAGGGCCCAGTACGCCTACTCGCCGCTCCACAACGTGCACGAGGGCACCTGCTACCCGCCGACCCTGATCACCACCGCCGACCACGACGACCGCGTGGTGCCCTGGCACAGCTTCAAGTACGCCGCGGAGATGCAGCGACGCCAGGGTTGCGACAACCCCGTCCTGATCCTGGTTGAGACCCGGGCCGGCCACGGGGTAGGCAAGCCGACCTCGATGCAGATCGAGGACGTCGCCAACCAGTGGGCCTTCGCCGCCTGGGCGGTGGGCCTCGAACCGAGCTTCTAGATCACGTCGGGCACGATGACGACGCCCTACCGTCACACGATCCGCGTCCGCTACGGCGAGGTCGACAAGCAGGGCGTCGTCTTCAACGCCCACTACATGGCGTACATGGACGACGCGATGGAGACCTGGCTGCTGCCGATCCGGGAACTCCGCAACAGCCTGGGTTGGGACATGATGCTCCGCCGCACGACGATCGACTTCCTCGGTTCGGTCACCGACGGCGACCTGCTCGACATCGACCTCGCCATCCGGCACTGGGGGCGGACTTCCTGGATCCTCGGCTACCGGGGCACTCACGAGGGACGGCCAGTCTTCACCGGCGAAGTCGTCTACGTCAGCGTGAAGGTGCCCGGCTACGCGAAGCAGGAAACCCCTCCGGAAATCCGGGCCTACATGGGTCCCGAGACCGACCTGAACGAGGTGCCCGTCTGAGCCTTGACTCCGGCTCCGGCCGCGAGGCCCGCCCGAGTACCCGGCTGTCGCCGCTGCCCCGCTCGTTCTACCGCCCCACAGCGCTGGACGTCGCGCCGCAACTCCTGAACAAGGTGCTCGTCCGCGGCCGCCGCGCCGCCCGGATCGTTGAGGTCGAGGCCTACGAGGGCGCGAACGATCCCTCCAGCCACGGCTACCGGGGTCCCACCAACCGCACCCGGACGATGTTCGGGCCGCCCGGACACCTGTACGTCTACTTCACCTACGGAATGCACCACTGCGCCAACGTCGTCTGCGGCGAGGACGGCGTCTGCTCGGCCATCCTGCTACGCGCCGCCGCACCGCTCACCGGTGACGGCATCATGCGCCGCGCCCGCAACGCGGCCAGCCGCAGGCGTTCCACCGAGCCGTTCCGCCTGGTCGACCTCTGCTCCGGCCCCGCCCGCCTCTGCCAGGCCTTCGGTCTCGACCGCCGCGACGACGGCGCCGATCTGGTCGGCGCCGCCACTCATCCCCGGCACCGCCTGCCGATCTGCATCGCCGACGACGGAACACCGCCGCCTGACCAACCCGGCCGTAGCGGCCGCATCGGCGTCTCACGGGCCCCGAACCGGCTCTGGCGGTTCTACATCGCCAAGGAACCGAACGTGTCCTGATCTGCGCCGGTCCTCCAAAATGGGAGATGGCGAACCCGTCCAGCACTCTCACTTCCGTGCGAATCGCCGACGAGGAGCAGAGCGGACTGATTCCCTTGCCGGTTTATCGCGTTCTGCTCAGGCTTGATCACCAGACGCTCACTCTTGAGCCTCACACTATCGAGGGGAAGCAGAGTCGAAGGAAAGACCGGGAAAGGACGTGTCGTGGACCCACTGGAAGCCTTCGATCGCGTCCTTGCGGCGCTGCATCAGGCCGCGCTCGACGACGCCCACTGGGCCGCCACCGCCGCTCTGATCGAAGAGGTTTGCGGCGCCACGGGCAACGTGCTGACCGTCAGCGAAGGTTCCGGCGACGATCTTCGGGTCCGTTTCTACCAGCACTTCTACCGTGGCGAGCCTCGAGACGACCTGACGCGGCTGTACCTCGAGGTCTACTTCCCGCACGACGAAGCGCCGCCCCGCGTCGTTGAGCGGCCCGCCGGCCAACTGATCCATGCCCCCGACCTGTACACGGAAAGAGAGTTGAAGACGTCGTTCGCGTACAACGAGGGGTGGCGCCGCACCCACAACCAGAACGGCTTGATCACGCGCCTCGAGGGGCTGGAAGGCCTGCGCATCGTCTGGGCCCTCAACGACCCCGTCGACAGCGGCGGCTGGAAGTCCGCTCAACTCCGGCTGATCGAATCTCTGCTGCCGCATGTCCGCCAGTTCGTCCGCGTCCGTCAGTCGCTGGCCCGCGCCGATGCGCTGAGCGCGGGTCTGACGGGCCTGCTGGACAACAGCCAGATCGGCGTCGTGCACTTGGACCGCGGCGGGCGCGTGCTGGCAGCGAACGCCCCCGCCCTGGACATCCTGCGCCGCGGCGAGGGGCTGTCTGACCGCGACGGCGCCCTGCATGCCTCAGTGCCGGCCGATGATGGCCGCCTGCAGAGGCTGCTGAAGCGTGCGCTGCCAGAGTTCGGCAGCGCGACGCCACCGGCCGGCGGCTCGTTGAGAATCCAGCGCCCCCGGCTGCGGTCGCGGCTGGAGCTTCACGTACACCCTGTGGAGGCCGGGCAGGCGGACTTCGGGGGCCGCCGGGTGGCGGCGCTGGTGCTGGTGGTCGACCCGGAGAGCCGTCCGCGCATCGACCCGGTCCGGCTGTCGATGTTGCTCGGCCTGTCGCCGTCGGAGGGCGTGGTGTCGGCGCTTCTGGCCGAGGGCCGGCCGGTGCGCGAGATCGCGGCGGCCGCGGGCTTCAAGGAAAGCTACGTTCGCTGGCTTCTGAAGCAGGTCTACAAGAAGCAGGGCGTATCCGGTCAGGTCGCCCTCGTGCAGCGGGTTCTGACCGCGTACGCGTTCCCGCGGCGCTGACGGCAGCTGGCCGGCAGGGCTCTTCGCTTCCGGCTCTCTTTCTTCAGTACGCCGGCACACCTGTCTCCCAAATGGGAGATGCGCAAGTCCTGCACCTTGTTGTACACAAGGTTGTGTTGCCACCGCCGAGTGTCATGCACACGGACCGGAAACACATCCATCAACTCGCGTCGGCCGCCGGCCGTCTGGCCGTGATCGCTCTCGCCGTCGGAGCGTGGCCGGAGGCGGCACACGCAGACACCTACCCGGAAGTGAAGGTGCGGCTCGTCTCGTCGAGCTTCAGCCTGGGAGAACGCCTCACGAGAGCCATCACGGTCAATCTCGACCGGGTACCCGAGCGCAAGGTGTGGGTCGACTGGGAGCTGACGCACCACGGCGGAGCCGACGCAAGCGACTACTCGATCTGGCCGTCGTACTTCTACTTTCCGCCCGACAGGAGGGTCCAGTTCGTTCTCGTGACGGCGACGGACGACGAGTTCGACGACGGCTGCGAGTCGGTGGAGTTGAGCCTAGTGCCGCGGTCGCCGGGCGTCGTCGGCGGCGGCAAGCTGACCTTCTCGATCCGGGACAACGACGGCGAGACCGTGGACTGCACCGCACGTGGCGGCGAGCCGCCTCCTCCGCCACCGCCGCCTGAGCCACCGCCCGACCCGGAACCGGAGCCCGAGCCGGAGCCCGAGCCGGCGTGTCCGTCCCGCGTGGCGCCGTACTGGCATGGCACGGGCGGATTCGCGGTCAGGCCCGCCGACGGCGAGTCGGCGATCGTGCGGATCGAGTGCGGCGGCAGGAGACGGACGAACCGCGAGCACGCCGGAGAGGACGGGCTGATCGTGCGCACGGTCAGCCAATCGCTGTGCACGGCCGATGACGGACGGCCAATCGAGGGCGAGATGACCTTCGAGGGCATCGACGGCGACGGCTGGTACTGGGTCAACGGCGACCGCAACGTGGCCGTCGCCCCCCTGGTCTGCAAGTCGCAACTGAATCCCGAGTTGAGGCCGCCGGTCCCAGGCGGCGTCACGGCGCGCCCGAGCGGCGACCGCCGCTTCGTGCTGTCCGTCCTGGGCACGTGGCACGGCACGCTGATGGTTCATGACGGAACCGGGTTCATGGGCATCATTCCGCATCTCGTGGACCTGGAGGGGGACGGCGAGCACGTCGCGCCGTACTGGAAGGGCGGCGGCGGGATCGTCGGCCGTCCGCTGGACGGCAGCCAGGCCACGGTGCGGCTGGCCTGTGGCGAGGCCGATGCGGAGGAGAGTCGGGTGCTGGACGCGGGCGAGGACGGCCTCATCGTGGAGTTGCTGCCCGGCTGCTTCGACGAGGCCGGCGCCGCGATGGGCGGCCGGCTGGAAGTCGACGGACTCGAAGACGGCGCCTGGTACTGGCTGAACACGGGCACGGCGTCGGCCGCGGCCCCGCTCGTGCGCCGCGGTACGGACGTGGACCTGACCGTTCCGGTGCTGCCCGCCGGCGTGGACGCCGAGGAGGGTCCGCTGGGGACCCTGTTCTCTCGCGGCCCCCTGATGGGCGTGGTGCCGAGGATCGAGGTGCAGGAGCAGGAGTAGTGGGCCGGCTGACGCATGCCAGCTTTGTAGTGATCCTCCTGGGCTCGGCATCGCCCGCATGGACGCAGCAGGACACGACGCCGCCCACGATAGGGGGCAACGTCTCGCTGTACGCGGTCACGCCAGGAGGACGCGGTGATTGGGTCATTGCCGCCAGCGAGCCTCTCGACAGGGACTCGGTCCCCGGGACGGATGCCTTCGAGTTCAAGATATGCGACGTTGACCGGAGTTTGAGCGGAGTGCGCATCGGCTACGGCGTGTTCGGCGACAGTGCCCTGGTGTTGGAGCTGCGTCCACCACTCCCTTCGCCGTCGGACGTGCGGAAAGTCTGGAGGTTGGTCTACACGCCGCCCTCCGAAAACCCGATCAAGGATCTCGCAGGCAACCTCGCGGAGGCATTTGATCTGTCCTACGGATATCCCGGTGGCGCTGACGACTGTGGCGGGCCGCCAGAACCCGAGCCCGACCCAGAACCCGAGCCCGACCCAGAACCCGAGCCCGACCCAGAACCCGAGCCGGCGTGTCCGTCCCGCGTGGCGCCGTACTGGCATGGCACGGGCGGATTCGCGGTCAGGCCCGCCGACGGCGAGTCGGCGATCGTGCGGATCGAGTGCGGCGGCAGGAGACGGACGAACCGCGAGCACGCCGGAGAGGACGGGCTGATCGTGCGCACGGTCAGCCAATCGCTGTGCACGGCCGATGACGGACGGCCAATCGAGGGCGAGATGACCTTCGAGGGCATCGACGGCGACGGCTGGTACTGGGTCAACGGCGACCGCAACGTGGCCGTCGCCCCCCTGGTCTGCAAGTCGCAACTGAATCCCGAGTTGAGGCCGCCGGTCCCAGGCGGCGTCACGGCGCGCCCGAGCGGCGACCGCCGCTTCGTGCTGTCCGTCCTGGGCACGTGGCACGGCACGCTGATGGTTCATGACGGAACCGGGTTCATGGGCATCATTCCGCATCTCGTGGACCTGGAGGGGGACGGCGAGCACGTCGCGCCGTACTGGAAGGGCGGCGGCGGGATCGTCGGCCGTCCGCTGGACGGCAGCCAGGCCACGGTGCGGCTGGCCTGTGGCGAGGCCGATGCGGAGGAGAGTCGGGTGCTGGACGCGGGCGAGGACGGCCTCATCGTGGAGTTGCTGCCCGGCTGCTTCGACGAGGCCGGCGCCGCGATGGGCGGCCGGCTGGAAGTCGACGGACTCGAAGACGGCGCCTGGTACTGGCTGAACACGGGCACGGCGTCGGCCGCGGCCCCGCTCGTGCGCCGCGGTACGGACGTGGACCTGACCGTTCCGGTGCTGCCCGCCGGCGTGGACGCCGAGGAGGGTCCGCTGGGGACCCTGTTCTCTCGCGGCCCCCTGATGGGCGTTGTGCCCCGCGTGGAGCGGGTCGAGAACCAGGAGTAGACCGAGCCTGCGGTCCGGACGAAGGCGCGCCCGAGGAGTGAGGACGGCGAACGCTAGGAGCTTGCCCCGCCTTCGCTCATCGCCCGCAGCCGCACCACCAGGCTCGACGTATCCCAGCGCAAGCCGCCGAGCGCGGTGACCTCGCTGTAGAACTGGTCGACGAGCGCAGCCAGGGGAAGGTGAGCGCCGTTGCTACGCGCCTCCTCCAGGGCGATGCCCAGATCCTTGCGCATCCACTGGACCGCGAAGCCGTAGTCGAACTTGCCCTGGACCATCGTTTCGGCGCGGTTCTCCATCTGCCAGGAACCCGCGGCACCGGTCGAGATCGCGCCGATCACCGCCAGCGGATCGAGGCCGGCCTTCTCCGCGAAGTGGATGCCTTCAGAGAGGCCCTGGACGATGCCGGCGATGCAGAGCTGGTTGACCGCCTTCGTCAACTGGCCGCTTCCCGCTGGGCCGAGCAGGGTGACCGCACGGCTGTAGCAGTCGATGACCGCCTTCACCCGCTCGAAGTCGTCCGGTTCACCGCCGCACATTACGGTCAGGGCGCCGTTCTCGGCACCCGCCTGACCGCCCGAAATCGGCGCGTCGAGGAAGCCGCAGGCCTTCTCGGCGCAGGTGCCCGCGAGCTCGCGGGCGAGGCGGGCCGACGCCGTCGTGTGATCGACGAGGACACTGCCCGCTGCCATGCCCTCCAGCGCGCCACCGGGTTCCAGCGTCACCGCTCGCACGTCGTCGTCGTTGCCGACGCAGCAAAACACGAACTCGGCGCCTGCCGCCGCCTCGGCCGGAGTCGAGGCGCCCCTGCCGCCGTGCTCCTCCACCCACTGATCCGCCTTTCCCGCCGTGCGGTTGTACACCGTCACGCGGTGCCCCGCTGCCGCCAGGTGGCCAGCCATCGGATAGCCCATGACTCCAAGTCCAACGAACGCAACGTCTGCCATACAACCCACCTCCCCAGGCCGCGAATCGCGCCGCCCGCACTAGTCGATGAGGCGCGATCCTAGCGGCCTCGACACGAAGAGGGCGGGCGCCCAAGAGGACGCCCGCCCGAGGAGCGGAGGCTGAGTGCCCGAAGCCCTAGTTCCGAGGACGAGGACCGCGGCCGCCCGGTCCGAAGAGCCCCCGGAAGCCGCCGCGACCATTCTCCTGCAGGGCCTCCCAGCGGATCCGCTGGTCACGGTTGAGCAACCGTGTCGCATCCTCGTGAGCCTGGACTCTCGAATCTCTCAGTTGACGCGCCACCGCGCGGCGGTCGAGTTCCAACTGCCCGACGACGGTCGGATCGGGGCTTTCGAGGCCCGCCTCGGTCTCGAGTCGTTCCGTGATGTCGCGCATCTGACGCATCAGAGGCCGCACGCTCGCTTCGTGCTCCTCGCGCAGACGGCGCCACTCTTCCTTCTGGTCCTCCGTCAACTGGAGCACACGGGCCATGCGTTCGGCGTCGCGCTCCGCGAAGTCGCCGCGGGCGCTCCGCTTGGACTGGCGACCTTCGCCCTCCTCGGCCGCGGCGAACCCGGTCGCGGCCGCGACAAGCAGCGCGGGCAGCAGGGTACGGGCGATGCGGATCGAACGGTTCAGGGTTGTCTTCATTTCGAGCACCTCCTATCAGGGGTGTGAGGGATCAAACGTGAAGAGACAGTACGGAGCCCTGGCCCAGCCTGTCATCAAGCCGGTGCAAGATGTTTGTAACGCTTGTAAAGCCTCTCGCCGACGCGGTTTCCGAGGCCCTGGCTGTAGCTACACTGACTTCCCATGGCTGTTCGGCCCATCTCCGGCCGCGGGAAGGTCTCGAGCGACCGCTGGCTGCTCGCTATCGCTCTGCTCGCCACCGTCCTCCTGACAGCGCTGGCGGTACTCCAGTACCACTGGACCGGTGAGCTCAGCGACGCCGCAAACCAGCGGATGCGGGCGAACCTCGAGGAATCGAGCCGCCTGCTGGCCAACGACATCGACGGCCAGCTCGCGGCACTCCAGTTGACCCTGCTGCGAGCGGCAACTTCCAGCAGTCCGCGCCCGGCCCGCGGCGAAGAACGATCAGCACTGCTCGCCGACACGCTCTCTCGGCTCCTCCAGGACTGGCGCGACAGCGCCGACTTTCCGGCCATCCTCGACCGGACGCGTATCGTGTTCGCAGACCGCCGTTCGACGCGCCGGGTCTTCCGGTTGGACGAGGAAAGCGGCCAACTCCAGGCCGAGACAGAGCCTGACGTCCTCGAAGAACTGGACCGTCTCCTGCGCCGACCCGGTAGTTCGGCGCCGGCGCACCGGACAGACCGACTGGTCATGCCGATTCCGGCTCGCGGCCGGGGCGGGCCACCCGGTCCGGCGGGCCTCATCGTGGCGACTCTCAGTACCACGACCATCGAGGAAGAGATGCTGCCGGCGCTGATCGAGCGGCATTTCGGCGCCGCCGCGGAGGGCGCTGCGCCCAGGTACCTGGTCACGGTGACCGACACGACCAGTTCCCCGCCCCGGCTCCTGTATCCGCTCTCCGGTGATCGGGCCGAGGATGGCGCGGATGCGGCGGTGCGGCCGGCCGACATCGAGTTCGCGGCGTTCCGCGTGCTCGGACGCGAGAGTCGCCGTCGCTTCGGGCCCGGCGGCCGCGGCCGGGGCGAACGGGCAGAACGCGCCCCACCAGCGCTCGGGCAGCCCGGCGGACCCTGGCTGGTGCGCATCACGCACCGCAGAGGGTCGCTTGAAGCCGCCACCAGTGCGGCACGCCGACGGAACCTCTACCACAGCTCCGGCGCCCTGTTTCTGATCGGCGTCGCCTTCGCCCTGGTCCTGGTGTCCGCCCGCCGCGCCCGGGCGTTGGCCGCCCAGCAGGTCGACTTCGTCGCCGGGGTTTCCCACGAGCTGAACACGCCGCTCCAGGCGATCCGCTCGGCAGGCGAGAATCTGCGGAGCGGGATCGTCCACAGGTCCGACGACGTCCGCGGCTACGGCGAGCTGATTGAACGCGAGGGGCGCCGCCTGTCCCGGCTGGTCGCGCAGACGCTCCAGTGGGCCGGCATCGGCCGGGCTTCGGCGCGGAAAGCCACGGCCGAGATCGACCTCGG
This sequence comes from Acidobacteriota bacterium, assembly GCA_026708285.1. GTDB lineage: Bacteria > Acidobacteriota > Thermoanaerobaculia > Multivoradales > Multivoraceae > Multivorans. The sequence continues at coordinate 10,882 of JAPOVF010000273.1, forward strand.
CGAACTGCTGCGCACGACAGTCGCCGAGTCGAAGTGGTTTCTGGAGGAGAACGGCGTCCAACTCGAGTTGGAAGGGCTGGACGATCTGCTGCCGCTCCGGGGCGACCGCGAGGGCCTGATCACCGTCTTCATGAACCTCCTGCACAACGCGGCCAAGTACGGCCGCGGCGCCGACGGCGCGGTGCGGGTGAGAGTCGATGCAAGCGCCGACGCCGATGGACGTGGGGTTACCGTGGCCGTCACCGACCGCGGCCCCGGCATCCCGAAGGGCGAACAGCGGCGTATCTTCGATCCCTTCGTCCGCGGCGTCACCGCGACCGAGAGCGGTCTTCCCGGTTCGGGCCTGGGCCTGAGCCTCGCGCGCAACACGATCGAGGAGCACGGCGGCTCGATCACCGTGGACAGCGAGCCCGGGCGCACGACCTTCCGCGTCTCGCTTCCGGTACACGGCACATGAGCACACGGTGGCCGATCCTGGGGACGCGGGCATCCTGCCCACCTCCGCCACGGGCGAACGCCCCATGAGCGCGCGCCTGCTCCTTGTCGAGGACGAACCCAGCCTCGCCCGCACCCTGAATGACCGGTTGTCCGCGGAAGGCTACGAAGTCGTCATCGCCGCCGACGGCCCGTCGGGCGAGCGATTGGCCAAGGACGGCAGCTTCGACGTCGCCCTGCTCGATGTCAACCTGCCCGGCAAGAACGGTTTCGACGTCTGCCGGGATCTCCGCCGGGACGGCATCGCCCTCCCCATCCTGATGCTGACGGCCCGCAATGAACTCGTCGACCGCGTCCTCGGACTGAAGCTGGGCGCCGACGACTATCTCGCCAAGCCGTTCGAAACGCTGGAGCTGCTGGCTCGGATCGAGGCGCTGATGCGACGGAGCCAGGACGGGGCACAAGCGTCGTCATCGCCACAGGAGCCAACCCTCCACGGCTACCGCTTCGGCAACGTCCGCGTCGACTTCGACCGCGCCCAGGTGCGGCGCCTCGACGAGGACGGCACCGAGACCGAGATCGCCTGCTCGGCGCTCGAGTACCGCCTGCTCAGGTTCCTGATCGAGCACCGCGGCGAGGTCCACGACCGCGATCGCCTGCTCGACGAGGTCTGGGGCTACGACGCGACGCCAACGACCCGCACCGTCGACGTCCACGTGTCGTCGCTGCGGCAGAAGATCGAGCCGAATCCGGGCCGGCCCGAGTTCATCGTCACGGTGCACGGGCTGGGCTACCGGTTCGACGGCTGACGACGCATCGCCGGGCGCGATAACCTTCGCTGCTTCGCAGCAAAGCGCCCCGGCCGCCCGCCATGACCGACGATTCCGCCACTTCCAGGCCCCTTGACTTCATCCGCGAGCGGGTGCGGGCCGATGTCGCTGCCGGCAAGCACGGCGGCAACGTCGTCACCCGCTTCCCGCCGGAGCCGAACGGCTACCTGCACATCGGCCACGCCAAGGCGATCTGCCTCGACTTCGGCGTCGCCGAGGAGTACGGCGGCCACTGCAACCTCCGGTTCGACGACACGAACCCGACCGCGGAGGATACCGAGTACGTCGAGGCGATCGAGCGCGACGTACGCTGGCTCGGCTTCGACTGGGGCGGTGAGGCGCTCTACGCGTCGGACTACTTCGACCAGCTCTACGAGTGGGCGGTCGAACTGATCCGCAAGGGCAAGGCCTACGTCTGCAGCCTGAGTCCGGAGGAGGCGCGCGCCTACCGCG
>JAPOVF010000164.1 GCA_026708285.1 Acidobacteriota bacterium
TGAGTTTGAGACAAAACTGGGAAGGACGCGCCTACTAAACGATAGGGGTCGGAGCGAACGAACCTGCCGGAGGCTGCGGCACCGTACCGGCGCCCCGACCCTAGATCGACTCAGGGCGAGCAGGTCGACAGCATCGAAGCCAAGGCCTCCTTCTCCTTGGGATCCACGCTGAGACGCCAGAATCTCTTGACCCTGATCACCGTCCTGGCATACCAGCAATGCTGGTCCTCCGGGAATCTGGACCACTCTGCAGCGTCCCGCTTCCCCTTGCTGCTGTTGGTGCTGCGGCAGGCCAGGGTCAGATTCCGCGGATCAACTGCGAAGGCGCGGCGCGCGGATGCTCTCCACTTGCAGCCACCACTGTCGTGGGCCTCGGACGTGGCCACGACATGGTCGATCGTCAGGTCGCAGGAGCGCACCGTTCCGTCGCTCTCAAATCGACCAAGAGAACCGTCGCGCGCCAGAAGGCCATCCAGAAGATGCGGGTTGCGCACCTGGTTGTAGAGCTTCTTGTACTCGCTCTCCTTGTACGGCGAGGAGTTGCACTCGGGCTCGACTCTGAGGCCCTGCCACGGCTGCTGGCTGGATGCCGGCAACGCCAACAGAGCTACTAGGGCAGCGCTCAGGCAGGACACAACCGACTAAGACCAAGAAAGGCCCTGAGACTCGTCAGTGACGGCGGGAGGATCAACTGGCGTCATACCTAGGCTCAGTCCGAAAGGCGAACTCTTGTGGTTCTGGCAGTCTACAAGCACGGTGGGGAAGGTCCGTGGCTGAGTGCCGACGCCCGTTCCTCGACGGCGAGGCCGTCCAGATAGCCTGCCCAATCGTTCGTCAACCACTGCCCTGCGCGAACAGGCCCGATCTCCGCTTGGGTCGTTTCGACCTTGTTGTCCCGACGTGCACGGCTGCCGTCCCGAGGATCTCGCGACGCTGCTCCGTTTCGTCCGCCGCCCAGCCCAGAACGCTGCGCGGATGTCATGCGCAAGGGCCGGGATCCAGTGCAGCTCCAGCAGCCGTCGCAGCACCCTCCATACCTCGCACGGGGTCGGCCCCGTCACTGAAGGAGCAATGATGGGCGTGGGCGTCACAGAAGTGGTCCGTGGACTCACTGAGAGTGCCATCAACCATGAACGACGCCTAAGGCCAGCGACGTTCAGGGGACGTCCACTGATGACCAAGGTGCCGGTTTCGGCCAGCTCAGGTTCGCCCAGCGGGACTGAGTCGCTCAAGCTGCGTTGCCACCTGATCCTCGGCGCCAACCGTAGACGGCGCCCCGACCAGACTCGTACAGCAGGGCATGAATACTCCCCGCAAACCCCATCCGCTCGTCTTGATCGCCAGCCTCCTGGTGGTCGCCCTGTCGACGGCTTGCGACGACACGAGTCCGGTGGCGCCGAAGGACAGCTTGATCACGATCAGCGCGAATCCTGACCGGATTCCATCGGACGGCAGTTCGGAGATCCGGGTCGTAGCCTTGCGACCGAACGGCCTTCCGGTCAGTGCCGGCACTCTCGTCCGCCTGACCAGCACCCTGGGCCTGATTCCATCGGCCGTCGGGGTCGACGAGAACGGCGAAGCGCTCGCGACACTAGAAGCAAACGGCGAGTTCGGAACCGCCAAGGTCACGGCTAGCGCGGGCGGCTCCGAGGCCGCGACAGTAGATGTCCAACTAGGGCTCTCGCCGACTTCGGTAACGGTTCAGGTCACACCAAACCGCCTTCCGGAGACCGGCGGCGAGGCCGACTTGCTCGCGATCGTACGCGATGACCGCGGCCAACCAATGGACAAGGCCGAGGTCAACTTCCGGGCCGACATCGGCACGCTCGACTCGGGCGGAGGGCTGATTCCCACTGGTCCCGATGGCACTGCGACCGACCGACTACATGTGGCGCCGGGCGACTTCGACGCCGTGTCTGGTGACAGCTTTGAGGTCGGTGCCGATGTCGGTAGTGGAGACGGCAAGCTCGTGACCACAAACGTCGAGGTGCAGATCCAGCGGCTGCCACGCGCCGACTTCACGTTCAGCACTCGCAATCTGCTAGTCACCTTTGAGGACACGACCGACGGACGGACGACGACCTGGCTGTGGGACTTCGGCGACTCAAACACGAGTACGCGCCAGAATCCGACCCACACCTACGCGGCGCCCGGAACCTACGCGGTCACGTTCCGTGCCACGAACTCGCTCGGCTCCGACGAAGTCACGAAGTTCGTCCAGGTCACGGGACAGTAGGGCCGAGCGAGCCGCGTTGAAGGTGATTCGACTCCTCAGGCAGCGCTCGAGGTCGCCGTTCGGTCCCCGTTGCATTCCAGATCTGCTGCCAGCCACACTGCCTTCGGGCAAGGAAACGCTCGCTGTGGAGAGGCGGCTGAGCACCTGGAGTAACGCGAGTCGCGTCCGGCCTGACGGAGAGCCCTGCGCCTTCGACAGCAGCAAGCACCCGAAGCCTCGCGGAAAAGCGCGACGGGTCACACGATCCATGATGGAACTGACTCGCACCCCCTCAGTTCCGGCCGCAACGCCGCGGCAGTTCCAGGCACCATCCCGCGTAGTCTCTCTCCCGCCAGTGGTTGCACTCCGACGGCCCGTCACGGGCAGCGCGATGCGTGCGATTGGGTCGCGGCTATAGCGCAGCAACTCGCCGCCGCAGCGCAAAGCAAGCCGAAGCGTCCTATGGCGGCGCCCAGGCAGGGTCGGGCTACGCTAGCGGGATGTTCGGCAAGGGGGTCGCGAGCAGAGGCGCGAGTCTGCGGGCCGCGGTCCTGGGCGCAAACGATGGCCTCGTCTCGAACTTCAGCCTGGTGATGGGAGTCGCCGGTGGCACGGCCAACTTGGACTTCATTCTGCTGGCGGGAACCGCAGGGCTTCTGGCCGGTGCGTTCTCGATGGCGGCGGGAGAGTACATATCGGTGCGTTCTCAGCGGGATCTGTACGAGAACGAGCTGCGCAAGGAAGAGGTCGAACTGAGGGAGTGGCCGGAGGAGGAGCAGGCGGAACTGGAGCGCATCTATCGGGCCAAGGGTCTGTCCGAGGAGGAGTCACGCCGCGTCGCTAGCCGGCTGATGGTGAACCCGGAGGTCGCGCTGGACACCTTGGCCAGGGAGGAACTGGGGTTGGACCCTTCGCAACTCGGCTCCCCGGTCGCGGCTGCCTCCAGTTCGTTTGCCGCCTTTGTCGTCGGCGCCGGCATTCCGATCGTGCCCTACGCTGTGGGCATTGTGGACCTCGCGTTCTCGCTGAGCGTGGCGCTCAGCGGTCTGGCGTTACTCCTGGCAGGAGGAGTCCTGGCGCGTCTGACCGGAGTCAACGCGGCATGGGGAGCCGCTCGGATGCTGCTGGCGGGCGGTGCTGCGGCCGCGGTCACCCACGGCATCGGCCGTCTGATCGGCGTAGTGGTCGGCAACCTGGGCTAGCTGATCCCGCTGTCAAGCGTGCCGGCGCCGGCCTTACCGGCGCTAAGGCTGCGGGCGTGAGCCAGCCGTCCGCTCCAGAATCTGGCCGAGGAACGGAGGGACAGATCGAGACTGGCTTGCCTCCCCAACGGGTTCGTTCGCGCTCAAGACACGGCCCGCAGCGATAGCTTCTCGATGCACCGCGTCGACCCGTCTCGCACGTGACGCTGCCCTATGACCAGCACGATCCGGCGCGCGGTCCAGGATGTAACTGACTCACACCCCCCTCAGTAACACCTCATGCCCTCCGCCAATAACATCCACCATCCGGCGTATCTCGTTCTCCCTCCTGTGGTTTTCGGCTCCGAAAGACCGAACGTCAGCGCGATGCAGGACGGTCGGGTCGTGCCGGGAGCGACCCCCGGGTTCCGATGCCCTGCATCGTCTCCTTCCTCCTCCTCCGATAACACCCTCAGTAACACGTCGGTGGGGTCGCTCCCGGCAGAATTGATCCCTGCGGGAAGGCTCAGAGGGCGGCGTGATCGCGACATCCGCGGGACTGCCGACAGCTTCGTCTGCTATAAGGGACGCTGGAGCCGTTGACGCGCCGTATCGGCGACGGCTAGCGTCAAGGGTGATCCATGGGCCACACGAAGGATCTCTTCGGCCGGTTGCTCGAGCAGGTCGTCATGGCGGACGAACCGCTTGCTCATCCTAGGCTCGAAGACGTGGCGGACTCCGTGGTGCGCGACCATGTCAAGTCGATGCTGGATCGGGGACTCGCGGAAGGGGAACTCCACACGGATCTCGGAGGTCGCTGGACCGTCTACCCCGGCCTGCAGATCACGCGCTTGGGCCGCTCATACCTGAGCCGGCAACTGAAGCGAGCGGCACGCCGAGGAAGCTCTGAGGCGAACGAGAGAGAACGGCCCCTATCGCTCGGGGCGGTGCGACGCACTACACGACCAGGAACGCGGCCCAAGCCTCCATGACCTCGCGGCGACGCTCCAGCACGTCGCTGCGGGTGTAGCACTCCTCGACCTGACTGCCGACCGCGTGAGCCAGGGCCTGCGCCGCCAGCGGTAACGTCGGGCAGCTCTAGCGCTGATCTCGACAGCGGCCACTCGCATCCCTCCCGCTCTCGCATGGCCGCAGTTCTGGAATCGCACCAGGGGCGTTTCGGTTCGGGAGACGGAAGCTCGCGTGGAACTGCGAGTAGGCAGCGACGGGTTCGCCATTGAGGGTCGCGGGTTCGTACCGTCGGCGCTTGACGTACTTCGCGACCGCGTCTCCCATCCCGAACCCGATGTCTCGCAGGATGTTGACCTCGATGACCCTGCCGTCCTCGCCGATGATGTAGGAGACCCCGACCGCACCTTCGACGCCAGCCCACCGCGCTTGTGGGGTGTAGCGAGGCTTCGGCCCGCTGCGCTTGAGCACTGGCGGAACCATGTTCGGGTTGCCGGGCTTGACATTCACTCCGAGTACGCGACGGTCGCTATACCGTTGCCTTACGTCCGCCTTGTCGGCAGCGTAGGTGAGTGCCTGAGCGTCGAGATAGTGGTCGGCACCTGGACCCTGCTCGGCGATGTGGCGAGCCGCCGACCCGACGGCTTGACGGTGCAGCCCCTCTCCGTGAAGCGCTTGGGCGAGAACGAACCAGAAGTCCGAGGGCAGCTCGATGCTCTCGCCGTCCTCAATGAGACCGACGATGTTCGATATCGCCGAAAGCGCTTGGGCGAACAGCTCCTTCTCGACCATGTGCTCGGCGACAGGCCACCATCGGTCGACCTGCGCCTGCGCAGCGGTTTGCGCGTGGCCAACGCTGACTGTCGCCGTTACGAACAGCAGTGTCGCTAAGCCGATCAAGACGTTCTTCATCGGAGGCCACTGCAGCGTCGCGTCGGTCGAGCTTGTAGCTGAAAACGCGCACGATCGGGCACTTCTCAGCGATGTGATGGCTGGTGGCCGGGGGATTCCAGACCAACGCCTGCGTATCAGGGTTCCAGACCACTTAGCCCCCAAGTTCCAGGGAAGTGGAGTGAGGTCCCGCATGCTGTCCTCCCAGCGTAGCGCCTACAAACTAGATTCTTCCAAGAAGCGGTGGATGATCGCGCCTACCAGACGATAGGAGTCAAACAGAGCTGCCCTGACCATTTGCCCCTAAGCCCGGGGAAGACGAGACCTCGAGCCCGGCCAAGCAGCCGGTCCGCCCACTCCAGGACCACAAGGGCGGTACTGGAGAGGGGAATCCGGTGCTCCTTGCGGGACTTCATCCGCGAGGCGGGGACGGTCCATGTGGCCGACTCCAGATCGACCTCCCGCCACCTCGCGCCTCGAACCTCGCCGCTGCGGGCCGCCGTCAGCGCCAGGAGCCGCATCGCCAGCCGTGTTCCGATCCATGCCCCGGAGTCCTGCACCTTGACCAACGCCTCCCGCAGCTCCTTGGCCGGCAGGTAGCGATGGTGCTTCCGCTGCGTCCGGCCCGCCGGCAACACCGCCGAGAGAGTGCTCGTCGGATCGTCCGCCCGATAGCCGTCCGCCACGCTACACGCGATGACGCCCGCCATCCTCTTTCCTGAGCCGCTGCCCGGTGGGCCGCTGACGGCGCCACAGCGGTACCAGGACCTTCATCAGGTTGGCCGTCTGAATCTCGTTGACCGGCAGGATCGGAATCTGGCGTGCCACCGTCCCTTCACCGCCGTCCCCGCCGCATCCGATCTTGGCGGTCGACGGACTTCGCTGCGCGTCAGCACGTCGACACGCGTCTACTCGCTGCGGCGGCTCATGCACTTGCGAACGAAGTGTCGGTGGAGTCCGTGCCGCTCATCGTCTGGCACGTGCGCCAGGTAACGGTCGTAGCCGATGTGCTCGATGAGCCAGCAGTCGTTCGGCAGCGGTCTCTCCGAGCCGCCTTCTTGTTGGAAGAAGGTCGTGAAAGGCCTCTCCGTCTTCACCGAGCGCCCCTTGAAAGTCGCGGGATCGCATCGGAGCGTCGCCACGACCGATCCTAGTCGGCTTGAGAGGGTCAGGGGCAGCTCTTGAACCAGTTCTCCGTCAACGATGGTGCCTTGCGCGTCCACGACATAGAGACCCCTGACGGCCTCTTGGATCAGCTCTTCGTGGTTCGAACCCGTGTACGGAATGGTCCCGAGAGCCGGACACTTGGCGGGCACATAGAACTGATGGCGCTCGCTTGCCTTGAGGCCCCAAGGATCAAAGAGGTCCGCGTGCCGCGCGGCCAGCTTCTTGAGTCGTGGTTCCTGGCCGGAACTCCCTAGAGGCAACAAGACGACACCGGCGATCAGAGTCGCGACCGGGGCGGTTCGCATCATGATCCGCCTTCCTCTCTCAGCTAGACTCGGATAGTCCGTGCGCCGCGAAGTCATGCTCCACCCATTCAGTCGGGAGGAGGGTACTCCATGAGGCCCCTGCCTTCAACGATCCTGCTGGCGCTTCTGTTCAGCAGCGGCACTGCTTGGGCATGCTCCTGTCCGTTCGTCTCATACTGGGGATTCGTCGGACCCGAAACAGGCCGGATGCCCGCGAACGCTCACGGTGTCATCTGGTTCATTCCTCGCACCGAGATAGTCCGTGCCGGCGGTCGATTCGTCTCTCGTCCAGTATCCGCCAAGCGACTCGACGAGTTCACGAGTAACCTCCGCGTCGAAGTCTTGGTCAATGGGAAGTACTCCCGACTGCCGACTGGAGTCGTTGAGTACAAGCCCCCTGAGGACTGGTCTTCCTGGGGCAGGCTCTTCCTGATTAGACCAGTGGGTGGATTCGATCCAGGTTCGACTTATCGGTTCACAGACCGTAACCGCGGGCGGTGGAAGCACTGGCCGTACCCTGTCTATGAACAGGCCGCCCTTCAACAGGTAACGTTCACCGTAGACGAGGAGGAACTCGCCGCGCAGGATGTTGCGCTTGAGGTCTCTTCGCCCGGAACAGACAGCTTCTGGATCGCAACCGGTGCTTCTTGCCTTCGCAAAGCGGATGTCATGAATGTCCGCGCATCGGTTGAGCTGCCGGTTCCTGAGTGGCGGGGGAGCCTCCTGTACGCGACGTGGGTAGACGGCAAGCGCTGGAGGGGTGCTTCCAGCATCTGCAGCAGAATCGTTCCAGGCAGAAGTTGGAAACACGGCCAGGCTGGAACGGACACCATCTACGCTGACTGCGCCAGCCACCCCGAGCGCCTGGTGGAAGATGGGATTGACCCGTATCACTTGTGGGAACGGGGCATGCTGGCCAACTCCAAGCACACGCTGAAAGTGCAGGCGTTTCTTCCCGGTACAGACGTCATGTTCGAATCGGAGCCAGTTCCCTTCGACTTAAGCTGCGCGCCACGGGAGGACTGAGGACGGCACGTTTGACGTAACGCTTGTTCCGCCATCTCCTGGTCAACGCCGTCGGAGCACCACGACCGGAACGAACTGCGGAACCCGTGTACGCGGCACTCGATCTTCAGGTTTTCAGCAACCGACCGGGAACGCCCGACTCCGGCGATCTTCCCCGCCAGCATGATCGTGGCTGCCGCGAGTATGTGCAGCCTCAAGGCTCGGGCTTCTGACACTCCCTGTCAGCAATCCAGCGCCCTGCGTCGGTCAAGCGCAGGGAGACTAGCGAGCAACTCACATCATCGGAGTGCACCGCTTCACTGATTGCTCGACGCTGCTTTGAGGACAGGTCGCGAGCGATGAACTTCGTCGCCTCGAAGAAGCCCTTGTCCTCAAACTGGTCAATGTAGGCCGTCAAACCGTTCAAGGTCTCGGCTTGGTTCCCGCCCGCCATGAAGATCGGGTTCAAGCTGCTATCGGTCTGGACCTCGATGAGGCCACCAGTTGCTTGGGGGCCGATAGGAACCACGCCATGGTTCCATGTTCCGATCAGAACCACGCGAGTCTCCAGCCTGGGTTCGTAGTCGAATGAGAACCCGACATTCGTGTCGCAGAAGACGCTACCGGCGATGACCAATCTCTTGAGGCGCAGCAACGCATACTCGGGAACGGGTGACCGACGCGTCAACGTCACAACCTCCGACAACGCCAATAGCGCCATCGGATGACCACTTGCCGAGAAACCGGGGATGATATCCGCGACTGTAGCCGCCACTGCCACCTCAGACAGCAGTAGTGTGCCGTCAAAGCCGCCCACCTTGCTGCGGGGCGGGTGGAGCAGCAACTCGTTCGGTGGCGGGCAGAACGAGTCGGGTGGCGCGCTGCCCTCGACCAAACCATGTTCCTGGATCGACCCGAAGTTCTCGTGGAAGTGGTCGATCTGGTCCTTGGTCCATTCACCGACCAATGGCGCGATCAGGTGCAGATCGGGCATTGACCAAGTGATCGAACCATCGGTATCCACCGATCTGACGGCCGCAATGAACTCGTAGGCGTCCGCGTTGTAACTCGACTTGATGAGGTCTGGATAGCCTTGGCCCGCTGCTGGTACAACAAGGGCCACGGCCAAGATCATCGTGCTGGACCACCCGGTCAACGACCGTCCTCCCGAACACCCATCAGATGGTACGTCGTCCAATGCGCCTCAAGTCGAGAGGATACCGCCCGAAGGCACCGCCGTCACGCTGCCCCGACCGCGCTCGTTGTGGCCGCGTCTCCTTGGAGGTCCCTGTGTCGGCGCTGCTGGCGTCGGCCGGCTGCGAGCACGGATGTGCGAGAACGTAGCGGGCAACGAAGGCTCGATGCCCGACGGCCGGGAGTGGACCGGACGCCCTGCTACCATCTTCGTGTTCCCCAAGACAGCCGTCCAGGAATCGGGTGGCGTCGAAGCGTGAAGCTGGGAGGCAAGCGTTGAAGAAGACCAAGGTGACTGCGGCACTCGCGGTCGCACTTGGCTTCTCGGGGACTGTTGGGGCTCAATCGAACGAGTCTGAGCATCCGGAGTTCCTGGTGGGCGCACGAGGCTACGAGTGGGTGGCGGCATCCCGGATGCTCAACGACGACGGGTCGCCGAACGTGGAGTTCGCGTCGCAGACGTTCCTTGACGGGCTCGAGTATCAGAAGGAGTGGCCCTGTCAGGCGATGATCATCAGCAGCCCGTTCCCGCCCGAGAGTCGCGGCCACTTCGCCGCGTCCCTTCTGCTGTCCGATGTGGCTGTGAGAGCGACGGTCGACGACATCGTTCCTGGGTTCAGTCCCGGTGGCGAGCCGGCATTGCTCCTCTCGCTATCCGATGTCTTGCCGCTACGGGATCAGACCCCATTGCCGGACTACACGTTCATGGAAGTACAACGCGTGGTCGTAGAGGGCCGCGTCTTCTGCGAGATCAGCAATAGTGGTGGTTCATTGCCCAAGCGGATTCCACTTCCCCAAGTGGGCGACGACGTGGTGGTGATCGGCAGATGGACTTCGGACTCCGTTGTGCGGATGGGCCTCTACCGTCGTACGGGAGCGCTCGGCGTGGTGGGAGACGACGGAGAGTCGCTTGAGTGGCACTTCTCGGCCTACATGGACGGCCCGAAGACCCTCACGGACATGAGGCAGCAGATCGACGATGCGGCCGCGAGCGGGCTCTTGGACGCGACCCGAGGGATTGCGCAAGATGATCACTACTCCCTCGCGCGTCGGAATCTCGCAGATCGGGTCGTCGAGCTTCAGCAGAGCGGGTGTCGGATCGACTCCGTCGAACAGCACGAGGGCGACCTGACCTTTCTCCATACCTGTCCCGACGCTCAGGAGTGAGGGCACGGTTGACCGCCACCTGCATGGTGGCGACCTGTCTGCCTGCGCTCGAGCCGGCTCAGGAGGGTGTGCCACGACTTCGCCTTCCTAACGGAGGAAAGACGCCGACATTCTCGCGACCCCGTGGGCAAGGGCCAGTTCCGCCTGGTCGCCGAGGAGCTGCCGCCGGGCTGTAATCGATGTCGAGGTCTTCAGCAAGCGGCCGAACACGGCGGCGCCGACCATCTTCCCCTGATTGCCGGGGAAGACCATGCCTCGATCCCGCCCCGCCGGGTTTGGCAGTCAACGCCCTCGTGGGTGTCCTCGGGTTCGGTGTGGCCGCCACCGTCCGCCGCGAACTTGGGTGGTTACCAGCCATAGCCCAGGAAGAGCTCGCGGGCCGGGAGGCCGGCGAGCCCTCTGGCGATGTCAACCAAGGCTCGATCGCGCCACTCGTCGAGCAGTCCCTGCACGCGCAGGGCGTACCGGAACTGACCCGCCGAGCAGGCAGCGTGAACGACGCGCGACAGATTGTGGTTCCTGCGTCTGGGAGCGATCCGACTCACGGTTTCGAGTGCTTCACCAAGAAAGCCCGTATCAACCTGCGAGTAGGCAATGCGGCCCAGAGAGTCATTTCGATCGTCGGTATGAGTCACGTGAACCCCCACGCCACGCATCCGCTCGGCTTCGCTCAATGCGGTCGCGTAAGTCAACCGAGCGTCTTCCGTAAGGCCCGCGGCTGCCTGCGCCTCGGCAATGCTGCGCAGGTGCCACAACCGGGTAAGCACGCTCCCCAGGCGCTCCACCGCCGAAACCGCCCCGTGGTAGTCGCCCGCCGCCAGCAGGACTTCGACGATCCTCGACACGGCATTGTCGGTCTTCTTCGCGTTCAACTGCGGATCGCCCATCGGACTCCGCCTCCGCTCGGAGCCCGAGGTGTTCAGGCGCTCGTCGCTCCACGGCGCCACGGCCACCGCTGCGAGGGTACGCGCCGCTCCCTCGCGGTCGCCAACCGCGGCTTGCGCGGGGGCGATGTCCTCCAAGTCTCGTATGTCGCTCAGGGCGTCTACCGGGACCGCGTCGGCTAGCTCCAAGACGGCTTCCCGCACCTCCGCGTCACCCAATGCCTCCGCGGAAGGGGCAACTTTCGCCAGCACCAGCAAGCGGTCCAAGGGTTCTTCCAACCGTTCGTGAGCCGCAAAGGCCCCCTCAACCTCGCCGGCCTCGGCCATGATGTCCGCGAGATAGGAAAGGGCTCCGCAATAGGGCTTCCGCTGGCACGAGTTGTATCCTGGGGAGTACTCACGACCGAAGGCCCGTGACGGCTTGAGGTGCTCGACCGTACTCAAAGCCCCCCGGAAGTCACCGGCCTCCGCCTGATTGCGAGCCAACCAACGCAGCAATTCCACCCGCAGCCATGTGTCGTCCATCCGAAGAGCTGCTTCCAAGGCCGCCTCGAACTCACCCTCCCAGATCAACGTTCGAGCCAAGTCGTCCAGTGAGTTGTCGCTCGCGTCCACGAGGCGAAGCGCCCTCTCGACTTCCCCGCGCTTAGCCAGGGCCGCCGCCACTGGCTGCAGCGCATAGGTCCGGTGCCCTGCGTCGGGGATCGCCTCAGCGACCCACGAAGCAGCCTCCAGGTCGCCCGCCTTCACCAGCGCTTGGCTCGCATCGCTGAGGGCGAAGTGGCGTTTCTCCTCATCGGCCATCAACCGGGCCGCGTTGACCGCCGCGGCGGCCCGGCCGGCACTCGCCTGCACCCGAACGGCACCTTTCAGAGTTCGATCCCGACCATCCTGGTGGTTCACCAGGAGCAAAGCCTCGTCCGCGAGATCGGCAGCCGCACCCGCGGCACCGGCCTCCAAGAGAGATGCCGCTGCCCGCGCGTAGAAGTCGATTCGCCAGTAGGCGTCATCCCACTCTCGAGTCGCCGCGCTCTTGAGCGCCGCGAGTGATTCCAAGGCTCCTGGTTCGTCACCCGCTTCGAGCTGGACCAACGCGAAGGCCAGCCAGTCGTTCGGGCGGTGGGGACCCGAGCCGGGGCTGATGGTCGCATCGTCCTTCAGGAACGTCTCGGCTCGTTCACGGTAGCCCAACTCCCTCCAGGCCGCGGCCACGCGATCCACACCAAATCCACTCGCAATCGCTGTCCTCTCTGCCTCCTCCAAGACGCACTCCGGCGTGGGGGACGCCAGACACGCCCGCCATTCGGCCGAGAGTGCCAGTAGCGACGCGATGTCTCGAGCAGGCACCGAGACCGGCTTCAGAGGCGCCACGCCCTGGTCCTGGTCCTTCCGGCTGCGGCCATCCTTGGGCCGTTCAAGGACAATCATGGCCACCAGCCGGCCACCTTGATCGAAGACCGCGGTGCCTCCTACGCT
>JAPOVF010000399.1:0-7400 GCA_026708285.1 Acidobacteriota bacterium
AACGGCGGCCTGCTCGTGGGCGCCTCCCTCACGCAGCGCCCCGACCTCTACCGCGCCGTCCTCTGCGGCTTCCCCGAACTCGACCTGATCCGCTTCTACACCTTCTCCGAAACGAACAACATGCCCGCCCTGCTCGAGTACGGCGACGGCGAGATCCCCGACCAGTTCGAGTCGCTCCGCGGCTTCTCGCCCTACCAGGCGATCCGCGACGGCGTCGCCTACCCGGCCGTCATGTTGACTCAGGGCGACCTGGACACGCGGGTGCCGCCCTTGCAGGCCCGCAAGGTTGCCGCCCGGCTGCAGGCGGCGACGTCGTCGGGTTTGCCGGTGATCATGCGCTATCACCCGTACGCCGGGCACGCCGCGAGTCGGGGTCTGCCGATGTCGGAGCGGCTCGAGTTCGTCGCCGCGGAGGCTACGTTTCTGTTGACGCAGACGGGGTTGACGGCGCCGGAGTGAGCCTCCGTCCCGTCGATTCGGGAGCGCCTCGGCCATCGAAACAACACTCTTCGGGCGGACCCAAGCAGCTCCTCGCACCGCTGGTCGACCAGGCCTGGCAGGCGTTCGACCGAGCCGGCAATCTGCCCTCGCGCGTCACACCGGCCGCGCCGATTCTGTTCTTCGGTGACCTCGACGCATACCTGGACTCACCCTTGCGCGTGCTGACGGTGGGCCTGAATCCTTCGCTTCACGAGTTCCCCTCAGATGATGCGTTCAGTCGCTTTCCCCTGATTCAGGACAATGGCGAGCGCGAGCCGGGCCGCTATCTCGACGCGATGTCGGCCTACTTCCGTACCAAGCCCTACGGGGGCTGGTTCAGCTCCTACGAAGCGGTCCTCAATGGCGCGAGATCGAGCTACTACGCCGGGAAGCGCTCGACGGCCCTTCACACCGACATCTGCACACCCGTCGCTACCGACCCGACCTGGAGCAGACTAGGCCCGGATCGTGCGGAACTCCAAGCAGCCGGCGTCCCGCTCTGGCACGAACTGCTGAAAGTGCTCCGTCCTCAGATTGTGCTGCTCTCGGTGGCGAAGTGGCACCTGAACCACATCCGGTTCCAAGCCATAGGTCCGTGGCAGGCTCTCAGAGTCTTCGACCGAACGGGCCAGGGCGACCTCCGGAAGCGCCCGTACGAGGTGCGGGCACGATGGTACGAAGTCGCCGGCGAACGGTCCCTGTTCGCTTGGGGACGGGCAGCTCAGAAGCCGTTCGGGCACTTGGCCAACATCCAGAAACGCGAGGCGGGCGCAATCATGGTTGAGGCATACGAAGATGGCCGGTAGCCGTTGCTTCGTTCAGCTCTCGCACCCCGGGCGGGAGCACCAACCCGATTGCGGCCTGGAGAAGACCTGGAACACGCAGAAACACGGCCACGCACGGAAGTTCATGCAGTTGCACGGCCAGTGGATCGACGAGAACCGCAATCGACAGAGCGGTGATCTGTACGCCTGGGGCGAGTGGGAGCCAGAGTCCGAGCTAGTCCGTGCCCTCGATCCCCCGGACGACGACTGGCTGCATCCGCGGTGGCTCTGGCGCCCGTACTACGTCCCGAAGACCAGCTATGAGGGACTGCACAACACCGACCCCTTCATCTTCGGGCCTCGATTCCTCTACTCCAACTGCTTCCAGCCGAGCAAGCCCGGCCTGAGACAGCTAGACGAAGGGTCCGTCATTGCGTTCGGGAGCAGCAAGAAGGTAAACGGCTGGACTTCGTGCACGTTCCTCGATGTGACCATCCGCCCCTTGACCGGTGACTCGCCACAGCCGAAAGCCTGCGCCTCGGCCCGCGATCGTCTCCGGCTCTACCGGGGAGCGACACCCGACGATCCCGTTGGAGGGATGTTCAGCTTCTTCCCAGCAAGTCCCGAATGCGGCGATTCGGGCTTCAAGCGACCGGCCATCGATCTGCCGGTCGAGTACATCAACCCCCGGGCCTTTCGAGCTCCGAGGGGGTTCCGACGTGACCGAACGCCTGACGAGCTCCGGGGAGTGTGGGGCCTGCTGGTCGAGCAGGTGCACGAGGCAGGACTCGTTCTGGGGACGTTCGCTGAGCTGCCGGAGCGGCGCTGATCGTCGCCGCTTCGCGGCGCGTCTTCCTGGCCGCCTGCGGCGGCAGCCGGCGGGAACGCCGGCGCACCCAGTGTGCGACAGCGTAGCGGGCCCCTACGGCAGCGGGAACTCCTCCATGTAGCGCTCGTAGCCGGGCTCCACGTCGATCTCGAGCGATCGGAGCATGCGGACGACGGCGTTGTAGTAGGAGACGATGATCGTCAGCTCGACCAGGAGTTCGGCGTCCAGGTGACGCCTTAAGGCGTCGAAGGTCTCGGTGCTGATGCTCAGGCCCTCGGTCGCCTCGTCTGCGGCGGTGAGGACGAGCCGTTCGAGTTCCGGGAGCGAGTCGGCCTCCGGTCCCGCGATGACGGCGCGGATGTCGTCGTCGGACATCCCGAACTGGCGGCCGAGCTCGATGTGGTGGCTGTACTCGTAGTCGGTACGCGTGATGACGCCGATCCGCAGGATGGCCATCTCGCGCAGGCGAGTATCGAAGCGGGACTTGTGGCGGATCCAGGCGCCCGTGTGGCGGAAGGCGCGGGTCCCCGCGGGACTGTGCGCGAGCATCCGCGCCAGGTTGATCGGCCGGTCGAGCAGCTCCCGGTCTTCGGGGGCGAGATCGTCCACGTCGAGGTAGGGGAGTCGAGCCATCTTGGTCCTCTCTTGCGAGTCGGCGCCGTCAGCGCCGGCGCCGCCGGTCAGCGGACGGGAGAGAGTACCGTCACGCCGCCGTCGACGACCAGCGCCTGGCCCGTGATGTAGCGCGCGTGTTCGGAAGCCAGGAACACGACCGCGCGGCCGACGTCCCAGCCCGTTCCCTCGATCCGAAGCGCCGAGGCGTTCTTGCGCCGCTCGCGGATCTCGGGCGTCATCGTCGGGCGCTGGACCATCGGCGTCCAGACCGGGCCCGGGAGCACGGCGTTCACCCGAATGCCGTCCTCGGCATGGTCGACGGCCATCGCCCGGGTCAGCGAGATGACCGCTCCCTTCGACGCCGAGTAGGGCGTGAGGCCCTTGGGGCGGATCGCGGAGATGGAACTGATGTTGACGATCGAGCCGCCGCCGGCCTCCTGCATCGACGGAATCAGGGCGCGGGACGCCTGGACCATCGACCGGACGTTGACCTTCATCACCCGGTCCCAGAGTTCCGGCTCGGTGTCGAGGACCGTGCCGGGCGCTCCGATGCCGACGTTGTTGATCAGCACGGTGGCTGGCGCGGAGCCTTCCCGCGCGAAGGACGCCAGGGCCGCGCAGTCCTCGTCGCTGGTCACGTCGCCGATGAAGAGCCGCGCGGCGCCGCCCTCGTTCCCGATCATTTCGACGGTGCCGCGGGCGGCTTCCTCGTTGAGGTCCACGACGATGACCTCGGCGCCGGCACGCGCCAGGAGAATCGCGGCGGCCCGGCCGTTACCGATCCCGTCGTCTCTCGCTCCGCCGCCCGTTACGACGGCGGTCCGGCCGCTGAAGTCGATTCGATCCCCCGCTGAGGGAACCTGCTCCAAAGGCGCGTTCATCGATCCAGCACCTGCTCCCTGCACTCGAAGCTCCCCGCGTCCTTCGGGTCACCGTTGCCCGAGTAGATCGCGGCTTTCGGGTAACGGCAGATGGGCCGCGATTCAAGCCCGGTGCCCAGCGTCTCGGGTGCCACGCCCTCCTCCACCCAGCGGACGACCGCGGTGAAGGGGTTCTCGGGGGTGATGCCGGGCATGTCGCGGCAGTGCCTGGCGCCCGGCGCCATGAACAGGCGCAGGAAGTCGCCCGTGTCGCCCATGGCGTCTTCGACGCGTTCGAACCAGTCGACGGTGCCCTGTGCATAGATCAGGGGATCGGACCAGCCGTGCCAGACGATCGCCTTGCCGCCGCGGTCGCGGAACCCGGACAGGTCGGTGCGGTCGGTACCGAAGACGCGCCCGAACTCCTCGACGGACTGATCCCAGTAGTGCTCGTAGGAGGCGTGCGTGAGGCCGGTCCAGTCGAAGTCCGGGTCGCGGGCGAGGAAGTAGCGGAACCAGTCGAGGGTGATCCGCATCGGCCGGCCCGCGGGCGGGTCGCCAGCCGTCCCGTTCAGTGCCATGAAGTCGGTCCCGGGCGCCAGACCGTACCAGAGGAAGGAGCCGTCGCGCCTGCGGGGACCTTCCAGGATCTTCCAGATGACGGCGACGTCGGCCTCGGTGATTGGTCCACAGCCTTCGGCCTCGGCGCCGAGGAGTTCGGCGGGGCCGAACGGACATTGGCGGGGCTCGGGAATCACGCCGTCGGCGACGCCGTCCTGGAGGTCGCAGGCTTCGACAGCCTTGGCTTGGGCGAGCCGGAAGACGCACGGCCGCACGAAGTGGTCCGCCTCCAGCATGACGAGCTGACCCCATATCTGGGCGAGATGCAGCCGGTCCCAGTTGATGGCCGGTGCGCCGGAGAGGACGCCGTCGTAGTCGTTCGGGTACCGCTGGACCTCCATCAGCCCCTGGCGACCGCCGGTGGAGCAGCCGCGGAAGTAGGAGTACTTCGGCTGCCGGCCGTAGAAGGCCGCCGTGAGTTCCTTGCCGACCCGGGTCATCGCGTGGATGCCGAGGTACGCGTTGTCGCGGATCAGCATCCACTCGAGGGCGCCGTCGGGCCCGAGCGCGAAGCTGCCGCTGTTCTGTTCGTGGCCGGTGTCGGTGGCGGCCGCCGCGAAGCCCTCGCGGACGGCGGCCGGGAGGGAGCGCGGACTGCCCCCGGAGAAGCCGCCGCCGCCGGTGCCGAGGAAGCGGCCGTTCCACGTCTCGGTGGGCAGAGCGACCCAGATCGTGACGCGGTCGTTGGCTGGTGGGTGAGTGGCGATGGCGGTCACCCGGCAGTAGGGAGGTCCGCCGGGGCCGGCGGTTTCGAGGGCGGCTGAGTCGACGGTGGTGTCGGCGAGTTGGATGTCGGCCAGGCTCTCGCAGGTGCGGGCCGGTTCGGCGGTGTCGTAGAGGGGCGGCGGTGGCCACTGCGCGGCCGCGGGAGCGGCGACGGCTACTAGACAGGCGCCTGTGATCAGGGAGTACTTCACCGGTCGGTCGGAGAACTGGTGGCGCAGTATGGTCGCCGCTTCGCGGCGGGTCTTCTTCGGAAGCCGGCCAGAAGGCCGGCGCACCCAGTGTGGATCGACGCAGAGGGTATCGTCCGCGGCACGCTGCATTCCCGCCGCACCCAAGGAGAGTCCCCCATGAAGAGACTGATCCCTCGAACCCTGCCGGCCCAGCCGCTGGCATTGACCTTGGCACTTGCGTTCACCGTCGCCGGGCTGCAGCCCGCAACGGCCCAGGAGGCCGGCTCCTGGACGATCGGCGAGCGGGTCGTGCCGGCGCCGGCAGGAGCCAGCGAGGAGCTTCGGGCCGCGCTCGCCGCGATGCCTGCCCCCAACGTGGCTGCCTCCCAGGCGGGGGCTCCTCAGACCGAGGAGCAGTGGCTGGCGATCCAGAACGCGACGGCCAACGCGAATCTCGAGCAGATGGCCGAGGCGTACGGCCTCTCGATCGAAAAGGACGAAATCGAGGGCGTGACGGTTTACCGTGTGACGCCGGACAAGGTCGATCCGCGGCACACCGGCCACCTGTTTCTCCATGTCCATGGCGGCGCCTACGTCCTCAACGGTGGCGACAACTCCGCCACGGAGGCCGCCCTGGTTGCGGCCCGGGCCGGCATCCCGGCGCTCTCCGTCGACTACCGCATGCCGCCGAAACACCCCTTTCCGGCCGCGGTCGAGGACGTCGTCACGGTCTACCGGCACCTGCTCGAGAGCCGCTCCGCCAAATCGATCGCCATCGGCGGCACCTCGACGGGCGGCGGGTTGTCGCTGGCGTCCGTTCACAAGTTCCGCGACCTGGGCCTCGAGCTACCCGGCGCCATCTACGCCGGCACACCGTGGGCAGACCTGACGAAGACCGGCGATTCGCTGTTCACGAACGAAGGGCTGGACCGCGTTCTGGTGACCTACGACGGACTCCTGAAGGGCGCGGCGCTCCTCTACGCGGACGGCCACGACCTCAAGGACCCGCTGATCTCGCCCGTCTACGGCGACTTCGAGGGGTTCCCGCCGACCTACCTGATCACCGGCACCCGCGACATGTTCCTGAGCGACACGGCGCGGACCCACCGCAAGTTGCGCGCGGCCGGGGTCGTTGCGGACCTACACGTCTACGAGGGGGTCGCGCATGCCGACTACCTGATCCTTGTCGACTCGCCGGAGTCGAAGGACATGTTCCAGGAGGTCGGCGCGTTCTTCAAGAAGCATCTGGAGTAGACCGGCGCGAACCCGTGTGGCGCGATCCCGCGCCACGCGCGAACCAGTCCGTGCGCCCGTCAGCGGGCGCACGGATGGCACCCCGGCGCACCCAGTGCGACTACTTGCTGCGGGTCGCTGTGAAGGCGCGCTCGCCGCGGGGAGTGATCATCTTTCCGGTCATCGTGTCGCCGTCGACCGTCGCCTCGAAGTTGAGGTTGAAGGTCTGGCCGCCCCTTCCGAGCTCCCGGCCGAACTTGAGCGTCTCGCCGTCCCAGGACACGTTCTTCAGATCGCCGTTCCGGCGGGGGTTGGTCCAGGTGCCCTTGAGCTCGCCGTCGACTTCCTTGAACTCGTAGACGACCTCGAAGGTGCCCTGCGGCGTTTCGGTGGCCGATGCCCACTTGCCGAGGACGGGGGCGTTGTCTGCGGCCAGCGCCGCAGGGGCGAGCGCCAGGGCGACCGCTGCGGCGATCAGGATGGACTGTCTCATGGGGGCTCCTCAGTTGAGTTCAGAATGCTCGTACACTGCTTTGATGACAAGGACGACCGCCGTTGCCGTTTTGTTCCTGCTCGGCTGGGGTTGCGCCGGGGATAGTGACGAGGTCACGGGTGCGTCCGCAAACGAACCGAATCCGAAACCAGCCGGAGAGCTAGCAATGAAGATCGATCACTTCATGTACGCGGTCGCCGATCTCGACGAGGGAATGGCATGGGCCGAGGAGGCCTTCGGCGTGGCGCCGGTGTTCGGCGGCTCCCACGAGGGGCTGGGAACGCGTAACGCCTTGATGAGCCTGGGCGACACGTACCTGGAGATCATCGCGCCGGACCCGGCGCAGTCGGTCGAGAGCCAGATGGTCACGGGCATGGCCGCGATGAGCGCCGGGGGACTCGTGACCTGGGCGGCGCAGGGCGATCTCGTCGTCACGAAGGGGTTGCTGGAGGAGGCCGGCGTCTCGTCGGTGGGTCCTGTGGAGACGCGGCGGCGAACGGCCGACGGTGAGTTGCTGGTGTGGGACCTGCTGTTCCCGCAGGGAGGCGGCTACGGGATGCCTTTCTTCATCGATTGGCGGGAGTCGCCGCACCCGGCTACGACGACGCC
>JAPOVF010000399.1:8034-35936 GCA_026708285.1 Acidobacteriota bacterium
GCGGGCGACGACGGCATCCTGATCGTCGACGACGCGATGATGCCGGTGGTGCCGAAGATCAAGGCCGCGGTGGCGAAGATCCAGGAAGGCAGGATCGACTTCGTCGTCAACTCGCACTACCACTTCGACCACGCGGGCGGCAACGCGGGCTTCGGGGCGGACTCGGCGATCGTCGCGCACGCGAACGTGCGCAAGCGCCTGCTGGAGAACCGGCATGCCGGCGCCAACTTCTCGGCGACGCCGTTCCCGGCCGAGGCGCTGCCGATCGTGACGTTCAACGAGAACGTCACCCTGCACTGGAACGGCGAGGCGATCGACGTGATCCACTTCGGCAACCCGGCCCACACGGACGGCGACGCGGCGATCTTCTTCCGCGACTCGAACGTGGTCCACGCCGGCGACCAGTTCCCGAACCTCGGCGGCTACCCATACATCGACCGCGACGTCGGCGGCAGCGCGCTCGGCCTGCGCGACAACATGGCCCAACTGCTCGAGATCGTCGACGACGAGACGAAGATCATTCCCGGCCACGGGCCGCTGGCCACGAAGGCAGACCTGCAGAAGTACCACGACTACGTCGCGGAGACGATCGACTACATCGACCAGCAGAAGAGCGCCGGCAAGTCGCTCCAGGACGTCCAGAAGGACGGCCTGCCCGAGAAGTACGCGCCCTACGGCAACGGTCCGCTGTCGCCGGAGCCGGTCTGGATCGGCTACGTCTGGGCCAGCCTCGACGACTGAGACCGCGGCCGCGGCGATGGCCAACGACGTCGTCATCGACGTCCGGGACCTGCGCAAGCGCTACGGCGAACTCGTAGCCGTCGACGGGGTCTCGTTCCAGGTCCATCGCGGCGAGATCTTCGGCATGCTGGGCCCGAACGGCGCCGGCAAGACGACGACGGTCGAGATCCTGGAGGGACTCCGCCAGGCGGACGGCGGCGAGGCGTTCATCGACGGCGTCGGCGTGAAGAAGAACCGGCGGCGGGTCAAGGCGATCATCGGCGTCCAGCTCCAGCAGAACGCCTTCTTCGACAACCTGACGCTCCGCGAAACGGTCCAGTTGTTCGCGACGCTCTACGGCTCGGCCGCTTCGCCGGACGAGATGCTGGCCAGGGTCGACCTGGCCGATCGGGCGAAGTCCCGCTACAAGCATCTGTCCGGGGGCCAACGGCAGCGGTTCTCCATCGCGGTCGCCATGGTCAACGAGCCGGTCGCGATGTTCCTCGATGAACCGACGACCGGGCTCGATCCCCAGGCCCGTCGCAGGATGTGGAAGCTGATCGACGGCCTGCGCTCCGACGGCATGGCGATCATGCTGACCACCCACTACATGGAAGAGGCGGAGGTTCTCTGCGATCGCGTGGCGGTCATCGACCGCGGGTCGATCGTCGCGGTGGACGCGCCGCAGGCGCTGATCGAGCAGTTGGCGAACCGCGGCGGCCAGGCGGTCCGCCGGGACGGCGCCCTGACGCTGGAAGACGTCTTCCTCGATCTGACCGGACACCAGCTCGTCGAGTAGGTATCCCAGGGTGAAGATCTACCTGGCGTTCATCGGCGCCGAGCTGAGGATGTTCTTCCGCGACCGGGCGGCGCTCTTCTGGTCGCTGGCCTTTCCGACCGTCATGATGGTCGTCTTCGGCCTCTTCGACTTCGGCAGCTTCGCCCCGCCGCAGGTGGGCATCGTCGACCAGGCGAAGAACCAGGCCTCGACCCTGCTGGTGTCCGTGCTGAAGGGCGACCTGGGCGGCGAGCCGCTGTTCAACGTCCCGGAATCCGACGACGCCGACTACCTGCGGTCGGAGGTCCTGGCCGGCGACATCACGGCGTTCCTGGTGATCCCGGAGGGCTTCGGGGAACTCGGCGCCTCTTCGACGATCGATCTCACGTTCGACGGCCGAAAGGCCCAGGAGGCGGAGGCGGCCCGGTCCATCCTCGGCCAGGTGCTGGAAGGCGTGTTCAAGAGCGTCGCGAACGTTCCCGCAGAGTACCGGGTCGAGAACTGGGCGACGATCTCCCCCACCGAGGTCGCGGGCCGCGGCCAGGGCTACAAAGGCTTCATCGTGCCGGGCATCGTCTCGCTGGCGATCATGCAGAGCGCGCTCTTCGGCGTCGTCTTCACGCTGGTGCGGCTGCGCAACCAGGGCGTGCTGAAGCGGCTCTACGCCACGCCGATCGACCCGCACCACTTCCTGGTGGGCTCGCTCACGACCCGGCTCCTGCTGCTCGTGATGCAGACGAACGTCCTGCTCCTCGTCGGCATCCTCGTGTCCCGCGTCGAGGTGGCCCCGGGCTACCCGCTGTTCTGGCTGGAGGTCATCCCGCTCATCTTCCTCGGCGGCCTCGTGTTCGCCTCGCTGGGCCTGGCGATCTCCGGCATCGCGAAGACGGAGAACACGGCGGCGCCGCTCGCGAACATCGTGTCGCTGCCGCTGATGTTCCTGTCGGGCGTGTTCTTCCCGCAGACCGCGCTGCCGGACTGGCTCCTCGGGTTCGCGAAGTGGCTGCCGCTGACCTTCCTCGCCGACGCGATGCGAGCGATGGTGAACAGCGGCGAACCGTTGCTCACCCAGGGCGGACCGATCCTGGGGCTGGCGGCGTGGGCCGTCCTCTGTTTCAGGCTCGCCGTGTGGGCGTTCCGGTGGGAGTGAGGTCGCCGCTTTCGCGGCGCGTCTGAGCTGGCACGAGTCAAGAGACTCGCGCCAGAGCCGGCCAGAGGGCCGGTGCACCCAGTGATTTACTCTCCGCCGGAACTCTGGGGCTGGTCGTACTCCGATTCGAGCAGGCGGGCGCCGCGCAGGACGTTGCCCATCGCGTAGTTGCCTTCGTGGCAGGCGTACTCGTAGACCCGGCTGTCCTTGGCCTTCCAGGTGTACTCGCCCGCCCAGGGCTCCGTCCACGAGTTCGGGTCGTCGACACGGAAGTGGTAGAGCAGATTGCCGTCCTCGGTGCGGCTGAAGCGCTCCTCCACCACCATCGTCTCACTGCCTCCGGGGAGACCGGTCTGGTTGCGGAAGTGGCGGGTGGTAACGACCAGAGTGTCGCCATCCCAATGTCCGATACCGTCGCCGAGCCACGAGTCGACGCCCTCGGGACCGTGCTCCCCGTCGATCGGCACGATCCGCGCGTCGTGGACCATCTCGGCCATGATGACGACGTGGTTCTCGGTCTGCATGATCCGCGCGTAGTTGTTGTACAGGCTGGGCAGCAGCGGGGGTCCGCCGACGAAGCCGAGCAGGCAGCGCTCGGCCAGAGCCAGCGTCTCGGGACCGTCGAACGGCCCAGGGCCCTCCTTGTCGAGCCAGGACGCGGTGCCGTCGTTGTCGTACGTGAATGACGCGAAGTTCGTCATCAACCGGCGCATGGCTGCCGGCGTCATCGCGGGCCGCCGACCGTTCTTCGGCTCGTAGATGATCGAGGTGCGGAACTTGCCATCGACCACGACGGCCTCGGAGCCAGGGTCGATCCAGAACGCGTTGTAGCCGCCGACGCCGCCGCCGCCGAAGCGGTTGTCGCCGTCGCCGCCCTTGACGGGCGCGGTCCGGTCCGCGCCGCCGCCCTTCCGGTCCTCTTCGAGGGACCGCCAGAGCCTGTCCCTTTCCTCTTCCATCTCCTTCGCCTGCTCCGGCGTCAGGTAGAGGTTGTCGCCGTACTGCGGCGGGCGATCGACGGGCGTGATCGTGCCTGCGTCGTACACGCCCGACAGGTCGGGCTTGCCGTTCGGCATCCTCTTGATGCCGTCTCCCTCCGCGGCGAGCGCCGGGAGGCCGACGAGGAACAGGGCGAGCGAGGCGAGGGTGAGCTTGCGCATGGGTTGAGTCCTTGTTCGGAGAGAATGGACCGAATGCTTGAAGGGACTGGAATCCTAGCACCGGTCGGCGTCTGCTTTCTGCTCACAGCAGTCCCTGCTGCGGCTCAATCGGAGGACCCGGCAGTCGAGCAAGTCGAACTGAACGGCATCGTCTACGACGTGCCGCCGCCCTGGCGGGGCAACCGCATCCAGGAGACCGCCGACCCGACCGAACTGGTGAAGGTGCCCAGCGAGCTAACTGGAGAATTCGGCATCTACGTCACACCCGGGACGCGCGACGCTGTGGTCGCGATGGCTGCCGCCGCGCGGGAGCAGGGCGTCCGGCTGGAAGTGGACTCCGGTTTCCGCAGCTACGGCTTTCAGAAGAGGGTGCTGGAAGGCCTCCTGGCGAACGGCCGGCCGTTTCTCAACGCCGTCCGCTGGACCGCTCCGCCCGGCTACTCCGAGCACATCACCGGCCGCGCCCTCGACTTCGTGCCCAGCGACGCCGACTTCAAGGACACGCCGGCGTACCAGTGGCTGAAGCGCCACGCCGCCGAGTTCTGCTTCACCGAGAGCTACCCGCTTGGCAACGCTGGCGGCTTCGACTGGGAACCCTGGCACTGGCGCTACGACGACTGCGACGAGTAGTCAACGACGATTCGCCTCGCCGTTCTCATCGTCCAGGATCTGCGCGAGCGTCTCCTCGGTCAAGCCGCGTTCTGCAGCCCGGGCCCCTATGCGCTTGCAGAACTCGTCGAGAGTCTCCATGTCCGTCCCGGCTGCCTCCCGGTCTCCCTGAACCACGGCCACCCCCAGCCGGGACAAGTGGCTGATCATGTCCGCCGTGGATACTCCCGCTATTCGGGCCGCGCGCCCCAGAGAAACTTCGCCACGCTGGAACAGCGAGACTCCGATCTTGAGCTGCCTGGCATTGACCGCTTGCATGGGAACCCCTCGCAGGAACGTACCGTCACGGAATCACCCTGTCCAGCCTCAGCGACGGACTCCGCTCGCGCGTTCGGGCTAGTAGGCTGCACAGCAGGAGAACGCAGCCATGAGAACGATCGAGCATCACGTGAACGGAAGCCACCTCGCCGCCGGCTCCGGCAGGACCCATCCGGTCTTCAACCCGGCCACCGGCGAGCAGACCGCGGCGGTCGGTCTGGCCAGCACGGCCGAAGTCGACGCCGCGGTGGCCGCGGCCAGGGACGCCTTCGGCGACTGGCGGCGCACGTCGCTCGCCGTGAGGACGAAGCTGATGTACGCCTTCCGGAACCTGGTCGAGGCGCACACGGACGAGCTCGCCCGGCTGCTGACCGCCGAGCACGGCAAGGTGCTGGCCGACGCCGCCGGCGAGGTGGCGCGGGGGATCGAGAACATCGAGTACGCCTGCGGCCTCGCCGACCTGCTGAAGGGGAGCTACAACTCCCAGGCCTCGACCGGCGTCGACGTCTACTCGGTGCGCGAGCCGCTGGGCGTCGTGGCCGGCATCACGCCGTTCAACTTCCCGGCCATGGTGCCGCTGTGGATGTTCCCGAATGCGGTCGCCTGCGGCAACACGTTCGTGCTCAAGCCCTCGGAGCGGGACCCGTCGGCGCCGCTGCTGCTGGCTGAGCTGTTCGACCAGGCGGGGTTCCCGTCCGGTGTGTTCAACGTGGTCAACGGCGACAAGGTGGCGGTCGACCGCCTGCTGACCCACCCGGACATCGCGGCGGTGAGCTTCGTCGGCTCGACGCCGATCGCCCGCTACGTCTACGAGACGGGGACCGGCGCCGGCAAGCGGGTCCAGGCACTCGGCGGCGCGAAGAACCACATGGTCGTGCTGCCCGACGCCGACGTCGACCTGGCAGCCGACGCCGCGGTGTCGGCCGCCTACGGCTCAGCCGGCGAGCGCTGCATGGCGGTGTCCGTCGTCGTCGCGGTCGGCGGAGTCGGCGATCCCCTGGTCGGGGCGATCCAGGAGCGGATGGGGAAGCTCTCGATCGGCCCCGGCATGGACACGGAGTCGGAGATGGGCCCGCTGATCACCCGCGAACACCGAGATCGCGTGGCCGGCTACATCGGGGCCGGCGCCGAAGAGGGCGCCACCGTGGTCGTCGACGGCCGCAACGCGACCTTCGAAGGCGACGGCTTCTTCCTCGGCGTCTCGCTGCTCGACAACGTGACGCCCGACATGACGGTGTACCGCGACGAGATCTTCGGCCCGGTGCTATGCGTGGTCCGCGCCGACAGCTACCAGGAGGCGGTCGAGCTCGTCGAGCAGAACCCCTGGGGCAACGGCACCGCGATCTTCACCCGCGACGGCGGCGCCGCCCGCCAGTTCCAGGAGGACGCCGACGCCGGCATGGTCGGCGTCAACGTGCCGATCCCCGTGCCGGTCGGCTACCACTCCTTCGGCGGCTGGAAGCAGTCCCTCTTCGGCGACACCCACATGTACGGCCCGGAGGGCGTCCACTTCTACACGAAGGCCAAGGTCGTCACGGCGCGGTGGCCGGACCCGGCGGAGAGCCAGGTCGATCTGGGGTTCCCGCGGAATCGTTAGTCGAACGTCCACTCCCGGGGCTCCTTGCCCTCTTCGGGCTGAGCCTCGCGGACGACGATCGGCGGCGTTTCTCCCTGCTGATACGTGAAGACGTACTTCAGGGCCTTGCGGTTCTCCTCGGGTACCGGGTCGACGTGGGTCGCGAGCTCCGGCCCGTCGAAGACGTTCATCTTGCAGAACTCCTCGGCCTGGCAGACGAACCTGGCCATCTGGACCCAGGCCTCCATCCGCGTGTCGGGCTCGATCCAGGCGCCGAAGGAAAGGCCGGTCAGACCGATGATGTTCAGCGGCGGCGGCTCGTCGCCTCGCTGCTGCGCCGGTGCGACGGCGGGGAGTGACAGGAGGAAGGCGATGGCGATCGCAACGGGCGCGCGTCGATTCATGGCTGGGTCACCTCGAAGAAACGGTCCCATAATGCCATGCGGTCCCGGTGGAGGTGGTTGCCGGTCTCGATGGTCGAGCCGAACTCGAGGTGCCGGGCCATGTCCGGCCTGAACTCCGGCCACGCCGGCAGGTCCGGGCCGCCAAGCGGGTTCGGATCGCCCGTCGAAGCGAAGGCGACCCAGTAGCCGGACATCGCCTCGGCGAGTTCGTGGTCCTCCTCCGCGTACTCGTAGTCCAGCTTGTCCAGGTTGTCGAACGCGTAGGCGATCTCGGCCGCGTGGTAGGCGCCGTAGAAGTCCTTCTCGGGGTGCGGCGGGGCGTGGCTGAAGAAGTAGAGCCAGGCCGGCGACGGCACGGTCTCCGAGAGCGCCGCCCAGGTCTTCATGTGCCAGGCGAACACGCGATCCGAGAAGGCGTCGATGAAGGCCCGCCTTGCCGCTGCGTCATCCGGCACCGGATAAGCCTCGAAGAACTCGTCGGCCACGTCGGGGAACTGGCTCTTGACCAGAAACTCGACCCCGGACTTGTTCGAGGGGAGCATGCGGCCCATCAGGCTGGTCGCCTCGTCGCGGTTCGATCCGACCAGCACCGGCACGTCGGCCTGCTCGCCGGTTCGGTAGATCTCGGCGATCTGCTTCGGCAGCACCCAGCCGTCGACATTCGGTCTGGTCGCGAAGGCGCCCTGCTTCGAGGCCTCCGCGAGGATCGTCCCGGCGTCCAGTTCGCGCAGGCGGGCGGCCGCGTCGCCGCCCTCGATTCCGAGCCGCTTGGCGAAGGCCTCGCCGGCGCTCTCGGCCGAACCGTCCTCCGGCGAGTGGAGCACCGGCAGGCCGTCGAAGAAGCCGCCGCTCTGGCCGATCGCCCGGTGGAACAGGCCGCGGGCCAAGGGTGAAGCCTGCAGCACGTTGACGCTCCAGGCGCCCGCCGACTCGCCAAAGATCGTCACCCGGTCCGGGTCGCCGCCGAAGGTGGCGATGTTGTCCCGCACCCACTGCAGGGCGAAGATCTGGTCCAGAACGCCGTAGTTGCCGGAGACGCCCTGATCGGACTCAGCCGACAGGGCCGGGTGGGCGAGGTACCCGAACGGCCCGAGACGGTAGTTCACCGTCACCACGACGGCACCCTTGCGCGCCAGCGCCGTCCCGTCGTAGAGGGGCAGCGAGCCCGATCCGCGGGTCAGCGCGCCGCCGTGGATCCAGACCATCACCGGCAGGCGATCGTTCTCCGACTCGGCCGCCGTCCAGACGTTGAGGTAGAGGCAGTCCTCGCTCACTTCGCTGAGGGGCTGGGCGTAGAAGCCGCCCTCCCGGTAGGGCGCCTGCATGCAGGACGGCGGCTCGAAAAGAGCGTCGATCGGCAGTCGCCCGGGGATCGCCGGTTGGGGCGGTCTGAAGCGAAGGTCTCCGACCGGCGGTTCGGCGTAGGGAACGCCGAGAAAGACCCGCACGGAGTCGTCATCCTCGGAGACGTAGCCGATGACGTAGCCGCTCGACGTCGCCCTCACCAGTTGCGGCAGGGTTTGGGCGCCGGCAGCGGCGACGGCCAGCAGCATCGCGCAGGCCAGAACCCATGCGGGACGGCCGCGTAGCGAAACACTCATCGGTCCGATTCTCCTTGCCACGCTACTTCGCGACGTCATAGGAAGTCAGCGACTCCTGGTCGCGGATGTAGAACGCCCCATTTGCGACCACCGGGTGGGCCCAGGAGGGGCCGCCACGATCCTCGATCTCGAACCGGCCTCGCTCCTGGTAGCCCTCCGGTGTGGCGACCGCCAGACCGACCTTGTTGCGCTCGCTCAGCAGGAAGAGCTTGCCGTCGGCCATCACCAGGGAACCCTTGCCGACACTCCGGGCTCGCCAGTGGACCTCTCCCGTCCTGGCGTCGACCGCGGTGAGCGCAGGACCGAAGAAACTGTAGAGAGTTCCCTCGTGAGCGATGACGCCGCCGTGGTGATTCTGCAGGCGGGTTCCGAAGTACGCCTCCTCGCTGTGGAACGACCCGCCCTCGTCCTCGGCGGTGATCGCGAGCGCTCCCCCGCCGATTCCGTACGACGCCGTGTAGAAGACCAGGTTGCCCTCCTGCACCGGAGTCGTGATGTTGATGGCGTTCACGGTCGACGGCCTCTCGTAGCGCCAGAGCAGCTCCCCGTTCTCGGCGCGCACACCGACCCCGGCCTCCCCCGTGAACCCGAGGAGTACCTCGGCGCCCTCGATCTCACGCAGGATAAGGGACGAGTACGAGGCCACGTCGCCGAGTTCGCTGGAACGCCAGATCGTGCTGCCATCGGCCGCCGAGAGTGCGGCGATCGCGCCCTCTCTGCCGCCCGGCATGACGAAGACACGATCCCGCACGACGAGGGGAGACTCGCTGATGCCCCAGTGGGTGTTCGGGCTGCCGAAGCGGTCCAGCATGTTGAACTGCCAGATCACCTCACCGGAGTCCTTCGCGAGCTTCGCCACCTCGCCCATGCCGTTCAGCACGAAGAGCGACTCGCCGTGGACGGTCGGCACCGAACGCGGGCCGTCGCCCCTGTCCGGGTGGTCGTAGAGGGGGCCCAGCTTCCGCATCCAGACCTCGCCGCCGTCGCCGGCCCGCAGACGGAAGACCGCGCTCTGGCCGTCGCGAGTGCCCTGGACGTAGATCGCATCGCCCTCGACGGCGACCGTTCCGTAGCCGTGGCCGAGCGTCTCGATCTGCCAGTTGACCGCGGGACCTTCCGGCGGCCACTCGTCGAGCAGGCCGGTCTCGGTGGAGATCCCGGCGCGGTCCGGGCCACGCCACTGCAGCCAATCGTCGGCGTGCGCCGAACCGCCGAATCCCGCCGCGAGCATGGTTGTCGCGAGCAGACGGACTCCTTCTCTGAACATCGGTCGCATGGTCGCCCCTTCCTTTACTGGCTGACGGGCCAGGATTGTACTCGCGGGCCGGGCAGGAGGCGGATGGTACTCGAGCCGCGTGGGCGTTCGAAGGAGTCAGGCGGTATCGTGCGCGCTCACCGGACTGAGCAGGAAGGAGAACGGCCATGGAGTTCTGGACCGCAACCGTCGCCGCGCCGACCCGGAGCGCCGAGTTCGCCCTCGAGGCGGAGGACCGGGGCTGGGACGGCATGAACGTCGTCGATTCGCAGAACCTCTCCGGCGATCCGTACGTCTGCCTCGCGCTGGCGGCGACGACGACGCGAAGGCTGCGGCTGGCGACGTCGGTGACGAATCCGGTCACCCGCCACCCGGCGACGACGGCCTCGTCGGCGCTCTCCGTACAACGCGTCTCGCGCGGCCGCGCGGTGTTGGGGATCGGACGCGGCGACAGTGCGCTGGCCCACCTGGGGCGCGCGCCGGCCCGTCTCGGCTGGTTCGAGGACTACCTCGTCAACCTGCAGGCCTACCTGCGCGGCGAAGAGGTGGACTTTGAGAACACTGGCGTTTCGGACGATGCCGCGCCGCTGGCGGAGAAGCTCGGGCTTGCCCACGGGCCTTCCACGAGCAGCATCCGCTGGATTGGCGACGGTCCGAAGGTGCCGGTCGAGGTCGCCGCCACCGGTCCCAAGGTCATCGGGATCGCGGCCCGTCAGGCCGATCGGGTCATGCTCGCCGTCGGCGCCGACCCGAAGCGCGTCGCCTGGGGCATCGAGACCGCCCGCAGTGCCGCCGCGGAGGCCGGCCGCGATCCGAAGTCGCTCAGGTTCGGCGCCTACGTGAACGTCGTCTGCTGCGACGATCCGCGGGTCGGCCGTGAGCTCGGCCGCGCCTCCACCGGTCTGTTCGCCCGCTTCTCGGTCATGTACGGGGAGATCGCCGGACCTGCCGACGAGCAGCAGGCCGACGTGTTCCACAAGCTCCACGACAGCTACGACATGAACGCCCACGGCCGCGAAGGCGGGCAGCAGACCGCCGCGCTCACGGACGAGTTCATCGACGACTACGCGATCGTCGGCAGCCCGGAGCACTGTGCGGCACGGATCGAGGCATTGCTCGATCTGGGGATCGACAAGTTCGCGGTCACCGGACCCAACTTCGCCTCGCCGAGCCCCCCGGCACGCGAGGCCGCGGAGCGGTTCACGGACGACGTACTGCCGTTGCTGCGGGGCTAAGGAGAACGAGACATGGAGCTGGCCGGTACGTCGGCAGTCATCACCGGCGGCGGCAACGGCCTCGGCCGCGCCATCGCCCTTGCCCTGGCGCGGGACGGCGCGAACGTCGCGGTCGCCGACCTGGAGCAGGACGCCGTTGAGAGCGTCGCGCGTGAGGTGGAAGCCCTCGGTGCCAAGGCGCTCGCGGCGCGCGTCGACGTGACCCGCGAGGAGGATCTCGAGCGCCTGGCCGACGACGCCTGGGCGGCCTTCGGGTCCGTCGAGCTGCTGTTCAACAACGCCGGCGTCGGCGCGGGCCGGGCGCCGGCCTACGGGTTCAGCGCCGACGACGTGCGCTGGATCCTCAGCGTCAACGTCGAGGGCGTGCTGAACGGCATCCGCGTGTTCGCGCCCCGCTTCATCGAGGGGGGCAGGGAGTCCCGCATCGTGAACACGGGTTCCGAGCACAGCCTCGGCATCCCGTTCCCCGGTTCCGCCGTCTACACCGCCTCGAAGCACGCAGTGCTCGCCATCTCCGACGTGCTCCGGGCCGAACTGCCCGAGCACGTCGGCGTCAGCGTCTTCTGCCCCGGCTGGGTGGCGACGAGCATCTGGCGTTCCTCGGAACGCCGGCCCGAGCACCTCGGCGGACCCCAGGAGGCCAATCCGGTCGCGGGCAAGCTCAGCGCGGAGCACGCCATGGCCGCGGACGAGGCCGCCGACATGGTGCTCCATCAGATCCGCGAAGGCCGCTTCTACCTGCTGACCCATCCCCACGTCATCGAGTACGCGCAAACCCGGTGGAACGACGTCGAGGCCGCGTTCGCCGAGCAGGCGCCGCGGTACGAGGGGGACGACCGCTACGACGTGGCGAAGGCGATCGCGCGGATCCGGGCGCAGCGAGCCGGCTAGCGACATCGCCAGCGGAGCGCACTGCAGCTCAATCGTCCAGCGGCTCCTGTAGCCAGGCCGGAACATCCCGCGCGCCGTGCAGCACGCGCCAGACATCGACTTCGGTCGCCTGCTCGACGTAGAAGATCAGATAGGGGAACTTCCTCACCAACCGCGTACGCAGGCCAGGAAGATCCAGTTCGTGCGCGTAGCGGGGCGAGCCGGCCGCCGGCTGTTCCCCGATCAGTCGATGCGCCTCCTCCACCGCATCGAGGAAGGCCATGGCAACCGCCGGGCTCGCCTCGGCCAGGTAGTGCTCGACCGCTCTATCGATGTCGCGCCGCGCCCGCTCGCGCAGAACGACCGGCTTGCTGCTCACCGGCTGGCTTCGCGAACCTCACCGCGAAGGCGGTCGAAGTAGTCCGCGTCGGCCAAGCCAGCGCGAGGCGACGCGGCACCTGCCAGAAGCCGGTCCCGTAGTCGCTGGCGGTCATAGTCCTTTCGGATCAACTCGCGGACATATTCGCTCGATGTGCTGTAGCCGCGGGTGCTGACCTGGTCGCTGACGAAGGACTTGAGCGCCTCGGGTAGGGAGATGTTCATCGTGGTCATGCCTTGACGCTACCGCCAGTTGGCAAAGTTTGGCAAGCCGGCCTCCGCGGGCCACCCGGATTGGGCGTTAGACGCGCGAACCGGGCCGAATCGCGGCTCTCGCGGTAACAGTCGACGATCGGCTCGAGGTCGCTCGGGCTGGCGCCGTGGAGGATGACGCCGTCGGCGCCGAGGTCGAACTGGCCGCGGATCTTCTCGACGCAGCGGGCGGGCGAGCCGGTGGCGGCGGGGGCCAGCCAGTCTTCGGGAATCAGCGGGGCGATCCGTTCCAGCTCCTCGGTAGTAGCCAGGCTGTCGATCGCGCCTCGGAAGCCGGCGACCAGGGGGTCGGCGCGGAAGCGCTCCAGCACTTTCGGGTCCCAGCGGTTCGTCTCGACCATCAGGTCGCCGTAAGCCTGCAGGTAGGTCGCCATGCGGCCGACCGTCTTCTTGAGGCGCACCGGCTCGGTGAGGTGATCGCCGATCGTGGCGAAGCAGGACCACACCCGGACCGAGGCCGGGTCACGCCCGGCCTGTTCCGCGGCCCGTTTCACGGTGCGCACGCAGCGGGCCAGGGTTTCGTCGGTGAAGAAGGTGTGGAGCACGACGGCGTCGAAGGCCCGGCCGCCGAGGGCCAGCGAGTTCGGGCCGAAGGCGGTGAGGGTCATCGGGATCTCGTCGTGCGCCTCGGCGCCGAGGCGCAGCACGGGAAAGCGGCCCGCCGGCCCGTCGTGGCCGGCGATCGTCGCGCCCCGCCACATCCGGCGCATCAGCCCGACGAAGTCCTCCATCTGGGCGGTGGTGATCCGGGGCAGGCCGAGCGCGTCGAACACGCGGGCGATGCCGCGGCCCAGGCCCAGCGAGAAGCGGCCGCCGGTCAAGCGGTGCATCGTCAGCGCGTAGGAAGCGGTGATCAGCGGATGGCGGGTGTTCTGGTTGGTCGCGGCGGTGGCGATGCCGAGTTCCGTCGAGCAGGCCGCGGCAGCGCCGGAAAGGGTGGCCGCCTCCTTGACGTTGAAGCGCTCCGAGATGAAGACGGAGCCGAAGCCCATCGCCTCGCCGGCGCGCACCTCCTTGAACAGCTCGGCCGGGGACTCGGGCTGGCCGGCCAGGGTGTAGAAGGCGAGTTCGTTCATCCGTTGCACGGGAGTTCTCCTCCTACAGCAGTGCGGCCGACTTGAGGTCAAGGGCGTGGCGGGTGTGCCGCCTGGTCATCGCGACGAACATCTCGTTGCCGCGTTCCGTTTCGCGGACCATCATCGAGGCGATCACGCAGACGCCGAAGCCGGCGAAGGCGCCGAGCCGGTAGTCGTTCCAGCAGGCTTCCCGGGAGTAGCCCTCGATGCCGGCGGCGATCAGCCGCTGGTGGTACGCGCTGACGATCTCCTCCTCGCAGCGCCGGCGGCGGGCCGGGTCCAGGCTGCCGCCCAGGAAGTAGGCGACATCGCCCAGCGGACGCCCGATCGTGATGCTCTGCCAGTCGACCGCGGTGATCGAGGGCGGCGAGGTCCGCGTGTCGATCAGCAGGTTGTCGAGCCGGTAGTCGATGTGGACGAGGGAAAACGGGTCAGGCACGTCGCCCGTCCAGACCGAGTCGGCGTCGCCGAAGACGCTGAGGATCTCCCGCGAGTCCTGCTCGAGCCGGCCGCCGTAGCGGTCGAGGAACCCCGGCAGCAGCGTCTGGTAGCGCTCGTGGGTGGCCGCCGAGAGTTCGGGGCTGGGCCGTCCCAGCCACTCGGCCGGGAGCAGGGAGGCGTCGTTCCAGGCCGGGGCGTGCAGACCGGCCAGTTCCAGCACGGCCGCCCGCGCCACCTCCCCGTCGCAACCCGCGATCTGATCGCCCTGCTCCGCCGGCGCCTCGTCGCTCATCAGCACGGCGAAGTGCGGGCCTTCGCCTTCGATCCCGGCGAAGTAGCAGCGCGGTGTCGAGATCGAGAGCCGCGGCTGGAGCTCCTGGTAGAAGCGCACTTCCTTCAGGTAGTTGCGCAGCACGACGCCGGTCGCCCGGCTGGCCGGATCGTCGGACGGGAACTTCCCGACCAGGGTGCCGGGCGCATCCGCGGAACCTTCGCCGTACTCCAGGCGGTAGCGAATGCAGCGTCCGAGCTGCCCGGTGCCGATGTCGGAGGCCTCGAAGCCGAGCACCACGACCTCGTGGCCCGCGGCGCGGAGCTGCTCCGTGAGCCACTCCGCGCTCACTTCCTCAGCGGTGGGAATGAACGGCGCCGAAGTCACTCGGCCGCCGGGCGCTCGCGCCACCAGCCCGGACCGACCCGCGACGGCCAGCCCTCGGGCGGGGTCGGCCACAGGAGGATCGTGCCCATCGGGCCGAGTTCCACACCCCGGATGTCGTTGTTGAACACCCAGAGGAAGCTGACATGGAACAGGAACAGGACCGGCTGGTCGCGATAGACCTCCCGGTGGATCTCCCGGTAGATCGCGGCGCGCCTCTCGCTGTCCTGCTCCCGCTTGCCCAGCTCGAAGAGCTCGTCGACCCTGGGGTTCGAGTAGCCGCCGCTGTTGCGGCCGCCGTCGTAGGCGTCGGTGGCTAGCTGGTTGCGGAGAGCGTTCGGATCCTGGGTCGTGCCGCCGATCGTCCCGAGTGCCTGGAACTCGTGGGCGAGCCGCCTCTCGTTGAGCGAAGCGCTCTCGTAGGCGCGGGTCACCATCTCGACCCCGAGCCGGCGGAAGTCCTCGCGCAGGATGTCGAGCGTCGGCGGCACGTAGGTCAGGCCGGCGGTGTAGGACAACTCGAAGCTGAAGCGGACCCGCTCGCCGTCGATCTCCTTGTAGCGCCAACCGGTGTCGGGGTCGGAGAGCCAGCCGGCCTGGTCGAGGAGTTCGGCGGCGCGCTCCAGGTCGTAGTCGAGCGCCTGCTCGAGGATCGCCGGCTCGTAGTCCCAGCGGCGCTCTTCCACCATGAAGCCGTAGGAGCGCCGGTACAGGCCATGGCCGACCCGGCGCAGCACGGTCTCCGCATCGTAGGCGTGGGCGAGCGCCCGGCGCACCAGGGGGTCGACGAAGAAAGGATTGCTGCCGTCCATGTTCCAGAGAAGGCTGAGCAGCAGCGCCGACGCGTGGCGGCCCTTCACGCCTCTCTCCTCGAACAGCTCCCCCTTCGCCTGCCGGGCGAAGATGTTCGCGTCGACGTAGATCTGGTCGTACTCGCCTCCCAGGAACTGCAGGAAGGCGAGGTTCCGGTCCGGCTGGAACTTGAAGATCATCGTCTTCGCGGCCGGCGGCGCGCGGTCGAAGAGGTAGTGGTCTTCCCACCGTTCGAGGACGACCCGGTCGTTGTTCCGCCATTCCACGAAGCGGAACGGGCCGCTGCCGATCACCGCCTCGCGGCCGTAGCGGTTGTAGTAGGGCGAGGACCGGAGGGTCGGATCGGCGGCGCGCTCGGCGACGTCGCCCACGATGTGGAGCGGCATGATGGGAAAGGCGAGCGCCTCCAGGCGAAGTTGCGGCGCCAGGAGCCCGGCGAAATCGAAGCGCACCCGGTGCTCGCTCTCCGCGGTGGCCCCGGCGACGAGGTCGCGCGCCGTCGGCCAGAAGCTCACCGGCACCCGTTCGTCGCGGAGGGCTTCGAGCGAGAACACGACGTCGTGCGCGGTCCAGGGCTCGCCGTCGTGCCAGCGCAGCTCGGGATTCAACTGCAGGGTGACGGACTGCAGATCCTCCGACGGCTGCACGTCGAGGACGACGTTCGAGTTCCAGTCATAGTTGGCCGGGCTGCCGTGGCGGATGACCAGCCACTCGAAGAGCATCCCGAACATCGTCCAGGCGGACGCCGCGCCGGACGGAAAGAGCGGATTGAGCGTTGCCGGCTGGGAGAAGTCGTGGCGGACGATCGTCGTCGCCGTGTCGGCCCGCTGCGGCTCGCCGACCGGGTACAGCTCGTGCAACGACGGCGGATCGACGAGAGGATCGGCCAGCGGGTCGTAGTCGCCGCCGGTCTCCACGACGGGCAGCGGATTGCCGCAGGCCCCGGCCAGCAGGCCGGCCGCCACCGCCAGCCGCCACCGGGCGTTCACGCGTTGCGCTTGATGTCCCGGAACGGGCCCTGGTCGGCGCGGTAGCCCTTCGGCATCCCCAGCACGCGCTCGGAGATGATGTTGCGTTGAATCTCGTCCGTGCCGCCGGCGATCGAGATGGCCGGTACCGAAACCAGGATCTCCGCGATCAGGCCGTCCGCGGCCGACTCGGGACCGCTCAGCATGGCGTCGGCGCCCGAGATCATCGTGTGGACCAGCGACGCCTGGCGCGCGATGACGCTGGCCGCCAGCTTGCCGATGGAACCTTCGGGGATGATGTCCGTCGTGCCGGCCTTGCGCTTGGCCTCCGCGCTGTCCGAGGCGAGCTTCGCCCCCGTGTGCAGACAGATCAGCTTCGCGATTTCCTGCCGCGTCGCCGGATCGGCGATCGCTCCGGTCTCCCGCGCGCGCGGCAGGACGAGGTCGACCCGGCCCTCGCGCTGCGGGTACCAGGTGTAGGGCTCGGCGGCGATCCGGAGTTCCTCTTCGTACTCCTCGTAGATCGGCCCCTGCTTCGGTCCGTCGAGCGTGGACCCGCGAACCCGGCGGCTGAAGCCCCTCCGTTCGAAGGAGAGCGTGGTCTTCGCGACGTGCCAGCCGTTGCCCTCGCCGCCGATCAGGTCCTCCGGCGGTACGACGGCGTTCGTCATGAAGACCTCGTTGAACGACTGGTGCCCGTTCATCTGACGGAGCGGCCGCGCCTCGACCCCCGGCTGCCGCATGTCGAGGAGGAAGTACGAGATTCCCTGGTGTTTCGGCACGTCCCAGTCGGTGCGCGCGACCAGGAGCCCGAAGTCCGCGTGATGGGCGCTCGTGTTCCAGAC
The DNA here is from genome assembly GCA_026708285.1 of Acidobacteriota bacterium. Lineage (GTDB taxonomy): Bacteria > Acidobacteriota > Thermoanaerobaculia > Multivoradales > Multivoraceae > Multivorans. The sequence goes on from JAPOVF010000399.1 coordinate 25,160, forward strand.
CTTCTGGCCGTTGAGGATCCAGTTGCCGTCCTTGAACTCGGCCCGGGTGCTCAAACCGGCCAGATCGGACCCGCTGCCGGGCTCGCTGAAGAGCTGGCACCAGGTGTGTTCGCCGGTCAGGATCGGCCGGAGGAAGCGTCGCTTCTGATCGTCCGAGCCGCACGCCAGGATCGTCTCCGACGCCAATCCCCGCGGACCCACCTGCGCGGCCGGGACCGCGGCCATCTCCCTGAAGACCTCGACCACCACGACGGTCTGCTCGAGCGTGAAGCCGCGCCCGTACCACTCCTCGGGCCAGTGCGGCGCCGCCCAGCCGGCCTCGAGCAGGAGGTTCCGCCATTCGATCAGGGGACGGTCGACGCGCCAGTTCGCGTCCAGCCAGGCCGAGACTTCCCGCCGGATCTGTTCCGGCGTCACGCCGCGCTCTCCAGCAACGTCATCATCCGTTCGCGATGGATCGCCGGCGTGCCGAACAGCACCTCGGAACCCTTCGCGCGCTTGAACCAGAGGTGGGTGTCGTTCTCCCAGGTGAAGCCGATCCCGCCCCGCAACTGGATCGCCGCTCGCGCCGCGCTCATGTAGGCATCGGCGGCCGCGGCCTTGGCCATGCTGGCGGCGTAGGGCTCGCCCTCTCTGGCATCCAGACAGCGCGCGGAGTGGTAGGTGACCGCCCGCGCCAGCTCGATCTCCAGGAGCAGGTCGGCGCAGCGGTGCTTGAGGGCCTGGAAGGAGCCGATCGGCCTGCCGAACTGGAAGCGCTGCTTCGTGTACGCGACGGTGGATTCGAACAGATGCTGCGCACCGCCGATCATCTCGTGCGCCAGAGCCGAACAGACCCGGTCCCAAAGCCGGTTCAGCGACTGCCGGGTCAGTTGACCGATCTCGCGACTCGGCGTGTCGCTGAAGGTCACTCGGGAGAGCTTGCGGGTCTGGTCCACTACCTCGAGCGGCGCGATGTCGAGACCGGAGGCGTCCGCTTCCACGGCGTAGAGCCCCAGGCTCGAGCCGCCTTTCGCGACCACCAGCAGCAGGTCCGCCACATGGGCATCGACCACCATCGCCGCCGTGCCGGACAGCACTCCATCCACGGTTGCCGCGATCGAACCACCCACGCCGACCGGACTGTTCAGATCGTCGAGGACCAGGGTCGCGATCGTCGCACCCGTGGCGATTCCCGGTAGCAGCTCCGCCCGATCCGCTTCGTTTGCCGCCTCCAGCAGCGCGCCGCCGGCCATCACGGCGGAGGCCAGGAACGGCCCGCAGAACAACGTTCGCCCCATCTCCTCGGCGACGATGCCGAGCTCGACCGCGCCGCCGCCGGCGCCGCCGTAAGCCTCGGGAAGGTGAACGCCGGCAAGTCCCGCATCGCCGCAGAGTTCCTGCCAGACCGCCGGGTCGTAGCCGCGGTCGGAGGCCATCTGCTCCCGGACGGCCGTCGCTGGCGACTTCTCGCGGAGCGCCCGCGACACGATGTCGCGAAGTAGCTGCTGCTCGGGCGAGAACTCGATGTGCAAGGCGCTCCTCCAGACGGCCGGCGATAGAGTCGGCGTTGGGCCGAACCTTGGCCGCACTCCTCCTGGGTCGCCAAGCACAACCCTACCTAAAGCCCCTACGCATGACGCAGTCGAGCCGATCGGATTCGGGGAGTGACCCGGGCACCCGGCGTCCGCGCCGCACCCAGGCCGAACGTCGCGCCGAGTCCGAGCGCGAGATCCTCCGCGCGGCCGCGCTGCTGTTCGGCCGCCAGGGCTACACCGCGACGACGCTGGAGCAGATCGGCAGGGAGGCCGGATACTCCAGCGCCCTCGTGTCGCTGCGCTACGGCTCCAAGGAGGGAATCGTCGAAGCGATCCTGGCTCGTTCCCAGACCCGCGTCGGCAGCGAAGTATTCGAGCCCGAAGAGGGAGTCACCGGGCTCGCCAGCCTGAGCCGCATCTTCACCGGCTACTCCGAACTGCTACGCGACGCCGAACACTGGATGCGAGCACTGTTCATGCTGATGGCGGATTCCCTCGGGCCCCTGAACGCGAAGATCGACCTGTTTCGGGCCAGCAACGACCGCTTCGCGGCCGCGATCGAACAGGCCGTTCGCGAAGGGCAGGAGGCCGGCGAGATCAGGGCCGACCTCGACTCGGCCGGGACGGCGTTCGAGATTCTCGCTGCGGTGAGAGGCACGACCCTCCTCTGGCTGCTCGACCCCGACAACATCGATCTCGTCGCGGCGATCGAAGACCTCCGCGTCAGCGTCGAGGATCGACTCTCGGCCTGACCCCCCAGCAAGGCGTGATGGTGCACCCTGGAGGAGTCGAACCCCCAACCTTCGGATCCGTAGTCCGACGCTCTATCCAGTTGAGCTAAGGGTGCACTGAGCCGCCGCTCGCGCGAGTGCGGAACCCTAGCAGCTTGCGGCGCCAAGCGGGACCCAGCCAGCCCGGATTCCGCCTACGGCGGTTTACACCCGGAACTGCGCCCTGAACTCCGCGTAGCCTTCCTCGAACGTGCACGGGTAGCCCTGCAGCGCGTATGCCATGGTCTCCAGTGCCGTCCGGCGGAGGTACAACTGTGCCCGCCACAACCTCCCCTCATCCTTCGGTCCGCGGTACTGGTCCGCGACCCGTTGGGCGAACTGCTGCCCGTTGGCGAGCAGGCCAGCGAAGTCGAGGGCGGGGTCTCCGATGGAGCGGTCGCTGAAGTCGATGATGTTGACCTGTTGCCGGCCCGCGTCCCAGAGGATGTGCTCGCAGGCCAGATCGCCGTGGACGAGCGCCGTCGGGCGGGTCGACTTCACTTCGGCGGCCAGCTCGGTCAGGAAGGCGCGGATGACCTCGACTTCCTGCGATGCGAGGCGCGGTAGCACGAGCGTTTCGACGTCACGAACGAGGTCCTCGTGGTCCTTCTGCGGGTCCTGCTCGGACACGCCGCACTCGCGGGCGACCGACTTCGGGGTCTGGTGCACCGCGGTGAGGAACGTGGCGAGCTGTTCCGCTATCCGTTCCCTTGCCGGATCGGAAAGCCGGCCGAACGTGGCGACGTCCAGCTCCCGACCGGCGAGAAGTCTGTAGCCAGCGAACGAGCCGTCGGCGGACTCGTAGACGTAGTCGGGAATGCCGACGTCGACCCTTGGCTGGAGGTAGCGAAGCAGCTTGGTTTCGTTCGCCAGCGCATCGCGGTTCGCCTGGGCCTTGGGAGCCCGGAAGACGAGCGCCCCGTCGAGGATCAGGACGGCATGGTCCCAGCCGCGCGTCAGGTACCGGCGCGACGTCCACGTGACGTTGGGAAACTCCTCCCGTATCCGCCGCAGGAGGACGGCTTCTTCCATCCGCGTCGCTAGCCGCCGAGATCGATGAAGCGGTCGCACTGGCCTCGCACCTGCGTGTTGGCGTCCGCGCCGCCGAGGCCAATCACCGTCACGCCGTTCTGCTGCAGCTTGGCCACCAGGGGCAGCATCTGGACCGAGGACGCCACGAGCACCATCGTGCCGATGCCGTGCTTCGTGTAGCAGAGTTCCAGGGCATCCACCACGATCCGCACAGCGGCGGAACAGCCGCGCTCCTCCGGGTTCGCCGGTACATCGACGACCTCGGCACCGCCGCGGTGAAGGGCTGCGCGATCCAGGTCACGGTCCCGTGCGTCCGCGTAGACCCGGCGCAGCACGAGCTTCCCCAGATCCCCGTCCAGGCGCGCGAACAGACCCTCCGGATCGATCCCGGCCGCTGCTCCCAGGCTTCGCTTCAGCGCCTCCACGTCGAGCAGCACGGCTGCCCGTCCAGCCGCCGGCGAGACCGCGCCTGACGCGGACCCCGCCGCCCGACCGCGACCCCGACCCCGACCGCCACGACGGCGGCGACGACGGCGGCGCCTGGACGGAGCCGGCTTGTCCATGTCCTCGGGTATCGCCCGAGCCGGCTTCACCGGTTCCGTGGCCGCCTCGAGGGCGGGCGAAACGCTCGCGGCCTCACCGGCGTCTCCCACGTCGGCTGCATCTGCTTCAGTGGCCGCTTCCTCTTCGGAGACCGTCGTCTCGGCATCGACCAGCAGGGCCGACGCGTCGGCGGCTGGAGCTTCGTCCTCCCCGGCGGGCGACTCCTGAACCTCCTCGGTAACCGCCTGTTCCGGCTCCGCCCGGGCAGAGCCCTCTTCCGCTACCGGTCTCCGCCACCAGGGATTCACTTCACTCGTCCCCCTCTCGGAAAGTCCTCTTGCCGTCGCTTCGAGCCCGAGGAGTCCACCGCCCCAGCGGTCTCCGGCGCCGCCGGGGATTGTATAGTCCGCGCGGTGCCCGTTGACGCGCTTCCGTATCGGTATCTGGCCGTCGACGGACCGATCGGCGTAGGCAAGACCACCCTCGTCGAGATGCTGGCGCAGCGCTTCGAGGGAGTGAAGATCCTCGAAGATGTGGACAATCCGTTTCTCGAGGCCTTCTACCACGACCGGCCCGGGACGGCGTTCCAGACCGAACTCTACTTCCTGCTGACCCGCTACAAGCAGCAACTGGAACTGGCCCAGGGCGATCTCTTCGATCCCATCCGGCTCGCCGACTACACTTTCGCGAAGAGCAGGCTGTTCGCCTATCTGAATCTGGTTGACGACGAGTTGATGCTCTTCGAGAAGCTCTACGAGCTGCTCGAGCCCCAGCTACGCGGACCGGACCTGCTGATCTTCCTGACCGCCGACGTGGAGACCTGCATGGCGCGCATTCACAAACGCTCGCGCGATATCGAGCAGAACATCTCCGCTGACTACCTGGCGCAGTTGATCGAGGCCTACAACCACCACTACTACCACTACGATCGGTCGCCTCTACTGGTCGTGGACAGCCGGAACCTCGACTTCGAACACAAGCCTACGGACTTCGAGGAGCTGCTGCACCACATCACCCGACCCATCCGGGGCACCCAGTACTTCGTCCCCGCTCAAAGCACGCTATGACCCAACCGGAGCCTCTTGTCGTCGCCGGCCGCGAGTTCCACTCGCGCCTCATCCTTGGAACGGGCAAGTACCGCGACGAGCAGGTCATGGTCGACGCCTTCGCGGCCTCGGGCACCGAGATGGTCACGGTGGCCCTTCGCCGGGTGAACCTCGACGACCTGGGGAAGGGGTCCCTGATCGACCACATCGATCAGGACCGCTACCTGCTGCTACCCAACACGGCCGCCTGCTATACAGCGGACGCAGCGATCCGCACCGCCCGCCTGGCGCGCGAACTGGGCGGCTGGAACTGGGTCAAGCTGGAGGTCATCGGCGACGAGAAGACCCTCTTCCCGGACAACGAGGAACTCCTCGTCGCGACCCGGGAACTCGTTGCCGACGGCTTCGTCGTCCTGCCCTACACGACCGACGATCCGATTACGTGCCGCAAGCTGGAGGACCTCGGAGCCGCGGCCGTCATGCCGCTGGCGGCACCGATCGGCTCAGGGATGGGCATCAGGAATCCGGCGAACCTCCGCATCATCGTCGAGCAGGCGAACGTGCCGGTCATCGTGGACGCCGGCGTCGGCACGGCCAGCGACGCCGCCCTTGCGATGGAGCTGGGCGCGGACGGCGTGCTGATGAACACCGGCGTCGCCGGCGCCGACGACCCCGTGCGGATGGCGCGGGCGATGAAACTGGCGGTCGAGGCCGGATGGCTGGCCGCGCATGCGGGGAGGATTCCCAGGAAGCTGTATGCGACGGCTTCGTCGCCGGCGGAGGGGGTCATCAGCTAGCCGCAAACGGAATGCGGCTCTCTGCGTCGGCGGAGCGGGGATCGTCGCTGTCACCCCGGCGAAGGCGAAGCAGGCCGGCGTGCGCGATCATCGCGGCGTTGTCGCCGCTGAAGCGGAGCGGCACGAGCAGGATCTCGACGCCGCGGCGTTCGCCCCAGGCCGTCACTTCGCGCCGCAGCAACCGGCAGGCGGCCACGCCTCCCGACACCGAGAGGTGGGCGATGGGCCGCTCCGAGTAAAGCCGGTCCAGACGCCTGATCAACTGGTCCACGGCAGCGCGCCGGAAGCCCGCCAGCAGGTCGAGCACTTCCTGGGGCCACGCCTCGTCGTCGCCTCCGAGCGCCGCAGGCGGAATCTCGGTCTCGCCAAGGGTCTCGGCGAGCGCGCGCAGCGCCTGGCTCTTCAGCCCCGAGTACGAGAAGGCCAGCTCGTTCGAGCTGATCCGGGCCGTCCGGAACGGCCGCGCCGCCGGATCGCCCAGCTCGGCCAGGCGGTCCACCTCGGGACCGCCTGGAAACGGCAGTCCGAGCCGTCGCCCGACCTTGTCGAACGCTTCCCCGACCGCGTCGTCGCGGGTCTCCGCGAGGCTGGTCACGGCGCCCGTTTCGCCGTCCACTTCGAGCAGGCTGGTATGGCCGCCGGACACGACCAGACCCAGCATCGACTCGGGCAGCGGCCGGCTCGCACCCTCGGTTCCGAGCAGGGGCGAGAAGAGATGCCCCTCCAGGTGATGGACGGCAAGGAAGGGTACGCCGAGGGAGTAGCTGATCGCCTTGCCCAGGGACAGCCCGACGAGGAGCGATCCGACCAGCCCCGGCCCCCGCGTCGCCGCGACCGCACCGACGTCCGGCCATCCGATGCCGGCCTCCGCCAGCGCCGCCTCCGACACCGCAGGCCAGTTCCGGAGGTGTTCCCGCGACGCCGCCTCCGGCACCACGCCGCCAAAGGGGCGGTGGACCTCCAGTTGACTCGAGACCTGGGACGAGAGCACCCGGCCCTCCGCGTCGAGCACGGCGCACGCGGTGTCGTCGCAGGAGGTTTCGATGCCGAGGACGAAGCCCCGGAACGGGGTCGCATCCCCAGCCCCAGCCGCCATGGCGGCGACGTTATCCTCCGCAGTCCCGAAGGCGGTAGCACGCCACTCACCCCGATACGGCCCGTGATTCCTCCCCCCAGCCTCCAGACCGCGCTCGCCGGCAAGCGCCTCGATCTCCGCGGCCGGCGCGTCGTCGTACGGGTCGACTTCAACGTACCGATGGCGGGCAGCAGGGTCCTGGACGCGACCCGGCTGCGCGAGGCGGTGCCGACGATTCGCGCACTGTCGGGCGCCGGCGCACGCGTCGTCTTGCTGTCGCACCGCGGCCGGCCCGGCGGCGCGGTCGATCCCGAGCTCAGCCTTCGCCCGGTCGCCCACGCGCTCACGGAGGTTCTGGACCGCCCCGTCGCCTTCGCGGAGGACTGTGTCGGCCCCCCTGCCCAGAACGCCGCGGCCGCTCTCGGCGACGGTGAAACCTGCCTCTGCGAGAACCTCCGGTTCCACGCCGGCGAGGAGCGGAACGACCCGACGTTCGGTGCCGAACTCGCGGCCCTGGGCGAGGTCTACGTGAACGACGCTTTCGGCACCGCCCACCGTGCCCACGCATCGACCGCCGCCGTCTGCGCCCACGTGAAGCAAGCCTTCAGCGGGTTGCTGCTCGACCGCGAACTGCGGCAGCTCGGCCGACTGCTCGACGAGCCCCCGAGGCCGTTCGTGCTGATCGTCGGCGGCGCGAAGATCCGCGGCAAGATTGACGCGGTGCTCCACCTGCTGCCCCTGGTCGACCGGGTGCTCGTGGGCGGAGGCATGGCCAACACGTTTCTCGCCGCCCGCGGATACGGGTTGGGATCCTCCCTGGTCGAGAGAGAGGGGCTCGACCTGGCTCAGGAGATTGAGAGTCAGACGGCGGCTCGCGGCAGCGAACTGCTGCTGCCGGCCGATCTGGTCGTCACCGACTCTCTCGACGCGCCACCGGATCGACGGCAACATCGCACCGTGCCGGCCGACGGCGGCGTGCCGGCCGGCTGGCTCGCGGTCGACATCGGCCCCGCGACCCGGGACGCCTTCGCCCGCGCCGCCGCCGACGCCGCGACCCTGTTCTGGAACGGGCCGATGGGAGTGTTCGAGACGGCGCCCTTCGACGCCGGTAGCCGGGCGGTGGCAAGAGCGGTCGCCGCCTCCCCGGGGTTCGCCGCCGTCGGTGGCGGCGAAACGGTGGCCGCCGTGAAGCAGGAGGGCCTGTCGGACAGGATCGATCACGTTTCGACTGGCGGCGGCGCCTCCCTGGCGCTGCTCTCAGGAGAAGAACTACCGGCCGTCGCGGCGCTCCGCAGGACCGGTAGCGGGAGACAGCAATGAAACGCACACCCATCGTCGCCGGCAACTGGAAGATGAACCTGCTGGGCTCCGATGTCGTCGCCTACGCCGAAGCGCTCGCCGCTGCCGGGCCGCCCGAGACGGACGTCGACATCGTTCTGTTTCCGACCCCCGTCTACCTGGCCGCGGCCGCCCGCGCGATGTTGGAGTGGGCCTCGGTCGGGGCACAGGATGTCCACGCCGAGGAGAAGGGCGCCTACACCGGCGACGTCGCCGCCGCGCAGGCCCGGGACGCCGGCGCCGCCTGGGCTCTGGCCGGACACTCCGAGCGCCGCCAGTACCACGGGGAATCGAACGTCGAGGTCGCGCGAAAGGCGGAGCGGACCCTCGGCGTCGGCTTGACGCCCGTGGTCTGCGTCGGCGAGACCCTCGAGCAGCGGCAACAGGGCGAGACGGAAGCGATCCTGGACGCCCAGTTGGCCCCCGTTCTCGCGGTGCTCGATGCCGCCGACGGGGACACCGAGGGCGGCGCGGTTCTGGCCTACGAACCGGTGTGGGCGATCGGCACCGGCCTGAGCGCTTCACCGGAGATCGCGGCCGCGGTCCACAGCCACCTGCGGCGGGCGCTCAACGACTACCGCTCCGGCCTCGGCGACGCCGCCCGCATCCTCTACGGGGGGTCCGTCAACGCGGACAACTGCGTGGATCTGCTGGGCCGCCCCGACATCGACGGCTTCCTCATCGGCGGCGCAAGTCTTGATCCTGCCTCGTTCCTGCGTATCATTCGCCTCTGTGCGGGTTCCGGCAGCGGTCCCGCGCCTTGACTAGCAGGAGAACCACTTGATCCTCGCCTTCTACACCTTCCATGTGGCGCTTTCGCTGTTTCTGATCCTGGTCGTGCTGCTGCAGCAGGGCAAGGGCGCCGACCTGTCCGTGTTCGGCGGCGGCGCATCCCAGGCCGCTTTCGGCGCCCGGGGTGCGGCAACCCTCCTGCACAAGCTCACGGTCGTCTGCTTCGTGCTCTTCATCCTGACGACGCTCTCCATCAACATCGTGCAGAAGCGGGACACATCGTCCGTCATGAGCGGCGTCGGTTCCGTCATGGACGAGGTCGAGACCTCAGAGCCGGCGGACGAACCCGCGACGCCCCCGGCGGAGAGCGACGACGCAAGCGGCAACCAGGGCTGACCCGGCGAGACGTGGCCAGAGCCGAAGTGGCGGAATTGGTAGACGCGCACGGTTGAGGGCCGTGTGGGGCAACCCGTGCCGGTTCGAGTCCGGCCTTCGGCACCACCCTCAGAGAACAGCCGCCGCGGACATGACCGGCGCAGCCGGATGTCCGCCTCGCCCGCCGCGCGTTACTGTCGCTTGACGCTCTTGATGACCACGGTCTCGGCGGGTTGGGCCTCGCTCAACTGACCGGGCCGGTTGACCTTGACGGTTGCGATCGCGTCGACCACCTCCATGCCCTCGACAACCTTCCCGAACACCGCGTAGCCGCCGGCGTAGGTGTCGAGGCTCTCGTTGTCGACGTGGTTGATGAAGAACTGCGCGGTCGCGGAATCCAGCTCCTCGGTCCGAGCCATGGCGATCGACCCGCGTACGTTCGAGAGACCGTTGCCTACTTCGTTCTTGATCGGCGGACGCGTGATCTTCTTCTGAAGATCCGACGTGAAGCCGCCGCCCTGGATCATGAAGCCGTCGATCGTACGGTGGAAGATCGTGCCGTCGTACCAGCCGCGGTCGACGTAGTCGAGGAAGTTCTCGACCGTGATCGGCGCCTTCTCGGCGTTGAGCTCCAGCACGATCGTGCCGTGGTTCGTTTCGAGGGCTACCCTCGGAGGCGTGTCCTGGCCGAGGCTCGGCGCGGCCAGCAGAACGGTGGAAGCAGCGTAGATCAAGAAACGACTCCAAGGTCCGGTGAGTGAACTCTGCATCTGAAGGGTCTCCACAGAGGAATCCGCCCGAGCCGCATGCCGCGGGCGCGAAGCGCGGGGAGCGTAGCAGTCCGCGCGGGGCAATCGTGGGCGTCGTCCTCGCCGGCGGAGCCGGAAGCCGGCTGGGCCGCAGCAAGGCAGGTCTTCGTCTGCCGGGCGGACCGGCCGGCGAGCCGGGGCCCACCCTGGTCGAATGGGCCGCGGACCGCCTTGCCGCCGCACCTCGGATCGACGAGATCCTGGTTGCCGGTGGCGGAGCCGCGATCGAGCCCCCCGCGAACCTCCGGACCGCTTCCGTGACGGCTGTCGAGGATGGTCCGGGCGCCGGCCCGGCGGCCGGAGTACTCGGCGCCGCCCGCGCTCGACCAGGCAGCAGCCTGCTGGTACTCGCCTGCGACCTTCCGCTGGCGCCGGTGAGGCTCCTCTCCACGCTCGCCTCCAGCGGAGCCAACCTGGCGGCGGCCGCCGTGGACGTCTCCGATCGCTGGACCATGAACCTCACCTGCGCGCTGTGGACGCCGCCCGCCCTGAGCGTGCTCGCGACCCGCGTGGCTCGCGGTGACTTCAGCCTCTACCCGCTCACCCGATGTTCGCGGCTCTCGATCGAGCCGGTCGCCGCGGCTCTGTTCGGCAATCCCGACGACGTCCTGCTGAACGTCAACACAGCGGGCGACTGGGATCGTGCCCGCCGATTGTTCGACCCGACCGGGCTACGACCCGCCACGACCTGACCGGCCGGCCCGGCACTCGTCGCACGGGCACAGGCGGCGCAGGAGGTCGAA
>JAPOVF010000399.1:36643-113399 GCA_026708285.1 Acidobacteriota bacterium
ATCTTCAGCCGGTGGCCATTGATCCCCCGGACGATGCAGGCGAGCCGCACCAGCACGAAGGCGACGAACAGCATGAAGATGAACGGCGCCAGGAAGCAGCCGATGCCGCCGGACACGAACAACGCGACCTGGATCACGATCCAGAAGGCGAACTCGGCGCCCATCAGGACGAGGCCGTGCTTGGCATGCCACCGAACCTCCTCATCCTTCTCCTCGATCAAGAGCGGCACGAGCACCAGGATCCACAGGTAGGCAAGAACCACCATCAGGTTCCGGTTCGACGGCGGATCGGCGGGGGGTGGCGGTGCAGGCGGGGGCGCTGCCGGTTCTGTCATGCCTCTACCTTCCCTTGCAGCGGATCTTCCGGCAGACCGCCAAGGGCCCGCTCGGCCTGGGCCGCGGCAACTCCGCCGGGTGTCAGTGTAGCGCGGTAGGCCTCCCGGTAACGGGCGACCACGCGGCCCCGGTCGAACCGGGACGAGCGTGCCCACTGGCGGCCATGCACCGCGAAGGCGAGCCGCCGCGAAGGGTCGCTGAGCAATGACACGCAACTGTCCGCCAGCGCCTCCGTGTCGCCGACGCCACAGAGCAGCCCGTTGCGCTCGTCACAGACGACTTCGGGTACGCCGCCCGTGCGGGTCGCCACCACCGGCACACCCAGAGCCAGCGCCTCGAGCGCCGCAAGACCGAAGCTCTCGCTCTCCGAGGCCGACAGGAACAGATCGCTCTGCTCCAGGATCGGTTCCACCCGCGCCTGGTTGCCGAGAAAGGCGACGTGTTCCTCGATGCCGAGATCACGGCACCGGCGTTCGACCGCCGCACGGTCGGGGCCGTCGCCCACGAGGCAGAGCCGCGCCGGCAACCGGCGCCGGACGCGTGCGAACGCCCCGACGACGTCGACCACACGCTTGACCGGGCGGAAGTTCGAGACGTGGACGATCTGCAGGTCCCCGGCGGGGGCCGGATGCGACGTTTCGCTGGCCGCCGGGGGAAGGAAGTTCGGGATCACCTCCAAGGGCTCCTCAAGCGAGAACCGCTCCGCGACCTCGCGCCGCAGCGCATGGGAGGGTGCGGTCACCAGATCGCTGCCGCGAAGGGCCCAGCCGACGATGTCGCGGTAGTTCGGATCGGCACCCACCAGGGTCACATCCGTACCGTGGACCGTGGTCACGACCGGACACGCCGGCGAGCCGGCAGGATCGTCCGCGAGCATCTGGCGCGCCAGCAGGGCGGCGACCGCATGCGGCGCCGCGTAGTGAACGTGCAGGACGTCCAGACCGGCGTCCCGCACCACCTGCGCCAACCGGTTCGCGAGCGCCAGCGTGTAGGGCGGATGGTCGAACAGCCCGTACTCGAGGACTCCTGCCCCGTCGACTGCGTGGTGGTGGACACCCGGAGCCTGGAGCAGACGCGGAGGGCGAGTGGAGCTGACCACGTGGACGGTGTCGCCACCTTCCGCCAGAGCGAGGGCCAGCTCCGAGGCGACGACCCCGGAGCCCCCGAAACTCGGAAAGCAGCAGATTCCTATCCGCATCGGTTTCCCTTCTACGCGCGCGGTCCGTCCGCGGTTGCAGCCTCTCCCGCGCGCGGCCGGTCCATCGACAGCGGTTGCAGCCGGCGGGGGTCCAGGTCGATCGTCAGGAGCTGGCGGACCAGGGATTCGCCGTACGAGGCAAGACAGTGGAGCGATGTGAACTCGCGCTCCTGGAGCTTGCCGTTCGGCAAACAGTGCGCGCGCAGCCGCTCGACCCTCCCTCGCACCACTTCGTCACGCCTTGCCGCCGCCGCCACGACCCGGCGCTCGAACAGGTCGAGCGTCCGCCTCAGGCTCGATCCCGTCTTGGTCCAGGGGACCGCCAGCGACTCGTCGATGCGGTCCGGCCCCTCCGCCAGCTCCTCCACGGCAGCCTCGAGCTTGGTGCGAGCCGCGGCGATGAAGTCGAGGTCGCAACGCTCCGCGAGTCGCCGGTCGAGTTCGTCGGACCCGGAGAGCACGGTCGCCAGATCGAGACCCTCCGCCTCCAGTCGCTCCAGCCACCGGCGCTCGCGGGCGCCGAGCAGGAGAACCTGGGGCCGCAGGGCGACCGCCGGCGCGGGTACGTCCAGTTCGCGGTACAAGACGCTCGCCTGCGTCATGTAGGCCAGCTCTCCCGGACCGAGAATCATCAGCGTCGTGCCGAAGACCGCGTCCTGCACGACCGGCCGCGCCAGGACTCCGGGGCTCAACGCCTCCGGATCGCGGTTCAGGGTGTCGATCAGTTCCTCGAGCGTTCCCGAGCCGCCGCCGCGAAGGCGGTATCCGTCCTCCTCCCAGACCACCCGTCGGCGGCGGCCGCCCCCGCCGATGAGAAACAGCGGCGACTCGGCAGCCTTCGAGCGCACCGGAAGCCGGACGTTCCGGCGCCCCAACTCCGCCGACGCCGACGCCAGAGCCTGGTCGACCGGAGCTCGCCGCTCGATCAGCCGGCGGACCACCGGCGCGGAGGCCGACTTCAGGGCGGGAAGCTGCGAGTCGACCACGAGTGGACAGCGATCGCCGAGGAAACGGACCATGAGCCGGGAGAAGGACTCGGCAAAGCAGCGCTCAGGGTCGAGGTGCTGACGACAGTCCTCGATCCGCCGCCGGTAGTCGTCGCTCGGGGCGGTCTCCAGCACCCGCGCCACCAGTGATTCCGCGGCCGAGCCCAACGGCCGGCCGCCGACCGGTCGGAGAGGCTCCGGATCATCGCCCAGCGTCAGGGCGTCCGGCCCGGCGGACGGAAAGTAGGCGCGAGCCACCTCGGCGAAGTCGTGGTCCTCCGACGCCATCCAGAAGAGGGGGACCGCAGGCCGGCCCCGGCGGGTCAACTCTTCCGCCCACAGCGTGCAGGCCGCCGCCTTCGTCAGCGTGAACAGGGGTCCGCATCCGAGGCCGCACTGCTGGCCCGTGATCACGACGAGCGTTTCCGGATCGGCGAGCGACCCGGCGAGCCGGGCGGCGCCAGGGTGGCCGTAGCGCTCGTTCCGGCCGGCGAGCGCGGCCGCGATCGGTCCGCGATCGGGCGGCGGGCCGGGCGGCGCCTTCAGGTCGCCTGCGTCGCCCGGCAGGGCGAATCGCAGTGGCTCGAGCAGATCGAGGTCGCGCCCGTCGAGAAACCGCCGCGGCAACTCGCCGAGCAACCCGCACGCGCAGAGATCGGGACCTGAGGGAGCGGGCGTTGCACGGTCGTTCGGCACGGCGGCTGATCCTAGCGCCGTCAGACCGTAGAATCGGACGCGCATGACGACGTCCCCGCCAGCGATGCCGCCGCTCGAGCCGATCGTTCTCGGCCGGGGCGCGCTGTCCGTGACGATCGATCCGCCGCTGTTTCTCGCGCCGATGGCCGGGGTGACCGACCGGGACTTCCGCCTGATCGTGCGCCGCATCGGCAACGTCGGCCTGGTCTCGATGGAGTTCATCTCGTCGCGGGCCATCGTCGACGGCAACCGGCACACGCGGGATCTCATGTACTTCGTCGAGGAAGAGCGCCCGATGGCGATCCAGATCTACGGCTCCGACGTGGAGACGATGGCGGAGGCGGCCGAGATCGTCGAGGAGCTGGGTCCCGACGTCTGCGACATCAACATGGGCTGTCCGGCCAACAAGGTGCTCAAGGGCTGCGCCGGCGCCGCGCTGATGGGAGACCTAGACCTCGCGGGCCGGATCATCGGCGAGGTCCGCCGTCGAATCCGGATTCCCCTCACGGTCAAGTTCCGCCTGGGTCTCAACCACACCCAGACGAACTATCTCGACCTGGGCCGCCTGTGCGAGGACCTCGGCGTCGACGCCGTCACGATGCACGCCCGCACGGCGAAGCAGATGTTCAAGGGCGAAGCGGACTGGACCCATCTCGCCCGGCTCAAGGAGGCTCTCTCCATTCCCGTCATCGGCAACGGCGACATCGTGGTTCCCGAGGACGCCGAGCGCCTGCTCCGGCAGACCGGCTGCGACGGGGTCATGATCGGTCGCGGCGCGACGCGGAACCCCTGGATCTTCCACCAGATCACGAGCCACCTGCTCGGGGAGGACGCGCCCGAACCGACCCTGATGGACCGGCGAGACCTGATCCTCGGACATTTCCACATGGTGGCGGAACGCGAAGCGAACCGGTTCGCCCTGCACAAGCTGCGCAAGTTCACCGGTTGGTACACGCACGGACTGCCGAACGGCAAGCGCCTGCGGCAGCAGATCCAGCAGCTCGACACCGTCGAGAAGTTCCTCGTCGCGGTCGAGGACTTCTTCGACCGGCAACTCGACGAGCTGGCCGCGTAACCGCCATCCTCGCTTCGCCGATCGTGCTTTCACAGTATGAGATCGAACTCGGGCTGACGCCCGAGGAGGCACTCGAGGCGCTCGAGGACGGCGCCGAGGCCTGGAACGGAACCTGGCACCGGCGGGGAACCGGAGGCCAACTGACCCTGCCGGTCGCCGCCGGCCTCCGCTCCGGGATCCTTCACGGTTCCGTGTCGGTGAGGGGGACGGGTGAGGGTGCCCACGTCCTCTTCCACGTCGAGCGGTCGGAGTACTCCACGAACGCCGCCGCGGTCGGCATGCTGGCGCTCGGCGCCCTGGGTGTGCTGGCGATGCTCGCCTGGCCGCTGCTCCCGGGAACGACGCCCAACCTGGCCGGCAGCGGCTTCATCCTGATCCTGCTGGCGTGGCTCGTCGTCGGTTCGAGGCTGAGGCACAAGAGCGCAGCGGACTTCCTGGCCAGCCTCGGCCCTCGGCCGGGCGAGCATCCCTAGCGTCTTGAGATGCCCATGGACAACGCGGGTCACCGCGACGACCTTCGTGTTCGCCGCCATCGGCTGCGGAGTCGACACGGAAACCGGTCAGGGCACGTCGGCAGCGGCGCCCGCCACGCAGGGAGCACCCGCCTGGGCCGCCGACGTCGTCATCCACCGCGATGAGTGGGGCGTGCCGCACATCAAGGCATCCACCGACGCCGCGGTCGCCTTCGGTTCGGCGTGGGCGCAGTGCGAGGACCACTTCTTCCAGCTCGAGGACACCTACATCAAGGCGCTCGGCCGCTACGCGGAGGTCGTCGGCGAGTCGGGCTTCCGAAGCGACCTGGAGGTCGCTCTCTTCGACCTGGTGGAGACCTCCCGCCGCGACTTCCCCAACCTGCCCGAGAACATCCGGCGCATCGCTGAGGCCTTCGCGGCCGGTTACAACCACTACCTGGAACGGCACCCCGAGGAGAAGCCGCGCCTGCTGACGCGCATGGAGCCCTTCCATGTGCTCGCCTTCGAGCGCTACATGATCCTCGGCCGGCTGCTCGGCGCGGCCCACGCCCCGCGCGGCCGGCTGCCACGGCTGGCGGAGGAGCTGGCCGCGTCCCTGGGCTCCAACCAGTGGGCCGTCGCTCCGTCGAAGACCCGCGACGGCAACGCGATGCTCTTCATCAATCCCCACCAGCCCTGGTACGGCTCCGGCATGTTCACCGAGATGCACGTCGTGAGCGGCGAGGGGCTCAACTTCTCGGGCGCCATGTACCCGGGCGGCCCGCTGCCGACCGCCGGCTTCAACGAGAGGCTCGGCTGGGCGTACACGGTCAACGCCGCCGACATCTCGGACACCTACCGCCTGACCTTCGACCACCCGAGCGACCCGCTCAAGTACCGCTACGGCGACGGCTACCGCCAGGCCGAGGAGTGGCGCGCCACGATCCACGTCCTGGGCGACGACGGCACTCTCGAACCGCGCGAGGTCGCGCTCCGGCGCTCGCACTACGGTCCGATCATCGCCAGGGAGGACGAGGAGCACTACCTGGCCGTCCGGGTACCGCGCCTCTACGAGGGCAGCCGCATGGTCCAGGCGCTGGCGCAGGCCAAGGCGCGGACCTTCGAGGAGTGGTACGCCGCCGTCTCCATGCAACTGCTGCAGACCTTCAACACGACCTACGCCGACGCCGACGGCAACATCTTCTACCTCTACAACGGGACGTTCGCCCGCCGCGACCCGTCCGTCGACTGGACGAAGCCCGTCGACGGCGCCGACCCGAACAACGAATGGGGACCGTTCCACCCCATCGAGGAGCTGCCGCAGGTCCTCAACCCGCCGTCCGGCTTCGTCCAGAACTGCAATTCGACGCCCTTCACGACGACCGACGACGGCAACCCCTCGCTGCTCGACTTCCCGCCCTACATGGTGGAGGACAAGCACGACGACAAGCGCCGGGCCAAGGTGGCCCGCTACCTGCTGCGCAACGCCTCTGATCTCACCTTCGAGGACTTCCAGGACCTCGCCTACGACACGACCCTCTACTGGCCGATGACGGAGGTCCCCGTCTACGCCCGCAGGCTCGAGACGCTCGAACGCACGGAACCGGAACTCGCCGCCCGCGTCCGCCCCTATCTCGAGCATCTGCTGGACTGGGACTTCAAGAGCTCCCTCACCTCGACGCAGGCGACGCTGGCGGTCGGCTGGTACGAAGAACTCTACGGCCGCGGCTATCCGGTCGAGACCCTGAAACCCGAGTACGTCAATGACATGCCGGCGCGGTTCGTTGCCCTGGAGCGGGCCGCGGAGAAGCTCACCGAACTCCACGGTGACTGGCGCGTGCCCTACGGCGACATCCACCGCATCCAGCGCCACGCCAACCAGCCCTCCGCCGGGGCCGTCCCCTTCTCCGACGACGAGCCGAGCCTGCCGCTCGCCGGCGTCCGCGGTCCCCTCGGCGTCGCGTTCACGCTCTACCACTCTCCGCCCACCACCCTCGAGAACGGCGAAGAGCGCAAGCTCCGCTACGCCGCGACCGGCGCCTCCTACATGGCCGTCTACGAGTTCGGCGAGAAGACCCGCGGAGCGAGTTACCTGCACTACGGCCAGAGCCACCGCCCCGAGTCGCCACACTTCTTCGACCAGGCCCGGCTGCTCTCGGAACGACGGTTCAAGCCGGCCTGGATCTACTGGGAGGACGTCGAGGCGCACACGACGCGGGCCTACCGGCCGGTTGACTCCAACTGACCAACTGTCGCCTGGTGTAGAATCGCGGGTCCCTGGGGGCGCATGGCTTCGACGGGAGATCATGCGGTTCGGGGGTTGCGTGCCGAGTCCGACTCGTAAACCGGACACTTACACTCGCCAACGACGAATTGGCACTGGCGGCTTAAGAGCCGTCACGGTCCTGCCGGAGCCTTGATTCGCGGCGCCGTCAGGAGCGACACTCAAAGTGGATCAAACGTCTGAGCGCGGTTCCGAACTCAGGCCGGATCACTTCGGAACTAGACCGCCGGCCGTGGTGGCCTTCTACCCAAGCCGGCAGCGACTGATCGAGTGAAGGCTACGCACGTAGATCCCTCGCGCCGAGTCTCGCGGACGTGGGTTCGATTCCCACCGCCTCCACCACCCCGTTCCATCGGTCAGGCCATAATGGCCTGGACACCTACCATTTGGGAGGTACTGGACCGATGGACGCCCCACAGCTCAGCCTAGGACAACTCGCGCTGGCCGCCGCGCTGCTGTCTGCCACCGCGGTGGCAGCAGTCGCTCAGACCACCGCAACCATCGAAGGCGTCGTCGTCGACGCGGGCGGTACTCCCCTGCCCGGCGTCACGGTGACGGTGGCCGGCCCGGGCGTGCGCCAGGAGAGCATCACCCAGGGAGACGGCGCCTACGCCAGCGGCGGTCTCGCGGCGGGCGACTACGTCGTCACTGCGTCCCTGTTGGGCTTCGAAACAGCCGAGATGCCGGTTTCGCTAGCGACCGGCGCCACCGAGAACGTCCGGCTGGTCCTGGAGGTCGTGCGGCTGCTCGAAACCGTCACGGTGGTGGCCGAGGAGCCCCGGACCTTCGCGCGGAACATCGTCTCCCAGCCGATGCTCCGGCAGCAGTCGAAGATCACCAACGTGACGTCGGTGGTGGACAACCTGCCGGGGGTCTCCGTCCAGGAGGGCGATTCCTACGGCTTCGACGACTGGTCGGCCAACGTCGCCATGCGCGGTTTCCAGGTGACGATCAACGACGTCCAGATCGGCACCACGATCGACGGGTTTCCGAACGGCACCTCGGACTACTGGAGCGGCGCCAAGGCGAACCGCTTCGTCGATCCGATGAACCTCGGCGGCGTCGAGGTGTCCCAGGGGACGGCCGACATCGCCTCGCGCTCCGTCGAGGCGCTGGGCGGCACGTTCAACTACCTGACGGACGATCCAGCGGACGAGCGCACCTATACGGCATCGATGACTCTGGGCGAGTACCAGGGCCAGCGCTTCTTCATGCGCGTCGATACGGGGCCGATCTTCGGAGGCAACACTCGCGCCTGGTTCGCCGCGACCCGCCAGGGAGCGACCGACTGGATGGAGGGTTCGGCGCTCAACGAGCGCGAGCACGTCGCGATGAAGCTCGTCTCGTCCCGTGGCCGGGTCGATCTCGTGAGCTACATCTCGTACGACAACATCCACGAGGACGTCTACCAGCGCCTCTACAGCGAGAGCGACTTCCGGGCCAACCCGCGCTGGGACCGGCTGATCGGCGACTGGCCCGGCGTGCCGTACCTGAACCAGTTCTACCGGCGTGGCTGGCAGACCCGGAGGAGCAACACGTTCGGCTACCTGAAGGCGGACTGGTCGTTGGGCGAGGAGCTTTCGCTGAGCCTTGCCGGCTACTTCCATCGCAACCGCGGCCGCGGCGACTGGTTGCCGCCCTACATCGTCGACATCACCGACGACGGAGGCGGCGCCGAATCGGAGCTTCGGGGCGGCCCCACCGTGCGGGGCGGCTCGCAGCTCGGGCTGATCCGCTTCGTCGGCCCCGACGGCGCCGCGGTGGGGCCAGTGCCGGGCTGCACTTCGTCATTCCTATTCAACTACTACGGCCCAGGCGGTCCGGAAGTCGATCCGGCCTGCCATCCGGGCGCCACGGCGGTGCAGTCGTACCGGCACAGCCACTACGGCAAGGACCGCGTCGGCGTCACGCTCGACCAGGAGTGGCTCACGACGATCGGCAATGCCGGCAACAAGCTGCGCGGCGGCATCTGGTACGAAGACTCCAAGCGCGACCTCGGACGGGACTGGCACCAGATCCTCGATCCGGTGATCAACTTCCAGTGGCACGCGACGCCCTACTGGCACCAGTACCAGTGGGAGTTCCCGCAGAGCGTCATGATGCTCTACGCGGAGGAGACGCTCTACGTCGGACGGTTCACCCTGGCCGGCGGTCTCAAGAAGTACCTGGTCGACGTGTCACGCGAGGACCAGTTCCACGTCGATCCGAACCTGACGGTCGACTCGGATTCGAGCCTGCTCGTCTCGGGCGGCGTCACCTACGAGACGCCGGTCGAGGGCCTGGACCTCTTTGCCGGCTACGCGGAGAACTTCCGGGCAATCGGCAGCACCCTGCTCGAGGTACCGGGGCGCAGCCTGGCCGCTCTCGAGCCTGAAACCGCTTCGAACATCGATGTCGGGCTCCAGTACTCGGCTGAACGGCTGGCGCTGAGCGCGACCGGGTACGTCATCGACTTCGACAACCGGATCTTCTACCTCGGGCCGCAGACGCCGGCCGGACCGAACTACCTCATTCCGGGAGGCGGCGCCTACTTCAACGCGGGCGGCATCGAAACGAACGGCGTCGAACTCTCGGCGACGGTGCAGATGCCGCACCAGCTCTCCCTGTACACGGCCTACACGCTGAACAACTCCGAGTACGTCGGCAGCGGCGACGCCCTGGTCGACGCGAACCAGAACATCATGCCCGGGACGGACGTCACCGGCGTGCCGGATCGTCTGTGGGTCATCTCGCTTGACCGGTCCGGTCCCCTGAGCGCGGGGATCAGCGCCAAGTACACGTCGCCGCGACGGGTCAGCCTGGTCGCCGACTGGACCACCGACGACTACTGGTTGATGGACGCCTACGTCGTCTTCTCGGGCGAGGTGCTGAGCGACCTCCTCCGCTCGACGACGTTCGAGCTGGTCGCCAACAACCTGCTCGACGAGGCCTACCTCTCCGCGATCACCGAGAACGCGGCCTGGCTCGGGGCGTCGCGGTCCGTTTCGATGACCGTGACTTTCTCGTTCTGACCCGACGGCAACGGCCTAAGGGTTCCGCCACTCGATCCACCAGCCGTGCGGCGAGGCCCGGGCGAGCAACTCCGTCTCGCCGGCGCCGTCGCGGTAGCGCGTCAGCGTCAGGCACGGCGGGTGGACGCCTTCGAGAGCCACGCGCCAAACAGGCCGTTCCCGGCTCCGGACCTCCAGCGCTTCCGTGATCCGTCGCCGGCCCTCGCGGGGAACCTGGTACATCGCGATCGTCGAGTAGACGACCAGCGCCACCTCGGCCGGGACACGCTCGACTAGGTGCGGCAGGTCCCGGGAAGCGTCGCCGCGATGGAGGCGGATCGGGCTGTCCTTCAGTTCGGCCGCGGCGTCCACGAGCTGGGCGTGGCGCTCCACGTGCTCGGGCCAGATCAGCGCGCGCAGCCAGAGCAACTCATCCGCGTCGCCGAGGTCGATCGGGTTCAGGTCGATTCCGTCGCGGCTGGCTACCGGGATCTCCCGTGGCGGCGCCGACGGTGTGCCTGGGCCGCGAAGATCGGCTTCGAGTTCGACCCGCGCCGCCTCTCTTCCCCAGCGCAGGACCTCGCTTCCGTCTCGCAGATACCGGTAGGCATAACGATCGAAGTTCGAGTTCAGGCCGGCGCTGGCGCCGACATCGATCAGCGCGAGCGGCGCTCTGGCCTCGCGGTGGACCAGGCCGAAGGCGGGCAGAAGGCAGGTGCAGCGCCGTACGACCTGGGTCTGGGTGCGACGAGTGGTGATCAGCTCCGCGACCCGCTCGCGGTGTTCGAGACAGAAGGCCCGGAAGAGCGGGAAGGCTTCGCCCGGCGGCGGTTCCGGGTCCGACAGGATCGGGTAGTGCGCGGCCAGAGCGTGCTCGACTCCCTGCAGGAGCAGGTACTGCACTGCCCCGAAGAGCATGTTCGGCGCCGGTTGACCTCGTTGCCGCCCCGCCGCGAGTGCCAGCAGTTCGCCGTCTCCCGCCACGCCCGCGGCGAGTGCCGCGTAGGTCGGCGAGTCGAGGTCCGGCGCTTCGACGCGGGCGAACTGCTCGAAGGCGGCGCTGAGGTCCGGATACGCGCTCAACGGCCGGCAACGCCTGGGTCGGCTTGCCGCGGCGCACGCAGCTCGACGGCGCTACCCATATGATGGCAATACAACGACAAGCAGCACTCTGGGGGACACATGATAGCTACCCGCAATCTTCTGGTCGTACTGGCGCTCCTCCTCGCGGGCTTCGTCCTGGTTCTGTTGCTGCCGAATGAACCGACAGGCGATCCGGCGGAAACCGGGACAACTCGAGTGGTCGCGAGCACCGACTACGCCGACCTGGTCTCCCTTTTCGGAGAGTTTCGTTCGTTCCAACAAGGCGACTCCGGCAACATCCAGTCCTATTCGCAGAGTGGCTGGATCCTGTCGAACCTGGACGCCGCGCCCGATTTCTCCGCCACCGCAATGGCAGAACAATACGGTGACCTGGGGGCGTTTCAGACGCGGCTGGAGTCGATCGACCCCACGGGTTGGACAATCTCGCAACAGGTTGATTACCAGCTCGTCCGGGCGGAGCTGAACGGTTACGAGTTCCAGCACCGGGTTCTCAGCCCATGGTCCAGGGATCCCGGCTTCTACAACGACGTGATCGCCACGTTCGCCTGGGTAGCCGAACCGCCTCTGCAGGGGAACGAAGTGGCAGCTCTGCAATCAAGGCTCCAATCGGTACCCGATCTGGTGCAACAGGCGAAAGCGAATCTCACCGACTTCTCGCTGATCGCCGCCGACATGGCCACTCTGGCCATTCTCTCCATCGGAGATACCAGATCGGACTACCAATCGCTCGCACAGGGCCTGAGGATCCATCATCCGGAACTCGTGGCCGACGTGGACTCGGCGCTGATCGCGATCGACGACTATGAGGACTGGATACGGTCCAACGAGGATCGGATGACGGGCACGATCGGCGTGGGCAGGGAGAACTACAACTGGCTGCTCAGGAACGTCTATCTGTTGCCCTATACCTGGGACGACATTCGGACGATCGTCGAGCTCGAAGACAACCGCGTGATCACCTTTCAACGACTGGAGGAGAACCGGAATCGCGATGTTCCGCCCATCGTACCGGTCGGGTCACAGGTCGAGTACAGGGAAGGCATCGAAGAAGCCGTCGATCACATCATGAGCTTCCTGCGCAACGAGGAGATCTTCACGGTGCACGACTTCCTCGTGCCGGATGACTATTTCGACTCGCGACTTTTCGGAAAGGGGTATTCCCTGGAGGATCCCTGGCCGGAGAAGCACGATTACTTCTTCAACTTCTCTCACCGGGAAGCGGTGATGGAGAACACCCATGAGCTGGTCGGCCATCATTTCGACATGCTCAGAGCGCAGCGCGAAAGTCACCCGATCCGTGGCGGAGAACGCCCGTACAAGATCTCGACCGCTCGCGACGAGGGGCTCGCGTTCGCCCTGGAGGAGCTGCTGATGCATGCGGGATACCTGGACGGACGCAATCCCCACGGCAGGGAGATCACCTATGAACAGGCGGCTTTCCGCACCGTGCGCGCACTCTCCGACATCTACATGCACAGCGGCGACTGGAGCCTGGAAGAAGCAATGCAGTTCTGTGTCGCCAATGCGCCGCACGGCGAGTTGCTGGATGGCAGCCACCATCTGTGGTTCGAACTGGATACGACGCTGCGCGGCGTGGGACATCACATGCTCATGGTCCTGGGGAAGGTCCAGTTCATGAAAGTGATGCGAGACCGCGCCAATCAACTCGGCGACGACTTCAACTTGCGTGAGTTCCTCGATGAGGTCTACGCTGCGGGCCAGATCCCCTGGTCGCTCATGCGGTGGGAGCTGACCGGGTACGACGACGAGGTCTCACAACTGTGGTGACACTGGCTGCCCGGTCAACGAGCGGCAGTTCCGCGATCTCTGAACGCTGAGGCGATCGACTCCCCGTAGGGCGGCCGGAGCACGCCGGCGTCGGTGATCAAGGCGGCCACCAGCTCCGCCGGCGTGACGTCGAACGCAATGTTCAGGGCCTCGGTGTCCTGGGGCGCGATCCGCTTGCCGAAGGCGTGGACCACCTCCTCGGCGTCGCGTTCCTCAATCGGAATGTCCGCGCCGGACGCCGTGTCCCGGTCGATCGTCGACAGCGGCGCCGCGACGTAGAACGGCACGCCGTGACGGGCCGCGAGCACGGCGACCGGGTAGGTGCCGACCTTGTTCGCGACGTCGCCGTTGGCGGCGATCCGGTCGGCGCCGACGACGATCTTCTGGACCCAGCCGCGCGCGATGATCGCGCCGGCGCTGTTGTCGGTGATCAGGCGGTGCGGGATCTCGAGACGGCCGAGCTCCCAGGTGGTCAGCCGCGAGCCCTGGAGCAGCGGCCGGGTCTCGTCGACCCACACGCTGGCGAGCCGCCCCGCCGACCACGCCGCCTCGACCACGCCGATCGCCGTGCCGTAGCCGGCGGTCGCCAGGGCCCCGGCGTTGCAGTGGGTCAGGACGCGGTCGCCCTCCTCGAACAGGCCCCGGCCGAACTTGCCGATCCGGCGGTTGGCGGCGATGTCCTCGCGGTGCACGTTGCGAGCCCAATCGAGCAGCCGCTCCCGCAGCTCTTCGCGCTCCCCGGCTTCGACGGAGCGTTCATGGAGCGCGCGCCCCTGGTCCAGAGCCCAGCGGAGGTTGACCGCAGTCGGTCGCGTTGCCAGCAGCAGC
Organism: Acidobacteriota bacterium; assembly: GCA_026708285.1. GTDB lineage: Bacteria > Acidobacteriota > Thermoanaerobaculia > Multivoradales > Multivoraceae > Multivorans. Next base: position 50,381 of record JAPOVF010000399.1, read on the forward strand.
TCGTAGGCGGCGGCGAAGTCCCCGGCACCGAGCACCAGGCCGTAGGCCGCGGCAACACCGATCGCCGGTGCACCCCGCACGGAAAGACGTCGAATCGCCTCGGCCACGTCCTCGGGACGCCGGCAGCGAAGCCACACTTCCTGCTCCGGAAGCAGGGTCTGATCCAGCAGCAGGAGCGCATCGTCACTCCACCGGATCGGCGAGAAGCCCTGTTCCGTCGCTCCAGGTGGCTCCACCGCCATGCGCGAAGCCTAGCCTGCTGCAGGTTGGCCTCCTGCTCTGTCAGACTCCCTTCCAGAACTCACGATCGCGAACGTAGCGCAGAACCTGGATCTTCCCCGTGCGGCTGTACACCCGAACGGCAAACAGGTGGTAGCCGTCGGTGAGGAAGACGGTACCCGGGCTCGCGGTACCGGCGGGGCTGAAGGAAGCGATGTCGCTACGGCCGAACCGGACCGGATCGTCCAGGCGATCGAGTCGGCCTGAGCCGGTGAACTCCGCCGGCTCCAGGTCATCCGGAATGCCGAAACGCACGCCCCTGCCGACGTGAAGCAACCGTGCCGGCCTCCCGATCCTGGGATCCGTGCCGGAGTTCAGATCAGCCGTGCGCACGCCGTCACCGTCCCCGTCCGCGTAGAGGGAGAAGACGGGTTCCGCGTGGGAGTCCTCGAACTCGAACCGAATCGCAACCGCCACACCGTAGCGGACCGCGCTGCCGCGCGCGGCCCAGAGGGCCGAGGCAACTTCGGCGGCCGCCAGACGCACTCGGTGCTGGGCGATCTGCTGGCGCAAGGGCGGCACCGCCAGGGTGGCCAGCAAGGCCAGGATCGTCGTGGCCACCAGCAGCTCGAGAAGCGTAAAGCCGGTGCGGTCCTTCATGCCCGCAAGCGCCGGCAGAGACATGGAGGCGGGCGAGAGCGCCCACCCGCCTCCATGCTGTCGAGCGCTACGGCTTCGCGCCGATCAGGGGCCGTCGGTAGGGCCATCCGACTCTTCGTCGGAGTCCGTCTGCTCCCTGGGGACTCGCACCTTGTCCGTCAATGTCGTGTCCCCGTCGGTCGTCACGTAGGGCCGCATGCGCTCGAACGATCGCTCGCCGATGCCGCGGACGAGCATCAGGTCCACGGCCGACTCGAACTTGCCGTTCTCCGTTCGGAACTCCACGATTCGCCCTGCCGTCGACGGCCCGACGCCGGGCAGGAGGGCGAGCACCGCAGCATCCGCGGTGTTGATGTTGACTACGCCTTCGGCTGCTCCGGCCGGCATCACTGCCACCAGGCCAAGCACGAGCACTACCGCCGACGCGATCGTCTTCCTTCTCTTCATCTTCATCTCCATTTGGTCCCGCAGGGTTCTCGTATTGATCAACTGCCATCACCGAGCAAGAATCGCAATGCCGGGGGGACACCGGAGTGTCCCCCCGACCCCTTGCCAACTTGGCTCCCTGCTTTGCCTTGGGCACCTCCTTGCTCCCGATGGGTAGATGCCCGCTCTGCTTTCAAGTTCCCCGCCAACTTGAGCGAACCACGCAAGAGTTTTAGAATCAATCAGTTACAGAAGCACTAGGCAGAGCCCATTGGAGCATTTCGTCAAGCGACCTTGCCCCGTGCCAGCGAGCGCGGGCCGCAACCTCCTCACCTGGCAGGAGCTATGCCCGCGAGGACCGGCGTCAAGGGTGCTGGACCGATTCCAAAACTCCTGACACTGCGACAGGGGTCGAACCGCCCCAGGAGGGCCACCCCGCGCCGGCCGGGTCGTTGTAGATTAGCCAGCCGATGGCTAGCGGCCGGAGCAAGTCCCCAGGATCCCCAACCGGACGCCGAACGTCCGTGGCCCGCGAGTACCTCGAGGCGCTGATCGTCGCGGCGGTCTTCCTGGGCTTCACGAACAACTTCGTCCTCAAGACCTTCTACATCCCCAGCGGGTCGATGGAGGACACGCTACTGATCGGCGACCACCTGTTCGTGAACCGGTACATCTTCGGGCCGCGCCCCACGACACTGGAGCAGAAGCTGCTGCCTGGCCGCGAGGTGCGGCGGGGGGACATCGTCATCTTCCGGTCGCCCGAAACGCCGAAGATCGACCTCGTCAAGCGCTGTATCGGCCTGCCGGGCGATGAGATCCGGATGGTCGACAAACGGCTCCTGCTGAACGGGGAGGAGGTAGACGACGGCGTCTACGCGGTCCATCGGGACCCCCGAACGTACCCCTCCACGGGCCCGTTCGGCCCAACACAGCTTCGTCGCGACAACTGGGGACCGCTTCTCGTCCCCGACGACCACCTCTTCTGCCTGGGCGACAACCGTGACCACTCCCACGATTCCCGCTACTGGGGCCCGGTTCCGCTCTCCCTGGTCAAGGGCCGGGCGGCGATGGTCTACTGGTCGTACGGAGGTGAGACGCCTGACGGCACCTGGCACGGCCTCGGTCACCGTCTGAGGCAGCTCGCGAACACCGCTCTCGGCTTCCTGACCAAGACCCGTTGGGACCGGACCTTCAAGGTGATCAAGTAGAGCGGCCCTTGCGGTACTGGTCGCGCTTGGGACTCCTCAAGCTGTGCCGCGACGGCGCGGACGTGCTGCTTGTCGCCGCCATCCTGGCGCTGTTCGTTCGCGCCTTTTTCGTCCAAGCCTACCGCATTCCCTCCGAATCGATGGAACCGACCCTGATGGTCGGTGATCATCTGCTGATCAACAAGTTCGTCTTCGGCGCCGGTGCCGGTCGCTGGGGACCTCTCGTGCCTCAACGCCCGGTGCGACCGGGCGACCTGGTCACCTTCCGTGGCATCGAGGAGCCCGCCCACGAGCTGCTCAAGCGCTGCGTGGCAACCGGCGGCACGGTGGTGGAGATCGATTCGAAGAGGCTCCGGGTCGACGGCCGCGAAGTCGACGAGACGGCCTACGTCGTCCACTCGGACAGTCGGGTCTATCCCCGCTCGGAGTTCCTCCATGAGAGTTTCTGGCGCCGAGACGCCTACGGTCCCGAATCCGTGCCGGACGGGAGCCTCTTCTGTCTGGGCGACAACCGCGACATATCGCGCGACTCGCGCTTCTTCGGTCCGGTTGGAACCGAGCTGGTCCGCGGGCGGCCGTTCCTCGTCTACTGGTCGCGTGACAGGGAAGCGGGAAGATGGGCCGTCCGCTGGCGGCGCACCCTCCACGTTCCCCGCTGATCCGGCAGCAAACCCGAGGGCCGGAGCCGCGGGCCCCTCGCCGGCTCAGGCGCCGACCTCAGCCAATCCAGCCAGGACCACCTCGGGGTCGGCGGCCCGGGTCAGCGGCCGCCCGATCACCATCAGGTCCGCCCCGGACCGCAGCGCCGCCGCCGGCGTCGCGACCCGGCGCTGATCGTCGCTCCTGGAGTCTTCGAAGCGGATTCCCGGGCTCACGAGGAGGAAGTCCGGCCCAAGTCGCTTGCGCAGGGAGGCCAATTCCAGCGGCGAACAGACGACGCCCGAGCAGCCGCTCCTCTCTGCTGCAGCCGCCCAGCCCAGGGTACGGGTCCCGGGCAGGCCCGGCAGATCCAGTTCTTCGAGATCTTCAGCCGCGAGATGGGTGAGAACCGTGATCGCGAGGACGCGGATCTCGTCGCCGCCTGCCTCGACGGCAGCCTCCATCATGCGCCGACCACCGCCCGAGTGCACCGTCAGGTAGGAGACACCCAGCTCCCTGGCCGCGCCGACCGCGCCCGCGACGGTACTCGGAATGTCGTGGAACTTCAGGTCGAGGAAGACCTCAGCACCGGTCCCGGCGGCCTCTTCGACCGCCGCACGCCCCCAACGCAGGAAGACCCGCGGACCCACCTTCAACACGCCAACCCGCGGTCCGAAGAGAGAGCACCAGCGACTGAAGGTCTCGCGATCGTCGGTGTCGAGGGCCACGGCGACCCGCCTGAGCCTCCCGCTCATTCCTGCCTCGCCGCCGCTCCGACCAGGGAGCGGACCGACGCCACGCCCTCCGTCTGCAGGCGATCCCGGAGTCCATCCACCAATCGCTCGGCCGTCCTGGGGTCGCGGAAGAGCGCCGTGCCGACCTGAACCGCCGAGGCACCGGCGAGCAGGAACTCGAGGACGTCGTCTACCGTCTCGACCCCGCCGATGCCGATCACCGGCAGGTCGACTTCGCGGGCGACATCCCAGACGATGCGCAACGCCAGCGGCTTGATCGCCGGACCCGACAGGCCGCCACGCACCGTCGAGAGCACCGGACGCCGGGCGTTCGTGTCGATCGCCATGCCGACGAACGTGTTCACCGCCGACAGGATATCGGCGCCCCCGGCACTCGCCGCCTGGCCCAGGGCTGCCGGCTCGGTCACGTTCGGCGACAGCTTGACGACCACGGGCTTGCCGGTCGCGGAACGCACCCGGCGGACCAGGCCGCAGAGGATCTCCGGGTCATGACCGAACTCGATGCCGCCCTTGCTCACGTTCGGGCAGGACACGTTCAGCTCGACCGCGGCCACGCCCGCATGGGGATCGACGCGCTCGGCAAGCCGCACGTAGTCGTCCTGGTCGTATCCGAAGAGGTTGACGATCACCTTCGGCGGCAGCCCGACGAGGCCCGGCAGAACGTCGTCCAGGAACCTGTCCACGCCGATGTTCTGCAGCCCGATCGAGTTCAGCATGCCGCCGCGGGTCTCGGCGATCCGGACCGGCGGATTGCCCGCCAGCGGTTCGAGCGACAGTCCCTTCGTCACCAGGCCACCCAGTCGATGCAGATCCGCCCGCTCCGCGAACTCCAGGCCGTAGCCAAACGTCCCGCTGGCCGTCAGAATCGGATTCTGCAGCTCGAGCGGCCCCACCTGCGTCGACAGGTCCGGGCCGGATCCGCCGCTTTCCCTGGTCACCAGACCACCTCCTCCAGATCGAACACCGGGCCGTGACGGCAGCAGAGCGCGTAGCCGCCCTTCTTGAGCTCCACGGCGCAGCCCAGACAGGCGCCGTAGCCGCAACCCATCGGTGTCTCCATCGCGGCCTCTCCGGCGATTCCGTGATCGGCGGCGATTCGCGCTACCGCGGCCATCAGACCGTGTGGGCCGCAGGTGTAGACCGCGCCGTACGCGATCTCCGCCTCCGGCCTGCCGGCCTCGAGCGTCTCAAGAAGCGCCTCCGTCACCAATCCGTGGATCCCCGCGCTGCCGTCCTCCGTGGTCATGACCAGCCGACCACCCGTGCTTTCGCTCAAGCGCCGGAACTCGTCCGCCTCGACGAGATCGCCCGCGGTGCGACCGCCGTAGTAGAAGTCGAAAGGCCTTTCGGCACCCGCCAGCGCCTCGGCCAGCAGACCGAGACCTGCCGATCCGATGCCTCCCGCAACCAGGGCCGACCTGCCGCGAGCCGCTCCCGCCTGTCCCATAGTATGGAATCCTCGCCCCAAGGGCCCAAGCACCGGGACGTCCTCGCCGGCGGTGCAGGCAGCCAGCGCCTCAGTACCCCGCCCGATCACCTTGCCGAGCAGGGAGATGACCAGGGCACCTTCTCCGGCCGGCTCCTGGCCATAGACCGAAAACGCCCGTCTCAGGTACGGCTCCGCCTGGTCGGCCCCAGCCACCATGACGAACTGCCCGGGCACGGCGGGCTCCATGCCGTCCACCCGGATCCGCAGCAGGAAGTGCCGAAGAGGCAACGGCCGGACCTCGAGCACTCTCCCCGTCGCGTCCAGCGCCGCCATGGCGCGAGCGAGGGTAGCACCCCATCGTGGCACCGGTCGAAAGCCGGACGCCGAGCCTGAGGCCGCGACAGCCCGGTAGAGTCCATCCCAGTGAATCGAGAACGGCTGCTCAGCTTCGCCGCCTGCGCGATACCCGGGCTTCTGGCCGGGATCCACCTGGCGGGGCTCCTCTTCTTTCTCAACCCTCACTTGCCGTTTCAGCCAGGGCCGGTGTTTCGAACCAGCGCCTACTACGGTCTGCTCGGGGCTCTCAGCAGCACCGTGCTACTGGCGCCCATCTCCTGGCGGACACCCGAGCGCGCAGGGCGGCTGCTTCCCTGGTGCCTCGGGGCCGTGTTCGGCGCCGCGGCCGGCCTCGACCTGGCCCACGCGGCACTCTACGACCACTTCCTGCCTCCAGGCATCCACGATCGGCTGATCAAGGCCGGGCTCTGGCTCGTCCTGGCCGCGGCCGTCACGTTCTACACGGCGTTCCTTCACACCTACCGCCGGCAGAGGCCCTACGGGGCTCGCAGCCGCTTCGGCATCGCCAGCCTCGCGGTCCTGACCGTGTACTCGGTCTTCGAACGGCGCGAGGCGTTCGAGCCGCCGCCGCAGCGGAAGCCGCGCGAGGCGGCGATCGAGGCCGCACCACCGCCCAACCTCCTGATCGTCGGCCTCGACGGCGCCTCGCTCGACGCGATCCTGCCCCTCTCCGAGCAGGGGCTGCTTCCGTTCTTCTCACAGACCATGCGATCCGGCAGTTACGGACGCGCCGAGTCGGTCGAACCGGCGAGCCGTCTGCCTCTCTGGACGACGGTCGTGACCGGCAAGTACCCGTTCCGCCATGGGGTCGTGTCAGAGGCGACGCGGGGCGCGCCCTGGCTTGGAGGGGAACGTTTCCACCTGGCGCCCCGCGGTATCGCCTTCGGCGTCTGGGGCGATCGCGGCATGACCCAGGGTGGGCCGGCCGTGCTGCCTTCCGCTCCCTCCCTCTGGCAGATTGCGGCGGGGTTCGGCCTCGACGTGTTCGCACTCGACTCCGGGGTCGGTCTCACGGACTCGGCCGTGGCGCGAGCCGCCGCGCTGGGTTCGGCCATGGAGGACGAGCGGCTGGCACGGCTCGGCGACGGCCCGCCATCGGCGCTCTACACTGCGGCGCTCCGCGATCTGGAGACTCAAACCCAACTGCTGGAGATCCTGTCGTCGCGATCTCCGGAAGTCGATACCGGGCTCGTCGTCTTCGCGGTCATGGACGGACTGGCCGCAGTCTCGCACTTGTACTACGACTCCTACGAGGCCGTTCAATTCGACGGCGACCAGGAGCAGGCGCACGTCGATCGGGCGCGCTGGCTGTCCGCCTACTACGCCTTCGTGGACGGCCTCGTGGCGGAAGCCTGGGAGCGACTGCCGCCGCCGCGGACGCTGGCGGTGGTCAGCGCGTACGGCTGGAGGCGGTCCGGACCCGTGCGCCGCCTGTTCGGCCTACGCGGCAGGGCGCCCGCCGGGGTAGGGAGCGGTTACCAGAACACGCCCGACGGGCTGCTTCTGCTCCGAGGACAGGGAATCAACGAGGACCGTCTCCTGACCCGGCTTGGCATCCAAGACGTGGCGCCTACGCTTCTCTACGCTCTGAACCTGCCGACCGCGCTCGACATAGACGGCCGTGTCCTCACAGAGGCCTTCGACGCGTCGACGCTGGCCCGCCGGCCGATCGCTTTCGTGCCCTCCTACGAAACGAAGACCGGTCCCGGGAGCTAGGAGGCAGCTTCTAGCGCCGTCCGCCGTCACCCGTCGAGGACTCGCCGGCCGACCCCGTCGCGCCCGGCATAGCGAATCGCTGCAGAGCCGGATCGGCTTCCTCCGGTGTCGGCGCCGGCTTGCCGCCATCCACGATGGACGGTCTCGAGGGACGCGGCTCTTCGGCGGGACTCATCTTGCACTGACCCTGGAAGAACGCCCCGCTCGCGATGACAAGAGCGGGTGCGCTGATCTCGCCTTCGACGTGACCGTTCACGCCGATCTCAATCCGCTTCTTGGCCACTACCTGACCCTCGAGCCGTCCCGAGACGCTGAGTTCGCCCACATTGACGACACCTTCCAGCACGCCGCCTTCGCCGACGATCAACTCGCCTTCCGATTCCACCGTGCCGTTGAAGCGGCCATGGACCCGGAACGTGTTCTTGAATCGGAGTTCTCCCTGGACCTCGCAGCCAGCATCGAGAAAGCCGTTCAGGTCGCCTGGGGAGCTGTTCTTGAGGATCTTCGACATGGCAGGGCTCGCTCCGACGTTGGTTGTCACTCCGCCGCCAGCCGCTCGTAGATGCGGATCAGCTCGGGTTCGGAGTGGAAGTGGATCTTGAGGACGCCGCCACCCCCGCGGCGGCGGCTGATTTCGACGCGGGTCTGCAGTCTACGCGTTAACCGCTCGACTGCGTCAGCCGTGTGGGGATCGCCGTCCGGCTTGGCCGCCCTTCGCTTCGCGGCAGGTTTCGTCCGAAGCCCGGCCGCGATGCGCTCCAGCTCTCGCGCACTGAGGGATTCGCGCTCCGCGCGGATGCCCAGCTCGATCTGGCTCTGTTCGTCGCCAAGCGCCAGCAAGGGACGAGCCTGGCCCGCCGTCAGCCCTCCGGACTGCAACTGCTCCTGCACCTCGGCAGGCAAGCGGAGCAGGCGCAGGGCATTGGCCACCGCGGCTCTGCTCCGGCCAAGACGGCCAGCAATCTCCTGCTGCGAAAGCCCAAACTCGTCGCTGAGCGTCCGAAAGGCCTTCGCCTCTTCCAGCGGGTTCAGATCGGAACGCTGGAGGTTCTCGACCAGGGCGAGGCGCAGCATTTCGCGCTCGTCGTCCACGTCCCGAAAGACGACCGGCACCGTCGCCAGACCCGCCTGCCGAGCCGCCCGCCAGCGACGCTCGCCGGCGACGATCCGGTACCGGCCTCCGCGATCCGGCCCACCGGTGACGACGATCGGCTGGAGCACCCCGATCTGGGCGATCGAGTCCGCCAGTACCGACAGGGCCTCCTCGTCGAACCGGTCGCGCGGCTGCCGGCTGTTCGGTTCGAGCTCCGCCACCGGCAACTCGCGTTCCACCCGCGGCGCGGCCGGAGAACGGGCCCCGCTGTCGGCGAACAACTCATCCAGCCCACGACCGAGGCCACGCCGTCTGCTGCTCACGTGACTCCGATGGCGCGATCAGGGCCGGCGGGCCGCGAGTTCCTGCGCCAAGCCCAGATACGCCTGGGCACCCTTGCTCTTGATGTCGTACTGCAGGACTGGCATGCCGTGACTCGGCGCCTCGGCCAGACGGACGTTGCGCGGAACCATCGTATCGCAGACGATGGACCCGAAATGCCGGCGCACCTCGCGCGCAACGTCCCGAGACAGGTTCGTGCGGTCATCGTACATGGTGAGGATCACGCCGGCGATCGCCAGGTCGGGCCTTCCAAGCTCCCGGACGCGCTGAACGGTCGCCATCAGCTCGCTGATGCCCTCGAGCGCAAAGTACTCGCACTGCAGCGGTACGACGACCGCGTCAGCAGCATAGAGGGCGTTCAGGGTCAGTCGGCCCAGTGCCGGGGGGCAATCCACGAAGACACGTTCGTATTGCTGGGCAAGGCCTTCGAGCGAAGCGCCAAGCCGCCGGATCCACGCCTGGTCTCGCTGCAGGCCGAACTCCGCTCCCACCAGGTCCCGGTTCGCGGGCAGCAGGTCGAGGTAGGGAAACCCGGTCGGGACGACGACCTCCGCGGCGTCGGCGTCCCCGGAGAGCACCTCGAACAGGGTGGGCGCGCGGCCCGACCAGCCGAGCCCGCGGCTGGCGTTTCCCTGCGGGTCGCTGTCGACGAGCAGCACCCTTCGCTCCATGGCGCCGAAGGCCGCCGCGAGATTGATCGCCGACGTCGTCTTGCCCACGCCGCCCTTCTGGTTGGCGACCGCCAGGAGGTCAGCCACGGCGGATCGGCCGAAGCAGGAGAAGCCGGCGGTGCTGGCTGTCGGGCAGACCCATTTCTTCTTCCACGGAACACATCGCCGCCAGCCCGGGCGCCAGTTCACGGCCAGCCCAGACCATCAGACGCCCACCACCCGGAAGCGCCTCGATCAGACGGGCCAATGTGACCTTCGGAAGCCGCACGCCGCGCAGCGCCACGAACTCTACCGCCCCGGCCAGGCGGCCTGCCGACTCCGGGTCCACCCGTTCCCGAACAACCCGCACCCCTGGAAGGTCAAGCTCCCGGACCGCTTCCGCCAGGAACGCAGCCTTCCGTTCGCGCGCCTCCACCAGAACGACGCTCCGCTCCGGATGCAGGGCCGCCAGGACAAGCCCCGGAAAACCCGCACCGCTGCCGAGGTCCAGAAGCGACATACCTTCGCCCTCGGTTCTTGACGGCCTCCAGTAAGCCCGAGCCGCAACCGACTCCGCATAGTGCCGCCGGACCCAGACCTCCGGAGAACCCTCGCCCACGAGGCGAACCACCCGGTTCCATCGCTGCAAGAGTTCCGCATGCCTGTTCAACCGTCCGATCACCTCCCGCGACAGACGATCACCGAACTCCCGCCGAAACAACTCCTCATGTTTCACGTGAAACACCCTGCGAGGAGGGGCTCCAACAGGAACCCTGTTTCACGTGAAACATGCACGGCCTCAGTCCGCGAACCGCCCAACTCTTCCATCTCCCAGTCGAGGGTATCTCTCCACAATCGGACGTTCTGGAGCTTTCGTCCGAAGCACGCAGCCCTTTCGCCCCTTGCATGAAAAAAGCTCGTGCTCGCTGCTTCGCAGCATCGCGCTCGATGCGGACCAGAAGGTCCGCGCATGTATGGTCCGCCCCGCTGATGCAAGGGCTTTTCTGGAGTTGGCGGCGAGAGGTGCAGTTTGCTCGCATGTATTCGGCCTGTTGACGGGAGTCTCGTAGACAGCTCCCTGGCCCCGATGGATTCCGCGCGCGTCGGCCTCTAAACACCCAGACGGCCTCTTGATGGGCCCTTGCGCGGGCTCAGGCTTCTCGACGCGCCGGGACTGTCCTGTTTCGCCATCACTCGTTCAAGTCCTCGCAACCGCTTGGTTGGTCATCCTCCTTCGTTGATCGTCCTTCGTCTGACTGAGGCGGTTCATGCCGCTCGGCTGGGCCCTGCCTGGTCAGCCCGGTAGTAGTCGTCACGTCGCAGCAGCGCCCAGGCGGTCCGCGCCATCTTGTTGGCGATCGCCACGGTGGCGATGTTCGAGCCGCGGTTCTTCTTCAGGGCCAAGGCCCGCTCCTTGAGTCGAGTCCGTTGACCCAGGTGAGCCGTGCGCAGCACCGACCGGGCGCCATGGACCAGAAGAGCCCGCAGATACCGGTCACCACGCTTGCTGATGCCCAGGAGCACCGTGCGACCGCCCGTCGATGCCTGTCGAGGCACCAGGCCGATCCACGCCGCCATCTCGCGGCCACTGGCAAACACCCGGGCGTCGCCGACAGCCGCCACCAGAGCCGTCGAGGTGATCGGCCCAAACCCCGGCACCGCCAGCAGACGACGGCACAACGGATTGTGCTTCGACTCGTGCTCCAGCAGTGACGTCAGACCCGCTACCTCCTCACGGGCCCTGACCAGCGACTCGTACTGCTTCCACAGCAGCCAGCGAGTCATCGACGGCAGGCCGTTCGACGTGTCCGACGCGATGTCGGGTACCTCACGCCTCACCACGTGGAGACCCAAGGGCAGCACGATCCCGTACTCGCGCAGAAACCCGCGCATCTGGTTGCCCAGCTGCGTGCACAGGCGCACCTGCAGCTGACGCGTACGGTGCACCTGCTGCAACGCTCGACGCTCCTTCGTCTTGTGCGGCACGAAACGCATCGTCGGCCGCCCCACCGCCTCGCAGATCGCTGCCGCGTCGTGGAAGTCGCTCTTGTTCGACTTCACGTACGGACGCACAAACTGCGGACTCATCATCCGCGCGTCGTGGCCCAGACTCTCCAGCTTGTCCACCCAGTGGTGAGCACCGCCGCAGGCCTCCAGACCCACCAGACACGGCTTGAGTCTCGACATCAGCTCCATCAACCCGGGCGCCTTCATCTGCTGCTGCAGTACCGGCTCACCGGCCCCGTTGACACCACACACCTGGTACACGTGCTTGCCCAGATCAATGCCGATTCGACTAATCTCTTCCACGGTCCGTCCCCCCTTGTCGCTTGGGTAAAAGCACCCATTCTGGCCCTCGAGAGGCCGTAAAGGTGCGGGGCGGACCATCCCATTACCCAGAGCACGGCCGTCAGGCGGCGACACTCCCTACAGCAACCTGACTGTTTCCGTGCCCGCCAGCGACGCGGTTCAAACGCCGCCCCAAGTCAGCCGTGAAACCCAGAACCCCCCTACCTGACAAACAGCGCGGGGCGCGCCCAAACGCCGACGACCTCCAGCCTGCCCGGGGCCGGAGGAGGGGCTCCCAGGGGGCTGTCGGCAAGCGACGCCCGACGCGACTTCATGAACCACCGCGGAACCGGAGCGCAGCCGACCGCAGCGAGCGTCCAACCTCCATTCATCCGGTAAACGCGAGCGGCCCCTGGGAGCCCCTCCTCCGGCTCCGGGCAGGCGCGTGCGCCCGACGCCCCCGCATGCACCACCGCCGAACCGGAGCGCAGCCGACCGCAGCGAGCGTCCAACCTCCATCCATCCGGTAAACGCGAGCGGCCCCTGGGACCCCCCTCCTTCGGCCCTGCCCAGGCGGGTGGGGCCCGACGACCACCAACCGAGGCGCGCTACACGCTGCGGATGTTGACGCGTTTGAAGTAGCCGTTGCCCTGGCTCTCGGTTTCGACGTCAGGGTCGTCGGCCAGGGTCAGGTGGACGATGCGGCGGTCGGCGGGGTTCATTGGACGCAGGGTGCGGATGCCGCCGCGGGAGACCACCTCGTCGGCGACACGGCGTGCGAGGCCTCGGAGACGTTCTTCCTTCCTGCGCTGATAGCCGCCGCTGTCGAGGCGGCACGGCACGATTCGTCCCAGCTCCCTGAACATGACCCGCGGCAGGAGGTGCTGGAGCGCCAGCAGGACCTGGCCTTCGTCCTCCACGAGGAGCTCCTGGTCCACTCCCTCGATCTCGACCTCCAGCCGGCCGTCGGCCAGCACCATCTCCGCCGACACCTCGAGGTCGGCCAGCTCCAGCAGTTGCCGAAGCGCCTGCTGGGCAATCTCCAGGATCTCCTCGGAATCCACGGCCGGAGAGTCCACGTCCTCCGGCGCCACCATGTCCGGCGCCGGCGCCTCCTCCGCTGCCTCCGCCAGCGCATCATCCGAGTGAACCGATGCGGACTCAGCGGCCGTCTCGCCGTCGCGTTCGTCGGTTAGTTCGTCGGTTGCTTGATGCGCCTCCGAGCGCGGGCCGACCTCTTGCGGGTCGACACGGATCACCACCCGACGGCGCTTGACGAATCCGTGTCGCTTCTCGACCCGGTCAAACACCACTTGGTCGGGCGATACGCCGAAATGGTTCGCGGCCGCCAGCACCGCTCTGGCCTCCGTTTCGCCTGAAAAGAACACGTTCTTGGTTGGTGTGTTCATCTAAGTCCCGTCCTGTGCCTCACTTCTTGGTCTCCGTCGCCTTCGGCGCCACTTCGCCCCCGAGGTAGCCCTTCTTCTTCAGCTTGTTGTAGACGCCCGTCTGCACGATTCCCAGCAGATTGTTCGTCAGCCAGTAGAGCACCAGGCCGCTCGGAAAGCTGAACGAGAAGATCGTGAACCAGATCGGCATCGTGTTGATGATCAGCTTCTGCGTCTTGTTGGGCGGCGGCGGCAGCATCCGTTGCTGGAGGAACTGCGAGGCGCCCATGACGAGTGGAAGCACGTAGATCGGATCCGGCAGCGCGAGGTTCTGAATCCACCCGAGCCAGGACGCGTCCCACAGCTCCACCGCCTCGCTCAACAGCCGGAAGAAGCCGAAGAACACGGGCATCTGGAACAGGATCGGCAAGCATCCGCTGGCAGGGTTCACGCCCTCCTCCCGGAACAGCGCCTGAATCTCCTCGTTCATCTTGCGCTGCATGTCCATGCGCGGACGGCCCTTCCCGTCCTTCAGCTTGGGCCGGTACTTGGCGCGGATCGCTTCCATGCGCGGATTCAGCTTCTGGATCCGCTGCATCGAAACCTGACTCTTGTGGGTCAGCGGGAACAGCACCAGCCGGATGACCACGGTCATCAGGACGATGCTCCACCCGTAGTTCGCCACGATGTTGTCGTAAATCCAGCGTAAACCGAACTGCAACGGTCTCGAGATCACGCCGAAGAAGCCATACCGCACGGTCTTTTCCAACCGCACGCCCATCGCCGCCAGAGCGTCGTACTGCTTGTCACCGAAGTACGCGCGGCCGGCCAGTTCGCCGCCCGAGGAGCGCAGAACCAGCATCAGGTCCCGGGTCAGCTCGGCGGTGGCGACGTCCGCGGCCTCGAACATGACGAAACCGCCCAGGTTGCCGTCGGCCTCTTCCAGGTTGGCGACAGGGCGCGCCTGCACCATTCCCCTTGCACCTGCAGGAATCACGGCTGTGATGAAGTACCGGTCTTCGAGCGCCACCCAGCGCGGACTGCTCCCGAGATCCCTGGGATCCTCGGTCTTCCGGGGCTCCAGCGACTCCATGTCGCCATCCGAGAACCAGGTCGCCGCTCTCCGCTGCTGGCTCGACAGGCGGCTCTGCAGTTCCTCCACGGTCGGATTCCGGATTCCCGGACCCAACACCAGCCCCCACGAGTCACCGGGAGACTCGACTTCGTACCGGAAGGTCAGACCCCCCACCTGCGTCGTCACTTTCGGAATGTGAAACGTCTTCGTCGCGGTGCCGAGGTCACCGCTGTAGCGGAAGCTCAGCCGGGTGTCGCCGTCGACGGTTGAGCGATCGACGACGAACAGCGCCTCGTTGAGCGGCGAAGTCCGCTGTGAACCCTGGAACGCGAAGGGGTAGGGCTGGCCCCGTTCGCGCCGGCGCACCAGTTCCACCGGCTCGCCGCCGTCCGGGCGGCGCAGTTCGAAGGACAGCAACTGGGCGCCGCGGTTGGTGAATTCGAGCGTGGCGTTGCCCGACTCCAGCACCACCCGCTGCTCGGCCGCGGCCTCGACTCGTTGCACGACCGGGGAGGGCGGAGGCGTCGCCGCCGTCTGCCCGATCGGGGCCGGAACCGCGGAACTCGGTTCTCCGGCCGTCCCGGCGTCCACCTCTCGGTCGACGAGGCCAGACTCCACCGGCGCCCGCTCCACCGGTGGCGGCGGCGCGAAGAGCGCCTGCCAGAGAAGCAGAACACCCAGCGACAGGACCGCGGCGAGCAGGAGTCTTCGACTATCCATCCGCCTCGGCTCTCATGCCCCGCAGCTTCAGGGACCCCACGCCGGCGGGCGGCAGATCGATGCCTCCGCGGCCGAGAGGCTGGCAGCGGAGCAGGCGCCGGATCGTCAGCCAGCTCCCTACCACCAGGCCGTGGCTCCGCAAGGCGATCTGCCCGTACTCGGAACAGGTCGGACTGAAACGGCAGGCGCGTGGAAGGAGCGGCGACAACCAGCGCTTGTACGCGCGCAGCGACGCCACGGCGAAGCGGACTGGAACGTTCATGACCGCGACGACCTGCGGAGGCGGGAACGGCGGGGGCCGTACCGGCCAGCCGCTCGAAACAGGCGGTCGAGTTCCCGGTAGAAGCTGCGCCGGTTCGCTTCGGCAGCCGCGGCCTTCAGGTGGACCACCACGTCCACCGCGGGCAGCTTGTCCCGCCGGACCTGCTGGCGGTAGTGCTCCCGCACCCGCCGGCGGAGCCGGTTCCGCACCACGGCTCCGCCGACGCGCCGACTGGCCGTGAGGCCGAGCCGCGGGTGCCCGGCATCGTTCTCCCGCACGTGGAACACCGCGATGTCGCCATGCAGGCGCCGACCCCGACGGTAGACCCTGCGATAGTCCCGGCTCGACCGGATCCGTCCGGCCCCCGGTGCGACACCGGAGTTGCACCGCGGGCTGCTCGCTCGACTCAAGGTCAGACCGTGAGGCGCTTGCGGCCCTTGCGGCGGCGGCGCGAGAGAATCGCCCGCCCGTGTCTCGTCCGCATGCGGGCGCGGAAACCGTGTTTCTTCTTGCGACGCCGGTTGTTCGGCTGGTATGTCCTCTTCACGTTGCTTCCCTGCTGTTTGCTTCCGTGCTGGTTGATGGCGGAGAGGGTGGGATTCGAACCCACGGATCGCGCAAACGATCAACGGTTTTCGAGACCGCCCCATTCGACCACTCTGGCACCTCTCCTCGTTCCCAGGCCTCTTGGTGCGCCTTCACCCTCTCCAGCCCCAGAATGGCGGAGAGGGTGGGATTCGAACCCACGGTAGAGTTGCCCCTACACATGCTTTCCAGGCATGCACCTTCGACCACTCGGTCACCTCTCCCTCAATCGAAAAGCCCGTTCGACCGTAGACGCCGGAAGAACGCGCGCAACAAAGCTGAGCTCTCCTCCGCCAGGACGCCGGAGCATACCGTGATTTGGTGATTCAGTCTCGGTTCACGGACGACATCGCCGACCGAGCCGCAGTAGCCGCCCTTCGGATCCCGCGCCCCGAACACGAGTCGCTCCACGCGAGCGTTGACCATCGCACCGGCGCACATCGCACAGGGCTCGAGCGTCGCGTACACGGCGCAGCCATCCAGCCGCCAGCCGTTCTGGCGAGCGGCTGCCTGAGCCAGTGCGATCATCTCGGCATGGGCCATCGGGTCGCCCCAGGACTCCCTGCGGTTGTGGCCGCGGCCGACCACCTCTCCGCCGCGCACGACCACCGCGCCCACCGGAACCTCACCGGCGGCTGCAGCGAGCCGAGCCTCCTCGAGAGCCAACCCCATGGCAGTTCGATCGTCCACCCGGAGCCCCTCCATCCAGTCGGCGAGCAACCGTAGCAGCATCCGTCCCCGCGCCGCATCGAAACCGTCCGCCAGGCGACCCGGGCTGCTACCATTTCACCCGATCCCCGTCTCTACGCACGGACGCGGGATCGAGAGGTGAACGAAGGGTTCGGGCCCTGTGTTTCGACCGGCCCCGAACCTCGTCAGGCCCGGAAGGGAGCAGCGATAGGGTGTTCGTTTCGAGGGCGCAGTACAGCCGGAACCCTTCATTGACTTCTCCCTCCACCAGCCGGTTGTGACGTACCAGGCGCTGGCGCGCAAGTGGCGCCCCCAGAGGTTCGCGGAACTGGTCGGCCAGGAGGCCATCGTGACCGCGCTCGGGAACGCGCTGCGCGAAGGGCGCATCGCCCAGGCCTACCTGTTCTCGGGCATCCGCGGCGTCGGCAAGACCACGGCGGCCCGCGTGCTCGCCAAGGCGCTGAACTGTGTCGGCGCCGACGGTTCCGCCACCGCACCGGCCGCCGAACCGTGCAACGAATGCCCGGTCTGCGTCGAGATCACACAAGGGGGAGACCTGGACGTTCTCGAAATCGACGCCGCCACCTACTCCAAGGTCGAACAGGTCCGCGACCTCACCGAGAGCCTGAAGTACGGCCCCGCGCGCGACCGCTACAAGGTGGTGGTCCTCGACGAGATCCACCGCCTTTCCCGGCAGGCCTTTGACGCCCTGCTCAAGATCGTCGAGGAACCGCCGGCCCACCTCACCTTCGTCTTCGCGACGACCGAGATCGAGATGGTGCCGGCGACGATTCTGTCCCGCTGCCAGGAGTTTCACTTCCGCCGCGTGGCGGCCAGGGAGATGGTGGCCCACCTGACGAGGATCTGCGAAGCGGAGGAGATCGAGGCCAGCCAGGCGACCCTGCACCTGATCGCCCGCGCCTCCGAGGGCAGTGTGCGCGATGCGGTGGCCCTCCTCGACCAGCTCGCCACGTTCGGCGACGGAAAGCTGGCCGACGAGGATGTCGGCCGGCTGCTGGGCGGAATCGACACGGAACTGCTCTCCACGCTTCTTACGGCCATCCTGGGTGGCGACGGAGCCCAGGTGTCGCGGACGATCCGCTCGATCGAGGACGGCGGCACCGATCCGCGGCAGGTGTTCACCCACTTCCTGGGCTTCCTGCGCAGCGCCCTGCACCTGGCGCAGGGCCTCGACCCCGAGCAGGCCGATCTGCCCGTCGAAGCCGCAAAGGAACTGGCCCGGGTGGCGGCAGATGCGGGCTACGAGAACCTGCTGCGCCTGCTGCATCTGCTGCTCAGCAGCGAGACGGTCGTCCGGCGCGCCGACGCGCCCGGTCTGGCGCTGGAGGTCGCTCTGCTGCGCGCTGCCGAGTTGCCGAGACTCGTGCGGATCGAGCAACTCGGTGCCACGCTGCCGGACGCCCTGCCCGCCGCCCCGGACCCGACAGCTCCACCCGGCACCCCCGGGCAGGATCCACTGGTTGCGTCCGGCGCCGGCGGCCCGGCTGACGCTGCGGGCGCCGACGACGAGATCCAGCGTGTCCTGGCCGCCAACCATCCCTCCCTGGCCGGCCTGCTCGACTTTCACAAGGCCCGCTTCGCGGTGCAGGGCAGCACTCTCGTCATCACCGCGGTTCCGGCCCTCGAGGAGGCGCTTCGCGACGCCTCGAAGGCGGCCCAACTGAAGGACGCGGCACGCGCCGTCCTCGGCCCCGACGCCGACTGGAAGACGACCGGCGCCGCGCCCGGCGCGCGGGAAGACGCTCCTTCTCCGGCCGGTCACGCCCCACGGACCAGCCCGCCGGGGCCGGCGCGGGAAACGGCATCCGGACGACCGCCCCGGCGATCCCAGGGCAGCCGCAGCCCCCAGCCAAGCGAGAAGGCGCGCCGGACCGCGGAGGAGAACCCGACCGTGCGCGCGGTGCTCGATATCTTCGGCGGCCGCGTGGTCGACGTAAGGCCCCGGACCCACTGACCCTCCGAGTTCAACCCCCGACAAGGAACGTCCACGATGAACATCCAGAAGCTGATGCGGCAAGCCCAGGAAATGCAGCAGCAGATGCAGCGTGATCTGGCGGCAGCCGAGTTCACCGCCAGCGTCGGCGGCGGCATGGTCGAGGTGCGAATGAACGGCGAGAAGGAGGTCCTGGGCGTTCACATCGATCCGGAAGTCCTGGACCCTGAGGATCCGGGCATGGTCCAGGACCTGGTGCAGGCCGCCGTGAACGAAGCCGGACGCAAGGTGAACGAGTACGTAGGCCAACGTCTCGGCGGCATGGCCGCCGGGATTCCCGGCCTCACCTGATGCCGGCCGACCCGCTCTCCAGCCTGGTCGAGGAACTCTCGCGCCTGCCGGGCATCGGCCCGAAGACCGCCCGCCGACTGGCGCACCATCTGCTCCGTGTCGACCGGAGCCGGGCGGAAGCGCTCGCCCAGGCGGTCATCGACGTCAAGGACCGCATGATCCACTGCTCCACCTGTCACCAGATCACCGCGGTGGATCCCTGCTCGATCTGCAGCGACCCGCAGCGCGACCGAACCAAGCTGTGCGTCGTCGAGGAGCCGTTCAACATCGAACCGATCGAGCGCACCGGTGAGTTCCACGGCCTGTACCACGCCCTTCTGGGCTCCCTTTCGCCCCAAAGAGGCGTAGGACCCGACGAGCTGACGGTCGCGTCCCTCCTGGAGCGCCTCGACGGCATCGAGGAGGCCATCTTGGCGATGAACCCGAACGTGGAGGGCGAAGCCACAGCCCTCTACCTGGCCAACCTCCTCGCCCGCCGCGGCGTCCGCGTCACGCGCCTCGCCTTCGGTCTCCCCGTCGGCGGCGACATCGACTACGCCGACCAGGTCACCCTGGCCCGGTCCCTGGCCGGCCGCCGCTCGTTGTAGCTGGGGACCCGCCCGTCCGGAGCCTGCGGGAAGGGCGTCGGGCTGCACCCGCCCGTCTTGGGTCCGGAGGGGTCAGCTCCCAGGGTGACGTGAGCGCTTCATTGGAGATGGGAGGGGATGGCGCTCACTCCGCTTCACTCGCTCCGGTTGGGCGTCGGTTGCGTGCAACGTCGTCGGCCGTCGCTCGTTCAGAGGCACCTGGGAGCTGACCCCTCCGGCCCCGACTGGGCTGGCGGTCGTTGCCCTGAGGCGAGGCACCGACCTACAACGCCCGCAGCGATCTCATGTGATCCGCATGTAGAGAAGCTCGCCGCACCGGTGCCGCTCTCTGGGTGCGCGGACCTTCTGGTCCGCAGCGAGCGCGATGCTGCGAAGCAGCGAGCGCGAACTCTAGACACGCAGACGAGAGTCAGACCTTCGACACCAACACAGACGCAGCCTGGATCAGCACGTCGGCCGCGTAGTCCAACTGGACTTCGGTGATAGCCAGCGGTGGCGCGATCTGCAGCACCGTGCCGGTTGCGCCGCCGCTCAGGGCGATCACGCCCCGTTCCAGGAGGTGCCGGCACAGGCCGGCCGCGCGCTCCCGGCTCTCGAGTTCCACGCCCCACAGCATCGCGGTGCCCCGGACGCCCACGACGCCGGGGCACTGCTTCAACGACTCGACGCGACGGCCGAAGCGGCTCCCGAACTCCCGGGCCCTCTGAATCAGGCGCTCACTCTCGATCACTTCAAGCGTCGCCAAAGCCGCGGCACAGGCAAGCGGATGCGCGACGAATGTGGCCGTGTGCCGGGCCTCGCCCTCCGTCTCCCAAGCGGCCATGACCTCCTTCTCACCCAGCACGGCTGCGATGGGAAGACCGCCGCCCAGGGCCTTGCCGCAGCAGATCAGATCGGGCTCGATGCCCGCCTCCCCGCTCACGAACCACTCGCCGCAGCGGCCGAACGCGGTGAAGATCTCGTCAACCGCCAGGACCACGTCGTGTTCGCGACATGCCGAGGCCAGTCCGGCCAACCAGCCGCGAGGCGGCCATCGGGTTGCCTCGCGGCCGATCACCGGTTCGACCAGGCAGGTTCCGATGTCCGGCTGCCGGTCCAGCAATTGCCGCACCTCCTCAGGCTCGGCGCCATGGGGCAGACGGTGAACCAGGCTGTCCAGCGGCTCCGTGAAGGGCGTCCGAAAGGTCGGCCTCGAAGTGCCCTGGAGGGCGCCCAACGTCGTGCCGTGGTAGGCCGGCGTGAACGCGAGGACTCCAGGACGGCCGCTGTACAGGCGCCCTGTCTTGAGCGCGATCTCGACCGCGTCGGCTCCCGAGGCGGCAAAGTAGACCCGCGGCTCGCGGAGCGGCGCCAGACGACCCAGACGCTCGCTCAGTTCAACGCGAGCAGGATGAGCGAATACGTCACCCAGTCCATGAAGAAGGCGATCGGCCTGCCGCTTGACCGCCGAAACCACGGCAGGATGCCGGTGGCCCACCGCGGCCACTCCGAATCCAGCCGTCAGGTCGAGGAAGCGATTGCCGTCGATGTCCAGCACATTGCTGCCAAGAGCCTCCTCCCACAGCATCGCCGTGCTTCCGGCGACCAAGGTGTTGATCCCCGGCGCCTCCGCCCCTTCGAGCCGCCTAGCAGCCCGTCGTGCGCGCGGCCCCGGAAGCGAAGTTCGGATCTCCGGCAGCTGATCTCCGCGGACGAGTCGGTGCGAACAAGGAGCAGCCATGCCGAAGGTCAGAGGCTAGCGCCCCTTGGCCTGGGCTTGCTACGCTGGAACCTGGCCCGCTACGGCCCGCGGCTGACCCCCGACGTAGGGCTGGAAGTAAGACACCCCCTCATCCGAGGCGGCTGTTGCGTCACCCGTAGCGGGCCATCTGGGCAGTGCCGTCAGCAGTCCGCGGGAGTCAGCCGCGCACGGACCATAGTTGCGGCCGAGGCCACCGCCTATACCCATTTGCGGCCCTGCATTTGCACGTATGCGCTTGCAGGTGATCCCCTGGCTTAACGCCCGAGCTCGGGACATGACCCCCGCGCGGCCTTTCCTGGCGTCGACCGGGGCCAAAGGCGGAGCCGGGTGGCGCTCTCGTGGGGTAAGCCTCCTGCCCTAGCCCGCGCCTGGGAGGGACCGAACGCGCCTAGCAGCTAGCCGAAGGGCCCAGCCGTTCGCCGTCAACCGCAACGGACGAGCGGCGCGGAAGACGTGCTCGACAACTGCGCCAAGGCGAAGGACAACCGCCGCCGCCTACGCCGAAGCGGGGCCAGTCAACGGAAGATCAACCAAAGTCCGAACAGCAACACGCTGTAGAACGCGATGTCGAACAGCGTTCCAGCAACCTTCCGTGCAACAGGTCCGGTCAGCCACGCCGGGAGCGTGACGCCTTCCGGATCACGGTAGCGACGGCGAATGATGTCTCCTGTCGTCATCAACATTGGTGCTCCAACGGCTCGGTGAAGGGAGCGCGAAAGGCCGACCTCGGGCGAGGTCGCGGGCCGTAGCGGGCCAAGTTCCACATTAGCAACCCCGCGCCATCTGTGTGCTAGAATCCTTACCGTCTTACTTCCAGTCTACGGTCGGGTCGTCGCGGATGAGCCGTCGACGGCGGGCTGTAGCACCCACTAAGGGGAGGCTACGAATGAGGGAAGCTCTACGGGGCACGCTGCTGAGCGCGCTGTTCTTCGCCCTGCTGATCGGCGGCGCGCCGGGGATGGCGGCGGGAAAGCAGCTGCACTCGAAAGACGACGAGTTGATCCAGCCGATAGGGCCGTTCAACCCGATGCTGCTCGATGACGAACAGGGCGCAGCGTGGTTCGCGGATCTCATCCGACAGTCGGGCGGCCAGCTCAAAGACAAGGACTTCTACATCGACATTCCGGTCAAGACGACCCGGGAGCACCACGACATGGTCGTCTACGGCATCCCCCCAACGGAGAGGGGCGAGGAAGAAGAAGACGGGCCCGCATCCGTGCGACAGGAAGCCGTAGGCGGCGAAACAGGGGTCACCGTTGGCTACTACCGGTGCAACATCACGGCCCACAACCCGCACATGAGCCAGAACTTCTTCACCAGGGCCAAGACCGTGAAGGCGAAGGCCGAAGGCAACTGCAACTACATCCCGGTCCGGATATCCCTGTCTCCGCCGCGGAGCCAGATGCGGTGGGAAATGTGGATGGCCCTCTACCACCGGACTCCTCCCTACGGCACAGTCGGCTACACGAAGCACCGCAGGATGGGCTGGTGGGCTCGGTGGTCGCCGCGGTCGGCTTTCGTCGACACCGGTGGCCTCTGCCGAAACGGGCTGTACATCAACAACGTGATTGTGATGTTCTTCGTGCCTTGGCCGTACTACACGTCGGCGAGCACTCCGCTCGTGGCGTACCGTGGCAAGTCCGCATGGGTCGAGAGCTGCTGAATGCTTTGAGGGCGCCTGAGCGTTGGGATAGTCCTACGGGGCTCCGGGTTCGATTCCCGGCAGGCGCCCACTCACCCCCACAGGAGAGAACCAACGAGGAAGATGAGCCGGAAGATCAGCGGTGAGCCGCTGAGGCGGTTGTACAGGTCTAACGGCGGGGGTGCGGGGCGGCACTCTCGTAACGAGGTCGCTTGCTGCAAAGCGGACCAGCTACGGCTCTCCCTCTCAGAGAGCCCCGCCGCTCCGCCCAGAGATAGGGAGTCACTCCGGCACGCTCCCGCGATTTCGCCGGCGAGGTGGGCCCCTTTTGCCCCGCGGTCAGCGGCGATTCGGCGGCTGCCGGTCCGCTCAGCGCCTCTGTCTGGATCGTTGACCGGGAGCTAGCTCGAGGGAACTGGCCACGCGCCGATCACGGCACCGCCGGCGGCGATCGTGAACAGCAGGCAGCCGGCGTTGTTGAGGGCCGTGCGCATGTGCTTGGCGGTTTGCTGCAGGGCGACGATCTCGTCTCGTGCGGCGGGAGTGACCTCGCAGATGGTCCGGGCGGTCTCGGTGATCTCGGCGAGCACGCGGCGGTTCTCCCGGATCCGGTCGTCGGTGCTGGTCATCGGGAGCGATCGAAGGATCGGTCGTCGCGAAGGCGCTCTAGCGTCCGCTGTGGCTACTGGGAAATCGGGACTAGGTTGGGGGACAGTCCTCCACGGTCTTTCCCCGCAAGTACCTACCTTCTCTACTACTTCGCGAGATTCCGGCCGGGAAGGAGTGAGCGCCACCCCCTTACATCTCCTCTCAAGCGCGAACGTCACCCTGGGAGCTGACCCCTCCGGCCCCGACTGGGCGGGTGCAGCCCGACGTTAAGCGGTCGCGATGCGGTCGCAGATGCGGTCGAGCGTCGACTCGTCGAGGTAGGGGTGCATGGGCAGGCTGACGACGCGGTCGGCCAGGCTCTCGCTGACGGGCAGCGATCCCGGACCGTGGCCATGCCGTTCGTACGCCGGCTGCAGGTGCATCGGGCAGGGGTAGTGGACCGCGGTCGGTATGCCTGCCCGTGCCAGGTGGCCGCGCAGGGCGTCCCGGGTCTCCGCCGACGGCCTTCCGTCCGCGTCGTCCACCCGCAGCGTGTACTGGGCCCAACTGGACTCCACGTCGGGTTCGCAGACCGGCGCGGCGACGCGCCACGGCGTGCCCATCGACGCCGACGCCTCGCCCAGCCTCCTCGTGTAGCCGGCGGCGACGGCGCGGCGGGCCGTCAGTTCCTGCTCGAAGATCGTCAGTTTCGCCAGCAGAACGGCGGCCTGCAGGGTGTCCAGCCTGCCGTTCATCCCCAGCCGCACGATGTCGTAGCGGTCGGCGCTCTGGCCGTGCTCGCGCATCGAACGCACCACCTCCGCAGTGGCAGGTTCCGTGCAGAAGATCGCACCCGCGTCGCCGTAGGCGCCGAGCGGCTTGGCGGGGTAGAAGCTGGTCGTCGTCAGGGCGGCCAGCGATCCGACGGGCCTGCCGCCGCGACGGGCGCCGAAGCTCTGGGCGGCGTCCGAGACGACCCCCAGCCCCCTAGAAGCCGCCCAGTCGGCCAGCGGCTGCGGGGGCATCGGCTGGCCGAACAGGTCGACGGTGATCACCGCCCTGGGGACGGCGCCGCCGGTCCGCTCGAGCCTGTCGAACTCGCGCTCGAGGGAACCCATGTCGAGCAGGAAGTCGTCCTCCCGGACGTCCACGAACACTGGCACGGCACCCGCTAGCAGGACGACTTCCGCCGTCGCCGTGAACGTGAAGGACGGAACGAACACCGCGTCGCGCCGCCCCTCGGTGCGGCCGACGCCCAGTGCGAGCAGGGCGATCAGCAGGGCGTCCGACCCGCTGGATACGGCGACCGCCGGGGCCCCGCCGAGCCTGCCGAGCTCCGCCTCCAGTTCCTCGACCTCGGGTCCCATCACGTAGCGGCCATGGTCGAGGACGGCCGCGATCCGCCGGTCGATCTCCGGCCGCAGCCGTCTCGACTGAGCAGCCAGGTCGACGAAGGGAATCGGCTGCCGTCGCTCCGTGACCGTCGTCATGGCCCGGAGTGTATGGGGATTGCAGCCAGCGACTTGCGAAGCAGCGACGAGGTCGGCAGATCGTCGATCTCCCCGGGAGCGAACCACCCGAGTTCACCCCCGGACGATCCCGGGTAAGGCTCCTCGAGCCCGGCGTCCGGCCACCAGTTAGCGACTGCGACCCGAACGAGGAAATCCCGGTAGGTGACCGCGTGACGAACCAAGGCGTCCTCTTCGCACTCCCACTCTCCTCCGAACGCCTCGGCGAGCAAGGCCGCCGCTTCGCTCGGGGACTCGTCCCCCCTCTCCAGTTCGACCGTCGGCAGGTGCCACCGGCCGGCCAGCCACTCCGCGTCACCAGGGCGGCAGTGCAGCAGCAGGCCGCCATCCCTCCTGACCACAGCCGTGAAGCAGTGAACGATCTCCCGTGTTCGACGCCGGGATTTGGCGGGATAGTCCCGGGGATCTAGGCCGTCGGTGCCGAAGGCCGCACATCCAGGAGAAAGCGGACAGGCGTCGCAGTCCGGGCGCCTGTGCCGGCAGACGAGCGATCCCACCTCCATCAAGGCCTGATTCGAATGGCCGGGGCGTTCCGGGTCCAGGAGCCTCGCCGCGGTCGCCAGCAGGCCACGTCGGGCCTCCGCCCGCTTCGGCGGCAGCGGGGAAGCCAGGAAACGGCTCAGCACCCGCTCCACGTTGCCGTCGAGCACCGGCACGCATTCACCATCCAGCCGGCTGGCGAGCATCGCGGACGTGTAGGGGCCCACGCCGGGCAACTCGCTCCATTCCGCGGCGCTTCCGGGAAACCCGGCCCGGCGGGCCAGGATGCGGGCCGCGCGATGGAGGTTCCGCGCCCGGCGGTAGTAGCCGAGGCCCGACCAGGCTGCCTCCACCTCCTCGACCGCGGCTTCGGCCATCGCATCGAGCGTCGGGAAGGCCTCGAGGAAGCCCGGATAGCGCGACACCACGACCTCGCTGCGGGTCTGCTGGAGCATGACTTCCGCAACCAGCACTTCATAGGGATCCTCGGATCGACGCCACGGCAGGTCGCGGCGGCAGCGGTCAAACCAGTCCAGGAGCCCGTCCCTGAGCCGCTCCGGAGGGACTAACTGCAACATGGGTCAGAACCTAGGCCCGCCGAGGCCGCCAGACGACCGACCGACCGTCAAGAAAAGATGAAGAAAGTGGTCCGAAACCTCTTGTTCCCGCGTAGGCCCGCTGCTATCCTGCCCTTCTCGCGCAACGGAGACCGCCCGGCCTGAAACCACTGGACGCCTGCTTGGCCGAGAACCGCCAGTTTCGGCGCCGGTCGTCCCGAGTTTTTCCACACTGTGCGGAAAAGCTGCGGAACATAGCTCTACGGAGCGGCTTGTCCCTAGCAAACGTCTAGGACAGAGGTGGTGAGCGCGCGTCTGGAGTCGGGGGGATCGGTGCGTCTCGGGAAGGGGAACAGGAAGGATAAAGGGGGGCTGGCGCCGGACGGCGCTGAACGGAGTGTGCGGCATGCCTAGTTCCGTTTGGCCGACTCTACGCCGCCAGCTGCGCGCGGACCTGCCGCCAGAGGAGTTCCGCACCTGGTTCCACCCACTTCGGGTCGCTTCCGAGGACGCTGAACGGCTGGTCCTCGAAGCGCCGAACTCCCGCTTCGTCGCGGCGCTCGAGGAGGGCTTCCGTCCGATCGTCGACTGGGCGATCGCCGATCTCAAGGGGCCTACGTTCGAGGTTCTCTTCAAGAGCAGCGATTCCATCAAGGAGACCGCGCGGCCCGCGCCGAGTCCCCCGAAGGCGAAGGCGGCCCACGACGACGCGGCCGGCGGGAGCGCCCTCAATCCCCAGTACCGCTTCGACTCGTTCGTGATCGGCAACTCGAACCGGTTCGCCTGCGCCGCGTCCCAGGCGGTGGCGGAGAAGCCCGGAATCGCCTACAACCCGCTCTTCCTCTACGGCGGCGTGGGCCTGGGCAAGACCCACCTCCTGCACGCGATCGGCAACCGCCTCCGCCGGACCCTGCCCGGCACGCGCGTCGTCTATCTGGCCGCCGAGGACTTCGTCAACGATCTGATCACGTCGATCCGCTTCGAGCGGATGCCCGCCTTCCGCGAGCGCTACCGGACGATCGATGTCCTTCTGGTCGACGACATTCAGTTCCTGGCCAGGAAGGAGCGATCGCAGGAGGAGTTCTTCCACACCTTCAACGTGCTCTACACGCGCCAGAAGCAGATCATCGTCACCTCCGACGCGCAGCCGCGGGACCTGGCCGACATGGAAGAGCGGCTCCGCAGTCGTTTCGGCTCCGGCCTGCTCGCGGACATCCAGCCCCCGGACCTGGAGACGAAGGTGGCCATTCTCCAGCGCAAGGCCCGGCAGGTGCAGAGCCTCGATCTCGATACGGATGTCGCCCTGTTCATCGCCCGCCAGGTGCACTCCAACGTGCGCGAACTCGAAGGGCTGCTCAACCGCGTCACCGCCTTCGCGTCGCTCTCCGGCGCGCGTCTCGACCTGGACTTCGCGAAGGAGGCCCTCCGCGATGTGCTTCCGGAACAGGACCGGCCGGTGTCTTCCGCGCAGATCGTCAAGCTGGTAGCCCACCACTACGGACTCAAGGTGCGCGAGATCAAGAGCAAGAGCAACTCGCGGCAGATCACGTATCCCCGGCAGATCGCGATGTACCTCTGCAAGCGGCTGACCCCGATGTCGTATCCGGAAATCGGCAGGCTGTTCAACGGCAAGCACCACTCCACGGTGATGTACTCCGTCGAGCAGATCGAGCGCCGTCGCTCCGAAGACGAGCGCCTGGCGGCTCAACTGGAACGCTTCACCCGTCAACTCGGTTGAGGCGGCGCCAACTCCTCGCGGACTCTTCCCGGCACCGCCCGGCCCCGAACTGCTGCGGAATCGCGGCGGATCCGCCCTGGAGCGAACTGCGCGGCGGCGGCGGATTCCGGAGCCTCCGCTTCGGCCGTTCTGTGGACCCAGATCGGTCCGGATCCGACCCGAGCACGGCACGGCGCCGAAATGCACAGCGAGTCCACCGTCGAGTCCGCCGCTTACCGACAGGGATTCCTCGTTGTAACCTTTTTGTTTTTAGTGGTTTAAGTGACACATGCACGACCGTTCCCAGGGCCTTCTACGGCAACTTGGATGGTGTATATTGACTCCCTGAGGAGAGCGTAGATGAAGACCAGGGTTGAACGGAGAGAACTGCTGACCGAACTCGCCGCGATGCGCGGCATCGTCGAGAGCAGGTCCACGATTCCGGTCTTGTCCCATCTCCTGTTGCGCGTCCGCGACAACCGGCTGGAACTGGCGGCCACCGACCTCGATGTTTCGCTCACGTCCTCGTGTGCGGCCGAGGAAGGGTCCTGTGAACCGGGCGCCACAGCCGTTCAGGCGCGAAAGCTCCTGGAAATCGTCCGCGCTCTCGGCGACGGCGCGCTGGAACTCTCGACGGGGGAGTCGAACTCCCTTCACATCGTCGCCGGTTCCTCGCGATTCCGCATCAACGGTCTCTCGGCCGAGGACTTTCCGACCCTTGCCGCAGTCGATCCCGAGTCGGCTTCCGCGACCTTCGAGGCGCCATTTGCGGACCTCAAGCGGATGATCGGCAAGGTCATCTTCGCGGTCTCCGCCGAAGAGTCGCGGTTCCAGTTGAACGGCGCGTTGCTCAAGCTGAAGGATGGGGGCGTCGAGTTGGTGGCCACGGACGGCCATCGACTGGCCCTGATCGAGGCGGAGATGCCGGGCGTCGCCGAGGCGGACGGCGTGCTTGCTCCGCGCAAGGCGCTGCTGGAGTTGATGCGCTTCGACAGCGATGAGGCCGCCACGTTTCGCCGCGGCGAGCATCATCTCGCCTTCGTGATCGGGCGTCGCGAGCTGACCTGCCGCATCCTCGAAGGCACCTTCCCGGACTACGAGAAGGTCATCTCGAAGGACAACGACAGGAAGGCGTCCTTCGACCGGCAGGAACTCTCCGAGGTCGTCCATCGGGTTTCGCTGTTGACCGGCGACCGCGCACCCATGGTGAGGCTGAAGTTCGATGAAGGGTCGCTGCTCGTGTCGTCGTCGAATCCGGACCTGGGCGAGGCCGAAGAGACGCTCGAGTGCGACTACGAGGCGGAGAATCTGGAGATCGGTCTGAACCCCGCCTACGTTCGGGACTTCCTGGGCGCGGTCGATACCGACCGGGTCGAGTTCGCGCTGAAGGACGAGAACAGCCAGTGCGTCGCGCACCCCGTGGAGGGCGCCGATTCGCGCTACCTCTGCGTGATCATGCCGATGCGGCTGTAGCTCGCTGGATCCGTTCGCTGAACGGCCTCGTAACTATCCTGTTTTCAGGCATTTACAGATTGAGCTGAATCGGCTCCCGAGGCTGGGATCCGGCGCTCCCATGTGATAGTTTTCCGCACATGGCGGACGCCGGAACAAGCGGTGTTCAGACGGTGGCTGAATCCGGGTACTCGGCCAAGGACATCAAGGTCCTCAAGGGCCTTGAAGCGGTCCGGAAACGGCCGGGAATGTACATCGGCGACACCGATGACGGCTCGGGTCTTCACCACATGGTGTTCGAGCTCGTCGACAACGCGATCGACGAGGCGCAGGCGGGTTTCTGTGACCTGGTAGAGGTCGTGATCCATGGCGACGGCAGCGTCTCCGTGAGTGACGACGGCCGTGGCATCCCGGTGGGGTTCCACGAGGGCGAGCAGCGCTCCGCGGCCGAGGTGATCATGACCGAGCTCCACTCGGGCGGAAAGTTCGACCAGAACGCCTACAAGGTGTCCGGCGGGCTGCACGGCGTGGGCCTCTCCGTCGTCAATGCCCTCTCGATCGAACTCGATCTGGAGATCGACCGGGACGGATACCGCTGGCGCCAGGGCTACAGCCGGGGACTTCCGGTCGGCTCGATCGAAGCCGTTTCCGAACTCGAGGCACCCGAGGCTACCGGCACCCGGATCCGGTTCTCTCCCGATCCGGAGGTGTTCACCCGGCTGACCTTCGACTATCAGACGCTCGCGCAGCGGCTGCGGGAGTTGTCGTTCCTGAATCGGGGCATCGCGATCCGGCTAGTCGACGAGCGGACCGGCAAACAGGCGAACTTCGAGTACCAAGGTGGGATCAGCAGCTTCGTCTCGCACCTGAGCCGGAACAAGACGCCGCTGCATCCCGATCCGATCTACCTCCGGGGGGAACAGGGGGAAGACGGCTCGAGCGAGTCGGTGGAGGTCGCCCTGCAGTGGAGCGACAGCTACCAGGAACGCATCTCCTGCTTCACGAACACGATCAATAACCGGGACGGCGGTACGCATCTGTCGGGTCTGCGGTCGGCGCTGACGCGGACCGTCAACAACTACGTCGCCTCCTCGGGACTCGGCAAGAACCTCAAGGAGAAGCTCTCCGGCGAGGACATCCGCGAAGGGCTGGTGGCGATCGTCTCGGTCAAGGTGCGGGATCCGAAGTTCTCCAGCCAGACCAAGGAGAAGCTGGTTTCCTCGGAGGTGCGCGGCTGGGTGGAATCGACGGTCGGCGAGCAGCTCTCTGCCTTCCTGGAGGAGAACCCCCGCGACGCCCGGCGCATCGTCGAGAAGGTGGTCGAAGCGGCCAGGGCGCGCGAGGCTGCCCGCAAGGCGCGCGAACTCACCCGGCGCAAGGGTGCGCTGGACAGCTCGAACCTGCCGGGCAAGCTGGCCGACTGCAGCGAACGGGATCCGTCCCTGGCGGAACTCTTCCTCGTCGAGGGCGACTCGGCCGGCGGCTCCGCGAAACAGGGGCGCGACCGGCGCTTCCAGGCAGTGTTGCCGCTGAAGGGCAAGATCCTGAACGTCGAGCGGGCGCGCCTCGACAAGATGCTGTCCTCGGAGGAGATCAGGACGCTGATCCAGGCCCTGGGCACCGGCATCGGCACCGAGGACTTCGACATCGACCGTCTTCGCTACCACAAACTGATCATCATGTGCGACGCGGACGTGGACGGCAGCCACATCCGGACGCTCATCCTGACCTTCTTCTACCGCCAGATGAAGGCGATCATCGATCGGGGCCACCTGTTCATCGCCCAGCCGCCGCTCTACAAGGTCACCGAGGGCCGAAAGTCGAGCTATCTGAAGGACGACGAGGAGTACCACGACTACCTCGTGCGGCGCATCCGCAAGGGCTGGCAACTCGCGCTGCAAGGCGACGACGCCTCCGACCCGACCGTGTTCGGGGGCGATCGACTGAGCCGTCTGCTGGACCGTCTGGCTTCGTTCCGGCGGACTCTGGAGTCCTTGAGTGCCCGCGGCGTGCCGACGGACGCTCTGAGGGCGGTCATCGTGGGTGGAATCACCGGCCGGGACCACCTGCGCGACCGCGAACGCCTGCAGGAGGTAGCACGGATCATCGAGGCGTCGGGCTTCCACGACGTCGACGTGACCGGCGGCGAAACCGGGCTGTTCGCGATTCGCTTCCGGTCACGACGGGACGGCGTGGACCGCCAGGTGACGGTGGACGAGCAGCTCGTGACCGGCGCGGAGTTCCGCTCCCTGGTGGCGAATCGGGAGGCGCTCGAGGCATGGAACGCACCCTCGATCCTGCTCCAGCAGGTGAACGGCGCCAGTACGGACAGCCGCGAAGTGGAGTCGCTGGACGAGGCCCTCGACTCCCTGTTCGCGGCGGCGAAGAAGGGTCTGGCCATCCAGCGCTACAAGGGCCTGGGGGAGATGAACCCGGGGCAGCTCTGGGAGACCACCATGGACCCCGAGCGCCGCCGCATGCTGCTGGTCGAGATCGACAATGAGCGGGACGAGGCGACGGACGAGATCTTCGTGAAGCTGATGGGCGACAAGGTGGAGCCCAGGCGGCAGTTCATCGAAGAGAACGCCCTCTACGCCACGAACCTCGACATCTGATCGGCCGGCCGTGACCAAGGACGAGCCCCCTATCACGCCGCCGCCGGAGCAAGCGGCGTCAGACCGCCAGACCGTGCCCGTGCAGCTCGAGCGCGAGATGCGCCGGAGCTATCTCGACTACGCGATGAGCGTGATCATCGGCCGTGCCCTGCCCGACGTGCGGGACGGTCTGAAACCGGTTCACCGACGCGTTCTCTACGGCATGTGGGAGGCCGGCAACACGGCCGGTCGCGCGTACAAGAAGTCGGCGCGCATCGTCGGCGACGTGATGGGCAAGTACCACCCCCACGGCGACGGTCCGATCTACGACACGGTGGTCCGCCTCGCGCAGGACTTCTCCATGCGCTATCCCCTGGTCGACGGCCAGGGCAACTTCGGTTCGATCGACGGCGACAACCCGGCGGCGATGCGCTACACGGAGGTCCGGCTCACCCGGATCGCCGAGGAGATGCTGCGCGAGGACATCGACAAGGACACGGTCGACTGGGTACCGAACTACGATGGCTCGGAGCAGGAGCCCTCGCCCCTGCCGGCCCGCATCCCGAACCTCCTGGTCAACGGTTCCGCCGGTATCGCGGTCGGCATGGCGACGAACATCCCGCCCCACAACCTCGGTGAAGCGATCGCGGCGGTCAAGCTGCTCATCGACCGTCCTCAGGCGTCATTGGACGAGCTGATGGAGATCCTTCCTGGTCCGGACTTTCCGACGGGAGGGTTCATCCACGGGCGCGACGGCATCCGCAGCGCCTACGAGACCGGCCGCGGTTCGATTCAGGTACGGGCGCGCGCCGACATCGTCGACCGGGGGTCGGACCGCCAGTCGATCATCGTGTCCGAGATTCCCTACCAGGTGAACAAGGCGCGGCTGATCGAACGGATCGCCGAACTCGTGCGCGAGAAGAAGCTCGAGGGCATCCGCGATCTTCGCGACGAGTCCGATCGGGACGGCATCCGCATCGTGATCGACCTGAAGCGGGGCGAGGTCGCCGAGGTCATCCTGAACACGCTCTACAAGATGACCAAGCTCCAGGTCAGCTACGGCATGAACATGCTGGCGATCGTCGACAGCCAGCCCCAGGTGCTGACCCTGCGCGAGCTGCTGCGCCACTTCCTGGACCACCGCCGCACGGTCGTCATCCGGCGATGCCGCTACGAGTTGGCGCGGGCCGAGCTGCGCGCCCACATCCTCGAGGGTCTGCTCATCGCGCTCGACCATCTGGACGAGGTGATCGCCACGATCCGGGCCAGCCACACGCCGCCGGAGGCGCGGACGCGCCTGACCGCGAACTTCGCCCTGACCGACCGCCAGGCGCAGGCGATCCTGGACATGCGACTGCAGCGGTTGACGGGACTCGAACGCGAGAAGATCCAGGAGGAGTACGGCGAGCTGCTCGCCGAGATCGGCCGACTGCGCGCCATCCTGGGGTCCGACGAGCTGTTGCTGGCCGAGATCCGGGGCGAACTCGACGCGATCGAACGGCGCTACAGCGACCCGCGCCGCACCGAGATCGTCGCCTACTCCTCGGACATCACGATCGAGGACATGATCGCCGATGAGGACATGGTGATCACGGTGACGCGGTCGGGCTACGTCAAGCGCTCCCCGCTCAGCCTGTACCGCTCCCAGCATCGCGGCGGCAAGGGCCGGACCGGCATGGCGACGCGGGACGGCGACTTCGTGGAGCAGCTCTACGTCGCCTCGGCCCACAGCTATGTCCTCGTGTTCACCGACCGGGGCCACTGCTACTGGCTCAAGGTGCACCAGATCCCCCAGATGGGTCCGGCGGCGCGGGGCAAGGCGATCGTCAATCTCCTGCGGCTGGACAGCGGCGAGGGCGTGGCGGCGACCGTTGCGGTCCGCGAGTTCCCGGAAGACCGGTTCCTGACCTTCGCCACCGAGACCGGCGTGGTGAAGAAGACGGTGCTGTCGCACTACTCGCGTCCCCGAGCCAACGGCATCATCGCGGTTCGGATCGACGAGGGCGACCGGCTGCTGACGGTGAAGCTGACCGACGGCGGCAGCGACCTCGTGCTGGCCACCCGGATGGGCTACTCGGTCCGGTTCCCCGAGAACGACCTGCGCTCCCTGAGTCGTGCGACGCGCGGCGTGCGCGGGATCAGTCTGCGCCGCGGTGACCGGGTCGTCTCGATGGAGTGCCTGCTGCCGCCGGCGTTGGACGACGAGACGACGGGGCCGCCGGAGACGACGCTGCTGACCGTCAGCGAGAACGGCTTCGGCAAGCGGACGGCGCTCGACGAGTACCGCCGCCAGTCGAGGGGCGGGCTCGGGATCATCAACCTCAAGGTCTCGGACCGGACGGGCACGGTCGTCGGTGTCCGCGAGGTGGAGGACGACACGGAGCTGATGCTGATCACCCACGAGGGAAAGATCATCCGCATCAACGCTGGCAGCGTGTCCCTGATCGGCCGCGCCACTCAGGGAGTCAAGGTGATGGACCTGGACGACGGCGACCGCATCGTCGCCCTGGCCCGGATTCCGGATCGCGGCGAGGAGGACGAAGAGGACGGCGCCGACGAGGCCGGGGGCGGAGCCGAAGACACGGAGCCGATCAACTAGGAGCCGCTTCAGGAGAGATTCACGCATGAAGTTCTTTCTCGACACCGCGGACATCGGAGAGATCGAGACCGGCCTCGAGTGGGGCATGGTCGACGGGGTGACGACCAACCCGAGCCTGATCGCCAAGCAGGGCAAGCCATACCTGCCGACGGTTCGCGAGATCGCGGAGCTCGTGCCGGGTCCGGTGAGCGGCGAAGTGCTCGCCACCGACCTCGAAGGCATGCTCGAGCAGGGCCGCCGCCTGGCCGGCCTCGCCGACAACGTGGTGGTCAAGGTGCCGCTCGGTCCGCCCGGACTCACCGCGGTGCGCCGGCTGGCGGCGGAGGGCATCCGCTGCAACGTGACCCTGTGCTTCTCGCCGTCCCAGGCTCTGTTGGCGGGCAAGGCGGGAGCCGCCTACATCTCACCCTTCGTCGGCCGGCTGGACGACATCGCCCAGGACGGCATGGACCTGATCCGGCAGGTGATCGCGATCTACTCTCACTACGACTTCGGGACCGAGGTCCTGGTTGCTTCCGCCCGCCATCCCGTTCACGTCGTCCTGTCGGCGGAGATGGGCGCGGATGTAATCACCCTGCCGTTCAAGACCCTGAGCCAGCTCTACCGGCACCCGTTGACGGATATCGGTCTGAACCAGTTCCTCTCGGACTGGGAGACGACCGGCCGCAGCTTCGACGACGAGTGAGCGGAACGGGGGTAGAGCCGCAATGAGCATCGACGCCGTTCTGGAGAGGGTGGACCGGGAAACCGGCGCCAGCCTCGAGCAGTTGAAGGACTACCTCCGGATCCCGTCCATCTCGACGGACCCCGCTTACGCGGGAGAGGTGGGGCGCTGCGCCGGATTCGTCGAGGAACGGCTGAAGGCCGCAGGCCTGGACACGGAGATCATCGAGACCGCGGGCCATCCGCTGGTCTACGGTGAGTGGCTAGGCGCTCCCGGCCGTCCCACCGTTCTCTTTTATGGCCACTACGACGTGCAGCCGGTGGACCCCCTGGACGAGTGGCGTCACGACCCGTTCGAGCCGACCATCGAGACCGGCGAGCGTGGCGAGCGGATCGTGGCGCGGGGCGCGACGGACGACAAGGGCCAGTCCTTCACCCACATCAAGGCGGTCGAGGCGCTGATGGCGGAGACCGGCAGTCTGCCCGTCAACGTGAAGTTCCTGATCGAAGGCGAGGAGGAATGCGGCGGCGAGGCGATCGAGGCCTATGTCCGGAGTCGGGCAGCTGAACGGCTCGGCTGCGACCTGGCGCTGGTCTCGGACACCTCGATGTACGGACCGGGCCAGCCCTCCGTTCTCTACGGCCTGAAGGGGCTGCTCTACACCGAGGTCCGGGTCCGCGGAGCGGCCCGGGATCTCCACTCCGGCACGTTCGGCGGTGCGGTGGCGAATCCGCTCAACGCCCTGGCGACGATGCTGGCCGGGCTGCGCGACCCGGAGGACGGCCGGATTCTGATCCCCGGTTTCTACGACGACGTGCGGCCACTGGCCGCGGGCGAGCGCTCGGCGTTCGCCGCGCTGCCGTTCGACGAGACGAAGTACGGCGACGAGATCGGCGCCACCGCCCTGTGGGGCGAGGCCGGCTACACGACCCTGGAAAGGGTCTGGGCCCGGCCGACGTGCGATGTCAACGGGATCTGGGGCGGCTATCAGGGCCCGGGCGCCAAGACGGTGATCGCCAACCGCGCCGGCGCCAAGGTCTCCATGCGCCTGGTTCCCGACCAGGAACCGGATCGGATCTTCAGGGCCCTCGCCGAGCACCTGCGAGCGGCGGCTCCCCCCGGCATCGAGGTGGAGGTGGATCACCTGAACGGAGCACCGCCGGTACTCGTCGACCTCGAAGGGCCGCTCGTCGATGCGGCTCTCGTGGGCGTGGAGGAGGCCTGGGGCCGCGCTCCGGTCCGGGTTCGGGAAGGCGGTTCGATTCCGATCGTCTCGACGCTGTCGGAGGTGCTGCGCGCGCCGGTCCTGCTGATCGGATTCGGCCTCTCCGACGACCGGCTGCACGCGCCGAACGAGAAGATGGACCTCGTCAACTTCTACCAGGGCATTCGCACGATCGTTCGCGTACTCGACCGGGTGGGTTCCGTCGATCCGGGAGCTTGAACGAGCGCGAGATCAAGATCCCCGTGAGCGACCTGGACGCCGTCCGGGAGCGGCTGGTCGCGGTGGGCGCCGATCCTCACCGCCCGGCTTCGCTGGAAAGGAACGTGGTGTTCGATCGAGTCGACCAGCCGGTGGACCAGAGGCTGCGGTCCCGCGGCGAGTTGCTTCGTCTGCGCACCGACGGCGCCGGCAGCCGGCTGACCTTCAAGTCGGCGCCGCGATTCGAGAGTGGCGTCAAGGAGCGGCTGGAACACGAGGTCTCGGTCGATGACCCGGAGGCCACCCGGCTCGTGCTGCAGTCCCTGGGATTCGCGGTCACCGCCCGCTACGAGAAGGTCCGCGAGACGTGGCGGCTGCTCGGTTGCGAGGTCGCGCTCGACCGGACCCCCATGGGCGGCTTCGTGGAAGTGGAGGAACTGGCCGGCGGTGCGCCGGCGGACCGGATCGAGCAGGTCTGCCGGCGCTGCGGGCTCGATGCCGGTCGCGCGGTGCCGGAGGACTACCTGGCGCTCTACCGGAGCTATCGCGAGGGCCGGGGGGAGCTGCCGCGGGACATGGTCTTCACGCAGTGAGGCCCGAGGGCCGGCGGGTGCGGGCGCTCGTTCTCTGCGCCGGACGGGGCGAACGGCTCCGGCCGCTGACCGGCGGGCTCGCCAAGCCGCTGCTGCCGGTCGCCGGCCGCGCGGTGGCGACGCGGACGATCGAGATCCTCCACCGTGCCGGGTGCGAAACCGCGGTCAACCTGCACCACCTTTCGGAGTCCGTGCGGCGGGGACTCACCTCGGAAGCCGGCGAACGCGGAATCGACCTGACCTTTGCCCTCGAGCGGGATCTGCTGGGGACCCTGGGAGCGGTCGTCAACCTTCGGGACTTCCTGGCCGAGGGCGACGACATCGTGCTCGTGAACGGCGACTCGCTCTGCCGCTGGCCGCTGCGCGACGTCCTTGACCGGCACCGCAGGAGCGGAGCCGACGTCACCCTTCAGATCGGCCCTACACCTCCCGGTGAGGGCCTGGGCGGCGGGGTGGAGGTCGATCACCGCGGGCTCGTCACCGGGCTCCGCGACCTGCGCGTCGGCTCGTTGCGCGGACGGAACCGGACCTTCCAGGGGTTGCACGTCCTGTCGCGCCGGGTCCTGGACGCCGTTCCGTCGCCCGCGACCTCGAACGACATCGTCGAAGGCCTCTACCAGCCTCTCCTGCGCGCGGGGTCCCGGATCGTCGGCTTCGGCTGCCGTCGCCGCTGGCACGACCTCGGCA
The DNA here is from genome assembly GCA_026708285.1 of Acidobacteriota bacterium. Taxonomy (GTDB): domain Bacteria; phylum Acidobacteriota; class Thermoanaerobaculia; order Multivoradales; family Multivoraceae; genus Multivorans. The sequence continues at coordinate 88,042 of JAPOVF010000399.1, forward strand.
CACCGCGCCGCTATCTGGACGGCGCCCTCGACTGGGGACGGACCGCCGGCGGCCGTCGGCGGCGCCGGCGCTTCGTCGCCCCGGGCGTCACGATCGGCAGCGGCGCGGCCGTGGAGCACAGCGTGGTCGAGACCGGCTGTCGCCTGGGCGCCGGCTCGCTGGTAGAGCGGAGTCTGCTGATGCCGGGTGTCCGGATCGGCGACGGAGCCCTGCTTCACGACTCGATCGTGGCGCCGGGAGTTCAGGTGCCCTCGGGGCTCGAGGTGCACGGCCGGCTCGTCACACCCCCCGACTGGGGCCGAACCCGGGACGGGCGGTCAGAAGAGCGGGACGGGCTCGTCTATACGCCCCTAGGCCAGTAACACCTCCCGCAGCGCCGGATCCTCGGCCGGTATCTCGATGATCCGCTCGGGGAGGTGCGCGCAGCGCTCGAGCGCCGGCGGTACCGGCGGCGTGATGCCGACGGCGTCGCGGATCACGTTGGCGAACTTCGCCGGGTGCGCCGTCCCCAGCACGACGCCGGTGCCGCCGCCCCGGGCTTCGAGTTCGTCCTTCAGGCCGAGGTAGCCGACGGCCGTGTGGGGGTCCAGCATGCAGCCGCGGTTCTCGTACACCTCGCGCATCGCGCTTCGCGTGGCCCGATCGTCGAAGGAGTGGCCGGCCAGGTCACTCCGGAGGTCGGAGAGGGGGTCGGTCCCGTCGGAGTACAGGTGCCGGATGCGGGCGAAGTTGCTGGGATCGCCGACGTCCATCGCGTTGGAGATCGTGGCCACCGAGGCGCGCGCCAGGTAGTCGCCGCTGGCGAGGTACGCGGGGACGACGTCGTTCACGTTCGTGGCCGCGACGAAACGCGAGACGGGAAGACCGATGCGCTTGGCGAGCAGGCCGGCGGTCAGGTTGCCGAAGTTACCGCTCGGCGTGGAGAAGATGAGCGGGCCGTCGGCTTGGCCGGGAGACGCCGACAAGAGCTGCGCCCAGGCGTGGAAGTAGTAGAAGACCTGTGGCAGCAGTCGTCCGACGTTGATCGAGTTGGCGGAAGCGAGAGGCCGCCGCCCCCGCAGTTCCCGGTCCGCGAACGCGGCCCGGGCCATGCGCTGGCAGTCGTCGAAGGTTCCCGCGACGGCCACGGCGGTCACGTTGCCGCCCAGGGTGGTGAACAGGCGCCGCTGGGCCTCGGTCACCAGACCCTGGGGGTAGAGCACGCAGACCCTGAACCCGGCAACACCGCTGAAGGCGTGCGCCACGGCGCTTCCGGTGTCCCCGCTGGTGGCCACGATCACGGTGGTGTCCAGACCCTCGGCATCGGTGAAGCGCGACATGAGCCGGGCCATGACCCGGGCCGCGATGTCCTTGAACGCCAGCGTCGGTCCGTGGAACAGCTCCAGGCAGAAGATGCCGGGTTCGATCGGGACGAGGGGGATGGGGAAGTCGAGGGCGTCTTCGAGCAGCAAGGCGAGGTCTTCCTCCGGGACTTCCGAGCCGAACAGGCGGCTGCCGAGGATGCTCGAAATGCCGGTCAGGGGCATCAGTCTCAGGAGGGCCAACTGCTCGGCCGTCAGCGGCTCCAGGCGCTCCGGGACGTACAGGCCGCCGTCCGGGGCCGGACCCTCGAGCAGGGCGCGGCCCAGGGACGCCGCCGGCGCCTGGCCGCCGGTGCTGACGAAGCGCAAGGTCAGGCTCCGTCCGTGTCGCCGGCGCCTTCGATCACGCGCGCGCCCGGGGCCGGCAGCGGCGACACGAGCCGGTCGCAGTCGACCCCCAGGGCGTGCTCGAGGGCGGCCGCCATCGCCGCGGCGACCTCCCCGGCGCGGTCTCTGCCGTCACAGAGGGCGAACACGGCGGGACCGCTGCCCGAAAGGCTGCAGCCGAGCGCTCCGGCAGCGATGGCCGCCTGTTTGGCGTCGTAGAAGCCGGGTACGTTCGGCCCCCGCACGGGCTCGGCGACCACGTCGACCAGGGATCGGGACAGGAGTTCAAGGTCGTTGCGGTAGAGCGACGCCACCAGAGCCGCGGCGTTGCCCCACTGGGTCACCGCGCGCTCAAGCGGCAGATCGCGGTCGAGTCTCGACCGTGATTCCCGGGTGTTCACGTGGGTGTGGGGCCGCGCGAGGGCGCAGGTGAGACCCTCGGGCACCGGCAACTCGACGACGTCCGGCTCCGGCTCGAGCGAACGGACCAGGACCAGGCCTCCGAACAGCGCCGGGGCCAGGTTGTCCGCGTGGGCGCCGCCGCTCGCCAGGACCTCTCCGGCCAGCGCGTAGCGCAGCAGAGCCGCTGGCGGCAGCTCGAGTCCCAGCAGGGCATCGACCGCGACGACTGCCGCCACCGCGCTGGCGGCACTCGAGCCGAGGCCGCTTTCGAGCGGCATGCGTTTCTCGATCTCCAGGTCGACGGCGCGATCCGGAGCCTCCGCCTGGAGCAGCGCCCGGGCTGCCACCGCCGCGGTGTTCCTGCCGGTCTCGTGTGGCAGCCGGCCGTCGTCGCCGGCAATCGCCGTGATCCTGACCGGGCCGCAAGCTCCGGCGCGGCCGTCCCGGACCCCCTCGGTCGCTGTGACCACGTCACCCGGTCCGGACGGGGAGCGGTCGGCCTCCGACTGCAGGGCGAAGCCCAGAATGTCGAATCCACAGCCGATGTTCGAGACCGACGCCGGGGCGAACGCCCTCACCGAGCGGCTCATCCGCCGGTTTGCCGGGCGCATCGGGCGACCACGAGTTCCGCGGCCAGCACGGCGCCGCCGGCGGCGCCCCGCAGCGTGTTGTGCGACAGGGCGACGAACCGGAAGTCGAGCACGGGGCACTCGCGCAACCGGCCGATCGGGACCGTCATGCCCTGCCCCAGGTCGCGGTGAATCCGGGTTTGGGGCGGCTCGTCATCGCCAAGGTAGACCGTAGGCAGTTCCGGCGCCGAGAACAGGCCGAGCTCCTGCGGTTCACCGCGGAAGCTGCGCCAGGCCTCCCGCACCTCCTCCGGTTCGGGCTCGCTCTTCAGGCTGACCGAGATGCAGAGCGTGTGGCCGTCGACGACGGGTACGCGGTTGCACTGGGCCGAGACCACGATCCGGGCCGGATCGATCGCGCCTTTGTCGACCCGACCGAGGATCTTCCCGGTTTCGATCTCGAGCTTCTCCTCCTCGCTGGCAATCCACGGAATCACGTTGTCCATCATCTCGTAGCTCGAGATTCCGGGCAGGCCCGCGCCGGAGACCGCCTGCAGGGTAACCACCGAGAGGCGGTCGATGCCGAACGCGTCGTGCAGCGGCTTGAGCGCCAGCACCAGGCCGATCGTCGAGCAGTTGGGGTTGGCGACGATGCCGCTCGGCAGCAGGGCGCCATCTGTTGGCGGCGCCAGCAGGTCCAGGTGGTCCGGATTGACCTCGGGCACCAGCAGCGGGACGTTCTCGTCCATGCGGTGTGCGCTCGCGTTGGTGACCACGAGGCTGCGCCGGGCGAACTCGGGCTCGATGTCTCTCGCCACGCTGGCGTCCAGGGCGGAGAAGACCAGGTCGAAGTCGTCGCCGTCGAGCTCGTCGCAGGTCCGTACGGTCATCGCGGCGATCCGTTCGTCGACCGGCTGCGTCTGGATCCAGGTCACGGCGTCGCGATAGCTCTTCCCGGCCGAGCGCTCGGAAGCCGCCAGGGCCCCGATCTCGAACCACGGGTGTCCGGCGAGCAACGTGACGAACCGCTGGCCCACCGTGCCGGTCGCGCCCAGGACCGCCGCGCGCAGGGGGCGACTCGGGTTCAGGCCAAGAGGACTCATGACGGGCTCCCAGGTTGCCGCGGGCCGCCGGAGGAGGGAGCGCTCATGGGGCGGAGCCCCTCTCGGCCCAGGCCCGGAGTATGTCAGCGAAGACACCGCCCGCGGTCAGGTCGGTGCCGGCGCCCGGACCCTGGACGACCAGGGGGCGTTCCCGGTAGCGCCGGCTGCGGAACACGAACATGTTGTCCGAAGCCGGCATGCCCGCCACCGGGTGGTCGGCGGGCACGGCTCGCAGACCGACCCGGGCGGCGGCCGCTTCGCCGGACAGGTCGAGTTCGGCCAGGTAGGCGAGCTCCAGCCCAGCCGACGCGGCGTCGGCGAAACGGTGCTTCATCTCGCCGTCGGCTTTGGCCAGCCGTTCCCACCAGGCGTCGAGCGGCAGGTTGCCCAGCTCGGGCCGGTCGAGCATGGGTTCGACCTCGATGTCGTCCAGATCGAGATCGCAGCCGCAGATCCGCGCCAGGATGAGCAGCTTGCGGGCGACGTCCAGGCCGCCGAGATCGTCTCGCGGATCCGGTTCCGTGTAGCCCAGGCGGTGGGCCTCGCGGACCGCTTCGCTCCACACGTCGCCCGCGCCCAGCTTGCCGGTCAGATAGGCGAGGGTGCCCGAGAACACCCCGGAAACCGTGTCGATGCGGTCGCCCGCGCCGAGCAGCATGTCCGCGGTGTGGAGCACCGGCAGGCCCGCGCCGACGGTCGCCTCGTGGAAGACGTTCTGCGCTCCGTTCGACCGGAAGGCGCGAAAGTCAGCGATCGGTCCCGCGAAGGGCAGCTTGTTCGCGCTGGCGACCGCCGCGCCGGCGGCCAGCGCGCCGTGGTAGACGGCGGCCAGGGAGCCGCTGGCGGTCACGTCGACGAGCACCGTGCGGCCGCCGCCGGCCGCCGTCTCGCCGAGGTGGTCGAGCAGGCGGTTCAGGTCGGCTGCTTCGCCGCTGCGCTCGAGCACGGACCGCCAACCTTCGGGGTCGCGCGCGGCGCCGGCGTCGAGGCTCCTGCCGCGGCGGGTCTGAAGGTGCATGTAGCGAGAGCTGGCTAGGCCCCGCAACTGCAGGTCGATCCCCTGCCGGGAGAGGGACTCGCGCTCGGCCGCCAGTTGCCGCAAGAGCGCCGAGCCGACCCCGCCGACACCGAGGACGTAGACCGCGAGCCGTCCCGAAGCGGCGCGGTGGAAGAACTCCCGGTGGATCCAGCGGACCGCCCGGCCCTCGTCGGCCCTGGCCACGACCATCGAGATGTTCCGTTCGGACGACCCCTGGGCCACGGCCCTCACATTCACCCCGCGCCGGCCCAGGATGCCGAACACGCGTCCCGCAATGCCGGGCCGATCCCGCATGCCGTCGCCAACCACGGCAACGATCGACTGGTCCCGCTCGACCCTGATGGGCCGCACCGATCCGGCCATGATCTCCGCCTGGAACTCGGCGTCTACCGCTTTCCTGGCCGCTTCGGAGACGCCGGGCTCGACCGCGAAGCAGATCGAGTGCTCGCTCGAGGCCTGGGAGATCAGGATCGCGCTGGCGCCGCTCGCCGCCAGGGCGTCGAACAGCCGCGCGGCGACTCCCGGAGTGCCGACCAGGTTGTCGCCGACCAGGAGCATCAGGTGGACATCGTCGATCGAGGAGATGCCGGTAACCGCGGTTCCCCGGGCCCTCTCCCTGGCGAGTCCGTCGTCGTCGATCAGCGTGCCGGGATGCTCGGGGTCGAGGGTGTTGCGGACCAGCAGCGGAATGCCCTTGCGCCGCGCCGGCGTCACGGTCGGCGGATAGACGACCCTGGCGCCGAAGTGGGAGAGTTCGAGCATCTCCTCGTAGCTCAGCCGCGGGATCGGCAGCGCGTCCTCCACGCGCCGGGGGTCGGCCGTCATCACGCCGGGGACGTCGGTCCAGATCTCGATCCGCTCGGCCTCGAGCGCGGCGCCGACGAGGGCCGCGGTGAGGTCGGAGCCGCTGCGTCCCAGGGTCGTCGTCTCACCCTCCGGACTACTTCCCAGGAAACCGGTGATCACCTGCAGCGGGGCATCGCGCCCCAGTGCGGCGAAGTGGGAGGCGATCGCCCGGAGGGTCGGTTCCAGATCGACCGTCGCCCCCTGGAACGAGCGATCGGTGGAGACCATGGGGCGTGCGTCGCAGGCCGCGGCAGGCAGCCCCTCGGCGCGCAGCGCGGCGGCCAGGAGCTGGGTGGACAGGAGTTCCCCGTGGCAGACGATCCGGTCGATCAGGGCCTCGTTCGAACGGCCGTCGCCAGCGCCGTCCGGAGCGCAGTCGCTCAGTGCCGATGCAAGGTCGTCGCACAGGGACTCGACCGTGGCCGCGACCGCCGGCCGCTCGTCGTCGGCCGCTACCTGGCCCGCGATGTCCAGGTGATGGACGCGAAGCGCCTCCGCCTCGCGTGCCGCCTCAGCCGGATCGCGCCCCTCGAGGCAGGCCGAGGCAAGCCCCAGCAGCCGGTCGGTGACGCCTCCAAGGGCCGACACCACCACCGCGCCGTTCGCGGCCGAGCCTTCGAGCCGCCTCCGCACAATGCGGGCCGCGACCTGCAGCCGGCCTGCATCGGCCACGGAGGAGCCGCCGAACTTGAGGACCTTCATGATGCGTCGGAGGTGGAGTCACGTCGTCGGTAGGGCGCGAAAGGCGCATTAGCGTACACGCCAACGCGAGCCGGCGCTATGGCGTGAGTTCGCCGAAGCGAAGTCGTCGGACGCACCCGCCCTTGGGTCCGGAGGGGTCAGCTCCCAGGGTGACGTGAGCGCTTGAGAGGAGATGTGAGGAGATGGCGCTCACTCCGCTTCACTCGCTCCGGTTGGTCGTCCGTTGCGTGGGGGGCGTCGGCCGTCGCTCGTTCAGAGGCACCTGGGAGCTGACCCCTCCGACCCCGACCGGGCTGGAGGTCGTTGCCGTGAGGCGAGGCACCGACCTGCAACCTCCGCAGCGGTCCCATGTCATCCGCATGTAGAGAAGTCCGCCACACCGGGGCCGATCTGTGGGTGCGCGGACCGTGGCGCGGACCTTCTGGTCCGCGTTTGCCGCATCCGCCGTAGGCGGAATCCGCGGCGGCCTGTTTCAGAACAGGGTGCCCCGGACTTGCAGGTCCAGGTGTTCGTACGCTCGCTTTGTCGCCACCCGGCCACGGCGGGTGCGCTGTAGGAATCCCTTCTGGACGAGGTACGGCTCGTAGAAGTCCTCGATCGTTCCCTCGTCTTCCCCGACCGAGGCCGCGAGCGCCTTCAGGCCGGCCGGGCCGCCCCCGTACTGTTCGATCAGCAGTTTCATGATCCTGCGGTCGATCTTGTCCAGGCCCTGCTCGTCGACCTCCTGCTGAAGGAGAGCCTCGTTTGCGGTGTCGCGGTCGATCCGTCCGTCCGCTTCGATCTGCGCGTAGTCGCGCACCCGTCGCAGCAGCCGGTTCGCGATCCTGGGCGTACCGCGGCTGCGCCGCGCGATCTCGTCGGCGCCGCCCAGATCGACTGGCACCTCGAGCAGATCGGCGGAGCGCTGGATGATCACGCTGAGGACGTCGGGACCGTAGAAGTCGAGCCGGTGGACGATGCCGAAGCGCCCCTGCAGCGGCGGTGTGATCAGGCCGGCGCGGGTCGTGGCCCCGACCAGCGTGAAGCGTGGCAGGTCGATGCGCACCGTCCTGGCCATCGGTCCGGAGCCGATCACCAGGTCGAGCTGGAAGTCCTCCAGCGCAGGGTAGAGGATCTCCTCCACGGTCGGACCGAGACGGTGGATCTCGTCGATGAAGAGGACGTCCCCGGGCTCGAGGTTGGTCAGGATCGCTGCCAGGTCGCCCGCCCGCTCCAGGACCGGACCGGAAGTGGATCGCAGCGCCGAACCCATCTCCCTGGCGATGATGTGCGCGAGGGTCGTCTTGCCCAGCCCGGGGGGGCCGAACAGCAGCACGTGATCCAGAGCTTCGCCCCGCCGGCGCGCGGCCTGCATGTAGATGTCGAGCAGCTCGACGATCTTCTCCTGGCCCAGATACTCGCTCAGCCGCTGCGGCCGAAGCGACGGTTCGAGACGGCGATCCTCCGCGTCCCCGACGGCTGAGAGAACGCTCTCTTCACCGTCGGTGCCGCCGGTCCCGGCCATGGTCGGATGCTATCGCGGCCCCTGACACTGGCCGCCTGCCCGGATTCCGCCTGCGGCGGATGCGGACCAAAAGGTCCGCGCACCCAGAGAGCGACCCCGGTGTGGCGGACTTCTCTACATGCGGATCACACGAGACCGCTACGGGCGTTGCAGGTCGGTGCCTCGCCGCACGGCAACGACGTCCAGCCCGTCTCGGGGCCGGAGGGGTCAGCTCCCAGGTGCCTCTGAACGAGCGACGGCCGGCGCCCCTCCACGCAGCCGACGACCAACCGGAGCAAGTGAAGCGGAGTGAGCGCCATCCCCTCACATCTCCTCTCAAGCGCTCACGTCACCCTGGGAGCTGACCCCTCCGGACCCAGGACGGGCGGGTGCGTCCGGTGCGTTCAGAGCCGGGAGAGCTGGCGCAGGCTCTGGCGGAGGAGTTCCTGGAACTCGACGTCGCGGTGCTCGGTGAGGACGCGGGAGACCGCGCGCCGGGCTTCGTTCGGGCGGTAGCCGAGGTTGAGCAGGGCGCTGATGACCTGTTCCTGGTCGTCCTCCAGTTCGGGCTCCGTCTCGGCCGGCGGCGGTTCGGCGCCGGACTCGGCCAGCAGCAGCTTCGCCTTTTCCTTCAGTTCCAGGACCATTCGCTCGGCGGTCTTGCGGCCGATCCCCGGGATCCGGGTCAGGGCGGCGACGTTGCCGCCGGCGATGGCCGTCAGGAGGTCGGCGGTCGAACCGCCGGAGAGAACGACCTGGGCCAGTCGGGGTCCGACACCGCTGACGCCGAGGCAGTGCTCGAACAGGGTGCGCTCCGCCTCGGTCCAGAAGCCGAACAGTTCGATCGCGTCGGCGCGTACGTGGGTGTGGATGTGGAGACCGAACTCGGCGCCGCCTTCCAGCTTGTCCAGCTCGAAGTACGTCGAGAGGGGGATGCGCACGGAGTACCCGACGCCGCCCACGTCGAGAACCAGGAGTTCGGGCCCCAGGGACTGACGACGCCCGCGCAGGTAGCCGATCAAGCGGGAGTCGCGGGCCGTGCGGCGGTCAGGTCCCGGCCGCCTCGGTCTCTCCGAGACCGAAGTTCTCGATGAAGTCCTTCGTGTAGCTGACGCCGAGCTCTTCGCGCAGGCGCCCGAGCACGGATTGCAGCATGCTCAGGGTGCGTTCAGCCAGGAGTTCGTTCCGCGTCGTCTCCGGATCGAACTGCAGCGGGTCGAAGGACTGCCGTTCGGTGACCTCGAACAGCACGCCGCCGAACGGCGTGTCGACGGGGCCGCCGAACTGGCCCGCGGCGAGAGTGAAGACTTCGCGGGAGAGGTCCGGCGCGGCGCCCAGCGCTCCGATCGGCTGCCGCAGGCCGAAGTTGCCGCTCTCCTCCACCGTCGCGTCGAACTCGTTCGCCGCGTCGTCCAGGCTCAGTCCCCCGTCCAGCCGCTGCTTCGTCTCCGTGAGCGCGGCGGTCAGCAGTTCCCCCTCCTTCCGACGGCGCAGAGCGTCGCGTACGTCGACCTCGACCTCCGCGAATTCGGCGTCCCGCGGCGGCAGGGCCTCCAGTAGCGAGAGCAGAGCCCAGCCGGCCGCGATGCGGACGGGTTGCGACCACGTGTCGGATTCCAGGCCGAACGCTTCCGAGGAGAAGTTGAAGTTGCGGCCGACGCCGGGAACGGCGTCATCCTCCGCGAACGGCTCGGTGACCTCGAAGCTGATGCCCTCGGCGGCGGCCAGTTCACGGGCCTCGGTCTCGCCCTCGAACGGCTGGTCCGCCAGCCTCCCGGCGAGAGCGTCGATGCGGCTTCGGCCCTCTTCCTCGGCCTTGCTGGCCAGGAGCTGAACACGGATCAGGTTGCTGACCTCTTCCAGTGTCTGCCGCCCACCTTCCCTGCGGTCGTGAACGAGGATCAGGTGGTGTCCGGTGCGGGGTCCGAGCTGGTTCTCGATCGGACCGACCAGCTCGCCGCTGCCGGCGCCGAAAGCGGCTTCCTCGAAGGCCTGTGTCATCGCGCCGCGGCCGAAGTAACCGAGGTCGCCGCCGTTCGCCCTGTTCGCCTCGTCGTCCGAGTGTTCGGCGGCCAGCGCGGCGAAGTCCTCGCCCGCCTCGATACGCCTGCGCAGGTCGCTCAGTTCCGCGCGGGCCTGCTCTCCGCTGCGGTTCGCGGTCTCGAGCAGGAGGATGTGGCTGGCCCTCACCTGTTCCGGTACTTCGAATTGCGCGGTGTTGTCGTCGTAGTACCCCTGAACCTCTTCGTCGGTCACTTCGAGTTCGGCGCGGACCGTGTTCGTGTTGACCAGGAGGTAGCCGACCCGTCTGCGCTCGGGCAGCCGGAAGTCGTCCCGGCTCTCTTCGAAGAACAGGGCGGCCTCCTCGGCCGAAGGCTCAGCCTCCGCGCCGTAGCGACTGGCGGGAACCTGGATGTAGCGGATGGCCGCCAGCTCGGCGGCGTCGCGGGCCCGCTGTTCGACCTCGGCGTCGGAGACGTGGGCGACCTCGCTCAGCGCCGCTTGCAGCTTGCCCACCAGGAGGGACGTCCGCAACTCGGCCTCGAACTCGTCCACCGTGTAGCGGGCCCTGCGGAGGGCCTCCTGGTACTGGCGGGGGCCGATGAAGTTGCCGGCGGCGTCGGTCAGGGCGGGTATGGAGAGGATCTCCTCCTGCAGCTCGTCGTCGCTGACCGTCAGTCCCAGCCGTTCCGCCTCCCGGGTGAGGAGGCGGTCATTGATCAGTGCTTCGAGGGTCTGCACCGGCAACTGCAGTTGATCGGCGAGGTCCGCGGTGTACGCGTCGCCGTAGATCTCCCGGTAGCGGTTCTCGGCGTTCCGGTAGGCACGCTCGAACTCGACGAAGGTGATGTCCTCCCGGCCGACCTTGGCCGCGACCTGGTTGATCTGGGTGCCGTCGAGCGCCTGAAAGTCGGTGAAGACCAGCAGCACGAACACTCCCGCGAGCCCGATCGCCAGCGGGTAGAAGCTCTTGATGTTCTTTCGGATGACGTTCAGCATGGCGGTGGCTCCCTGCCGCGTTCGCAGCCGGTGGCGATGGTAACAGGATAAGGTTCGCCGCGATGCGCTTCCTGCATTGGTTCTCCAGCAATTTGGCGATCGACCTGGGGACCGCGAACACCCTCGTGTTCACCCAGGCGAACGGCATCGTCGTGCGCGAGCCGTCGGTCGTGGTCGTGAACAACCAGAGCAACCGCATCGAGGCGGTGGGCGCCGAGGCCAAGGAGATGCTCGGCCGCACTCCGGGCATCCTGGTGCTCGTGCGGCCGATGAAGGACGGCGTGATCGCCGACTTCGAGATGACCGAGCAGATGCTCAAGTACTTCATTCGCAAGGCCCATCACGGCCGGCGTTTCGCCCGCCCACGGATCGTGATCGGCGTGCCGTCCGAGATCACTCCCGTGGAGAAGCGCGCCGTGCGGGAGTCCGCGATGAGCGCCGGCGCCTCGGAGGTCTTCCTGGTCGAGCAGGCCATGATGGCCGCGATCGGCGCCGGTCTGCCGATCACCGAACCGACCGGCAACATGATCGTGGACATCGGAGGCGGCACGACCGATGTCGCCGTCATCTCGCTCGCCGGGACGGTGTACAGCCGGTCGTTGCGGGTGGCGGGCAACGCGATGGACGACGCGATCGCCCAGCATCTCAAGCGCGAGCACAATCTTCTGATCGGCGAACGGACAGCGGAGGAAATCAAGGTCGAGATCGGCTCCGCGTTTCCCCTCCAGGAGAGGATGCACATGAACATCACGGGGCGCGACCTCGTGAAGGGCGTGCCGCGCAGCCTGAAGGTCTCCGACGAGGAGATCCGCGAAGCGCTGGCCGAGCCGGTGTCCGCGATCGTCAACTCGGTGCTTCAGGCCCTCGAACGGATGCCGCCGGAGCTTTCGGCCGACGTGATGGACAAGGGCGTCGTGCTGTCCGGTGGGGGTGCGCTGCTCCTCGCGCTGGACCAGCGCCTGCGCGAGGCGACGGGACTGCCGGTCTTTGCCGCCGAGGATCCACTTGCCTCCGTCGTTCTCGGCGCGGGCCGGGCCCTGCGGGACATCGATCTGCTGCGAAGGGTCTCCGTTCGCTAGCGCACGCTCCTAGGCACGAAGAGCTAAGGTCCCCTGGATGAGCGAGCGCCGGGTCGCGATCCTGTTCGGCGGCGTCGTAGTCTTCCTGCTGGCGTTGCTCACGGCTCAGGAGCCGCAGAGGGCGGGGGACCTGGCGCTCTGGGTCGAGGGCCCGGTCAAGCAGTTCGTCGCCACCGTTGCCGAGACCGTGGACCGCGTCCGCCAAGGTCGGGTTGCCCGGGCCGAGATGGAGCGCGAGAACGTGGAATTGCGGGAGCGCGTCCGCGAACTCGAGGCGGCCTACGCGGCCAGCGTGGGCGTCCGCCTGGAGAGCGACCTGGTCTCGAAGCAACTGCGCTACGAGCCGCCCGCGGATGCGGATCTCCTGTTGGCGGATGTCGTGTACGTCGATCACTACTCCTTCAGGCGGACCGCGATTCTGCGTCTGCCCGCTGGCGCGAGACGGGACGACTGGGCGCGGAAACCCGTGACGACGGCTGAGGGCCTGCTGGGACGTGTCGTCTCGGCGGGCGGCGGCTATGCCCGGGTGCTGCTGGTCACGGACCGGGACTCCTCGGTCGGCGCCATGGTCGAGCGTACGCGTCGCCAGGGCATCGTCCGCGGCACGAGGGAGGATCCCGGCGTGCTCTCGCTCATGTTTCTACCGCTGCAGGTCGACGTGCGACCCGGGGACCTCGTGGTCACCGCGGGCATAGACGGCGTCTTCCCGCGCGGCATCCCGGTCGGCACGATCACTTCGGTCGAGTCCGACGGCGACCTGTTCCACGCCATCAGGGTGGTTCCGAGCGTCGATCTGGGATCGCTCACCCATGCGTACATCTGGCGCCACGACCCGGTGCCCGAGGTGTACATGGACGGCGGGGATGGCGTCAGCCAGTAGGTTCGCCGGTGCTCTGGCGGCGGTCGCTCTCGTCGAGGTCCTGCTTGGTGAAGTGCTGCCGGCGGCGGCGAACGTCGTTGAACTGTTCGTGCTGCTCGTCGTCCTCATCAGCCTCAGGGGGAATTCGCTTCACGGTCTGACCGGCGGTCTCGCGGCCGGTCTGGTCCAGGACACTCTCACGGCCTCGCTCTTCGGTCTGAACAGCCTGGCCTGCTGTGTCGTCGGCTACGGGGTCGCACGAGCCTCGCAGCGGATCCTGACGAACCGGCGCATGGTGGCGGGGCTTCTGATCGCGGTGGGCGTGATGGTGCATCAGGTTCTGGTGATCGGCCTGCTCACCGTTCTCGACATCGCCGATGTCGACCCCGACGTGCTCGTCGTCCTCTCACGGGCTCTCCTGACGAGCGCGGTGGGCCTGGCGTACCTGTGGCTGGCCCGGCGACTGCGAGAGTGGGCCCTCAGGCGGCGTACACTGGCAGCGAGACGACTTCGTTCGAAGTAGCCCGGAGGCAACGGTGAACCTGCAAAGCCCTGGCCACGAACACAGTGCGGATCGCGTGCTGCTGCTGATGGCGACGCGCCTGAGGTGGCTCGTCGGCTCTCTCGCGGTCGGTTTCGCGGTCGTTCTGGGTTCGTACTGGTACTACCAGGTCGTTCGCGGGGAGCACTACGGCCGGCTGGCGGAGAACAACCGCCTGCGGATCCTGCGGCTGGACGCGCCTCGCGGGTTGATCTACGACCACTCCGGTCAAGTCCTGGTTGAGAACACACCGACCTTCCGCCTGCTGATCGTGCGGAACCGGAGCGCCGATCTGGAGGCGAGCCTGGCGTTTGCGGCCGACATTCTCGGCCACGACGACAGCAGGGAGCTGGAGCGTTCGCTCGAGCGCTACCGCGGCGTCGGTTCGGACGTCCCCGTGCTGCTGGCCGAGGAACTGGAACTGAACCAGGTCGCGCGCTTCGAGGTCTCGGTCCTGGAGCATCCGGAGTTCGAGGTCTCCGCTTCGAGGCGCCGCCTCTACCGGTACAGCGACCAGACCGCGCATCTTCTCGGGTATCTCAGCGAACCCACGGCGGCCGAGCAGGATCGCGATCCCACCCTGGTCGCGGCCGACATGATCGGCCGCAGCGGCGTGGAACGCCTGCGGGACCGCGCACTGCGCGGCACGGCGGGCGAGCGCACGGTGGTCGTCGACAGCCGGGGTCGGTTGGTGTCCGACGAGGATGTCGACCGGCTCGACGCGGTGGGAGGCGAGTCCGTCCACCTGACCGTCGATCTCCGATTGCAGCAGGAAGCGCAGAGTCTGCTGGTGGACAAGGTCGGCGCGATCGTGGCTCTCGATCCCAGGGACGGCGCCGTGCGGGCCATGGCCTCCTCGCCCTCCTTCGATCCGAACGGTTTCGCCGGCCGGCTCAACCAGGAGGATTGGGAGCGGATCGTCGGCGCGCCGAACAGACCTCTTCAGAACCGGGCCATCCAGAACACCTACCCGCCGGGATCGGTGTTCAAGATCGTCATGGCGGTGGCGGGTCTGGCCGGGGGCCTGATCGATCCGGAGGAACGGATCTGGTGCGGGGGCGCGACACGGATCTACGACCGCCGCTGGCGCTGCTGGCAATCGAGGGGTCACGGTCGCCTGAATCTGCGCGGCGCCCTTCAACACTCCTGCGACATCTACTTCTATCGCCAGGGCATGAAGATGGGGATCGAGACGATCGCCCGCTACGCCCGCCGGTTGGGGCTCGGTGAGCCGACGGGTATCGAGTTCCCCGGCGAGCGGGAAGGACTGGTGCCCGATGCCGAGTGGAGCCTCACGAGCCGGGGGCTGCCCTGGTATCCAGGTGAAACGATTTCGGTGGCGATCGGCCAGGGACCGCTGCTGACCACGCCGCTTCAGGTGGCGGTGATGACGGCGGCGGTCGCGAACGGGGGCTTCCTGGTGCGGCCCTACGTGCTGGCGGGTGGAGCGCGGCGGCCGGAGCCGATCGGCCTCGATGACGAGGTCGTGGCCTTCGTCGCGGACGCGCTGGCCAATGTCGTGGAGACGGGCACCGGCCGCAGCGCCAGGAACCCGGTCGTGACGGTCGCGGGGAAGACCGGCACCGCGCAGGTCATCGCTCAGGAGACCTGGACGCGATCCGAGGACCTGCCCTTCGAGCACGGGGACCACGCCTGGTTCACGTCCTACGCCCCGGTCGATGCGCCTGAACTGGTTGTCGTCGTGTTCGTGGAACACGGAGGCCGGGGTTCCGAGGTCGCGGCGCCCCTGGCCAGGCGGATGCACGAGAGCTACTTCGGTGCTTCTCCCCAGACCTGATCCCTGGCTCCAGGTACGGCGGCTGCGGGCCGTCTCGTGGCAACTCGCCGGCGCGGCGCTGGCCCTGTCGACGGTGGGTCTGGTGGTGATCTCGAGCGCTTCGGCCGAACTGACGGCCAACTACGTCTCGCGCCAGTCCCTCTGGATCGCCTTGGGCGTGGTGGTCATGCTCGTAGCGGCCCTCGTCGACTACAACGTCCTGCTTCGGTACGCCATCTGGATCTACGCGGTGGCCGTGGTGGCGCTGGCGGCAGTGACGTTCTTCGGCCACGAAGCGGGTGGCGCCCGCAGTTGGATCGGGATCGGCGGTCTCGGCGGCCAGCCCTCCGATTTCTGCAAGATCGCGACGGTTCTGCTGCTGGCGCGGCGGCTGGCGGATTCCCAGGCGCCCGTTCCACCCCGGGGCGGCCTGTGGATGACAGCAGCCATCTGTGCGCTGCCGGTGCTCCTGATCGCGCGCCAGCCGGACATGGGGGGCGCGCTCATGTTCGTGCCCGCGCTCGCCGCGATGGCGGTCGTCACCGGTGTCAGTCTGCGTTCGGCGCTCGTTGCGCTCGGCGCGGCTGTGGCCCTCGTGGCCGCCCTGTGGGTGTTCGCTCTGCCGGACTACCAGAAGACGCGTGTCCTGAGTTATCTGCAGCCCCAGGCGGATCCCCTGGGATCGGGTTACCAGGTGCGTCAGAGCCGGATCGCGGTCGGATCGGGGCAGGCCCTGGGCAAGGGCTATGGCGAAGGGACGCAGTCGAACCTGCGCTTCCTGCCAACGCCGCACACGGACTTCGTGTTCGCGGTGCTGGCCGAGGAGTACGGATTCGCCGGCGTCACGCTCGTCATGGCGCTGTTCCTCCTCTACCTGGGTAACGGTGTCCGTATCGCGCTGTCGGCCCGGGATCCGGCAGGTCTGCTGCTGGTGGTCGGGCTTCTGGCCTTCCTCACCGGCTACGTTCTCTACAATACGGCGATGGTGGTCGGATTGCTGCCGATCACGGGCATACCGCTGCCCTTCCTGAGCTACGGCGGTTCCTTCATGCTCTTCTGCTGCGCGGCCACGGGGCTGATGATCGGCCTCGACCTGCGGCGGTTCGTCAACGTCTGATCCGTCCGGTACCCGCTGCGGACAAGTCGGTCTTCCACGTCGTATGGACACAGAGCTTCTGGTGGAGAGCGATCCGCTCCAGACGCGGGTCGCCGTCGTCGAGTCCGGCCGGTTGGCGGAACTGCTGATCGAGCGCCGCGGGCGTCGCGGTCAGGTCGGCAACCTGTACAAGGGCCGGGTGCGCCGCGTTCTCCCGGGCATGAGAGCGGCTTTCGTCGACCTGGGACTCGCTCGTGACGGCTACCTGTGGATCGAGGACTGTTTGCCGCGCCGTGGCCAGGACCTGATCGTTCAGGTCACCAAGGATGGACTCGCGGGCAAGGGAGCGCGGATCACCACCCAGATCACGCTGCCCGGCCGCTACCTGGTGCTGACGCCGACCGCGGACCGTGTCGGCGTCTCGAAGCGCATCGTCGACGACGAAGAACGGGATCGCCTGAAGCGACTGGCATCGGCCGTATGCGACGACGACAGCCCCGCGCCTGGGTGCATCGTGCGGACCGCGGCGACCGGCGCGGCCGAGGAGCAGATCCGGGCGGACTACGCGGCGCTCCTGGCGGTCTGGCGGCGGCTCGAGGAGCGGGCGGCGGCCGCGCCCGCGCCGGCTCTGCTCCAGCGGGAGGACGAGCTGGACCTTCGTGTGATCCGCGACCTGTTCTCGGTCGATTTCGGGGCGCTGCTGGTCGACGGAGCCGACGCCTACCGGCGAATCGCGGAGTACCTCGAGCGGGTGCAGCCGGAGCTCGTCGACCGGGTGGAGCGGACCCGGAGTGGTCTGTTCGAGCGCTACCGGATCGACGACCAGTTGGAAGCAGCGCTGCGGGACCGCGCACCGCTTCCGTCCGGCGGCTACCTGGTGATCAACCAGACCGAGGCGCTGGTCGCGATCGACGTGAACACCGGCCGGGACGTGGGCTCCGCGGACTTCGAAGAGACGATTCTCAGGACGAACCTGGAGGCGGTCGTGGAGGCGGTGCGCCAGATCCGGCTGCGCGACCTGTCCGGCATCCTGGTGATCGATCTGATCGACATGGAGCGCGAGGACCACCGCGAGCGGGTGTTCGCCCGCCTCGAAACGGAGCTGAAGCGAGACCGCGCCAGACACAGGGTGCTCGACATCTCGGAGTTCGGCCTGGTCCAGCTGACCCGCCGGCGCAGCCACGCGAATCTGGAGACGCTGCTGACCAGGGACTGCCCCTACTGTCAGGGGGCGGGCCGGATCAAGTCGGTTGCCACGATCTGTCTGGAGTTGCGGCGGAGCTGCCTGGCCCGGGCCCGGGCCGGGGTCCGTCAGTTGGCGGTGCGGGTCCACCCCGAGGTCCTGGAGGGTCTGCGCGGCGCCGAGTCGGCGGTGCTCGACGGCCTGCAGGGGGCGTTCGAAGCACCGGTCATCGTTCAGGCGGATCCGGAGTTGCATCGCGAGCACTTCGTCCTGGCCGAACTGGCGGGGGAGCGGGCCTGAACTCCGAGGCGGACGGGCCGGAGCTCCGGTTCGAGTTCGACGGCGTGACCGGCGCCGTCGACCCGGGGGCCGCGGGCGACCTGGATGCCGACTTCGAAGCGGCTCTTCGCCGCCTACTCGATCCGGCGAACGCCGGCCGCAGTCTGCACTGGGGCCGGAGCTACCTGTACGAAGGCTCGTGGCAGCGGCGCCGAGACGGGGGCGAAGTCGCCGTCGTCGTCAAGCAGTTCCGTCACGACGACCTGCGGGCGAGGCTTCGCCGCCGCCGGCGGGGCAGTCGGGCGCGGCTGAGCTTCCATGCCGCGCGCCGGCTCCGGGCTCTGGGCATCCCGACGCCGGAGCCGCTGCTCTACGCGGAGTCGACGGCGGTGGAGGGTCCCGCCTGGTTCGTGTGCCGGCGGGTGCCGGAGGCCGTCGAACTGCGGTACGTGCTCAGGGCCCTGAACTCCGGCGAAGGCCCGGGGCGTTTCCCCGGAATCGACGGAGTGGCCCTGCTGCGCCGGGTCGGCGCTCTGGCCGCGGAACTGCACCGCCACGGCGTCTGGTTCCGGGATCTGACCTCCGGCAACGTGCTGCTGTCGGCACCGACCACGGATGCCGAGCTGTACCTCGTGGATCTGAACCGCGCCCGCTTCCGGGGACGGCTTTCCGTGAGCCAGCGCCTGCGGGATCTCAGCAGGATGCCCGTGTTGCGCCCGGCGGACCGCGCCGAATACCTCCGCGGCTACCGCCCCGCCGGGCTGCCGCGGTTTCAGCAGCTCTGGTTCGACCTCTACCACCACGGTTTCCGTCTCAGGATCCGGTCCAAGCACGGTGCCCGGCGGGGTCTGCGCCGCGTGGCCGACCTGCTCCTGCCGCGCCGGCGCGCGCACCCTCACGTCCCCGGCGCGGACACGGCCGCGAAGGCTCAGGAACGGGCGGTGTGGGATCCGCTCACCGACCAGCCCCACCAGCACGCAACCCGTAGCCAGCGCCTCGGGGTCCGTCTGCGCGACGCGGCCCATCATGCCCGTCCGCTCCTTCGCGCCGCCGGACCGCTGCTCGGATCGATCCTCGAGGCGAAGCGCGTTCGGCGCCGGCTCGATCGACTCCCGGAGAGGATCCCGTTCCATGGCCTCGGCGTGGCGGTCGGTCCGGATTCGGCGCCGGTTGGCGACCTGGTCGAGGCGATCGACGATCTCGGGGTCGACAGCGTGTTGCTGCGCTTCCACCTCTGGCGGGATCTCCACGACGACCTGCTGGAGCTGGCGGAGATCCTCGCCCGGGCGGAAAGGAGGCCGGTCGAGCTGGTGTTCCAGTTGAGCCAGGACCGGTCGCTCGTGCGGGACGGCGAACTCTGGCGACGGCGCGTGGAGGAAGCCGTCGCCGCGCTCATGCCGTTCGGGCAGAGCTTCCTCATCGGCCAGGCGCCCAACCGGAGCAAGTGGGGCGTGTGGAGACCTGACGAGTACTGGAGTCTCCTGGCGGCCGGCGTCAGGGCCGTGCGGGCAGCGGACCGGGACGCGTGCGTTCTCGCGCCCGCGGTCATCGACTTCGAACCGCACGCGACAGCCGGACTCGTGCACTCGGGGTTGCGGGAGCACCGGTTCGACATCCTGGCGAGTCAGCTCTACGTCGACCGGCGGGGGGCGCCGGAGAACCGCCAGCTCGGCTTCGACCTCGCCGGCAAGCTGGCCCTGCTGCGAGCCCTGGCCCGCAGGGCGCCCGACTGCGCGTCGGATCGAAGCTGGGTCACCGAGTTCAACTGGCCGCTCCGGGAAGGGCCCCACGCCCCCGCCGGCCGCGATGTCGCCGTCGACGAGGACACCCAGGCCAGCTACCTCGTCCGCTACTGCCTCGAGGCCCTGGGAACCGGTCTTGCCGAGCGTGTCTTCTGGTGGCAATTAGCGGCGGCCGGCTACGGGCTGATCGATCCCCGCGGGGGCGCCCTGCGCCGGCGGCCCGCTTACCTCGCCCTCCGTCAGCTCCAGCGCGCCTTCGCGGGCGCCGGGGTCGAACGGCTGAGGCTGCCGCCGGGAGTGCGCGGCTACCGGGCGCTCCGGCCCGGCCGGGAGATCCAGGCGCTGTGGACGACCGACCGCCGCGGCCGCTCCTTCGGTCCCCCCGTCCGCGTCCGCAGGGCATGGGATCGCGACGGCCGGGAATCGGATTCCGGCGACGTTCCGTTGGGGCCGGCGCCGGTCTACTTCGAGTGCGAGAGGTCAGACACCGGGACGTAAGATGACTTCCGGCGATGATCGAAGTGGCTCGATGTCTGATTCGCTACCGCGGCCTGGTCTGGACGCTGGTGTTGCGGGAGCTGCGCGCGCGCTACCGGGGCAGCGTGCTGGGCTTCCTCTGGTCCCTGATCAACCCGCTGCTGCTGCTCGCCGTGTACTCGTTCGTCTTCAGCCAGATCCTGCCGCGCGACGTGGTCTCGGTGGAGCCCTACGGTGTCTTCCTGGTGACGGGCCTCTTTCCCTGGATCTGGGTGTCCACCTCCCTGCTGGAGGGCTGCTCGTCCCTGACCGGCAACAGTGCGCTGATCCGCAAGGCGGTGTTTCCGGTCGAGGTGCTGCCCGCGGTGGCGGTGGTGGCGAACCTCGTGCACTTCCTGCTCGCGCTTCCGATCGTGGCCGTGGCGCTGATCCTGAGCCGGCTGCTCGGCTATCCGATCGCGGGCTGGACCTTCGTGCTGTTGCCGGCCGTCCTGTTGATCGAGGTGGTCATGGTGGCGGGCCTCGTCTTCGCGCTGTCCGCGGTGAACGTCCACTTCAAGGACGTTCGGGACCTGCTCGGCAACGTCCTCGTGCTGGCCTTCTTCATGGCGCCGATCATCTACACGCTGAGCGATATTCCTCCCGGGTTGGCCCAGGTGGTGCAGTTGAACCCGTTCACGTCCTTCACGGTGGCGATCCAGGATCTCCTCTTCTTCGGGCGCCTGCCGGTGACCGGGGACTGGCTCGTCATGGCGGTGATCGCCGTCGTGTCGTGGGCGGTGGGCGCCGGCCTGTTCGCCCGCCTGAGCGACACCCTGGCCGAGGCGGTCTGAGTTGCCCGCGCCGGCAGTCGTCCTCCGCGGCGTGGGCAAACGCTACCGGCGCGAGGCCGGCGGCTACCGCCTGCGGACTTTGAAGAGCGCGCTGCTCGAAGGCAGCCTGACGAGCGGGCTGGGCGCGGCCGACGCGGTCGAGGCTCTCGAAGACGTCAGTTTCGAGGTCGCTGCCGGCGAGGCCGTCGGCGTCATCGGCGGCAACGGTTCCGGCAAGTCGACGCTGATCAAGCTGGTCGCCGGCCTGTTGCGGCCCACCGCCGGCGAGCTGGCGGTGAACGGCCGCGTGGCTGCCCTGATCGAGCTCGGCGCGGGCTTTCACCCCGAGATCTCGGGTCGGGAGAACATCTTCATCAACGGCGCCCTGCTCGGGCTGAGCCGGCGCGTGATCGAAGAGCGCTACGACGACATCGTGGAGTTCGCGGGCCTTTCCGACTTCATCGAAGAGCCGATCAAGAACTACTCCTCGGGCATGTACGTTCGCCTGGGCTTCTCGGTCGCCATTCACACCGACCCCGAGATTCTCCTGGTCGACGAGGTGCTGGCGGTCGGTGACGAGGAGTTCGTCCACCGCTGCATCGCCCGGATCGAGGAGCACCTTGCCGGGGGCGGCACGCTGCTCTTCGTGAGCCACTCGATGGGCCTGGTCGAGGAACTCTGCGACCGGGCGGTCTGGCTGGATCAGGGGCGTAGCAGGGCGATCGGTTCGCCGCGGCGCGTGATCGACGCCTATCTCGAGGGAGTGGCGAAGCGCGAGGGCGAGGCCCATGACCGTCGCCGGGTCCGGGGCGCCCAGCAGGAGCAGTCGCCGCCGGAAGAGGAGGCCGCCGCGACGGCGCCCGCCGCGGAGGAGGAGGTCCTGCGCTGGGGGTCCGGCCAGGCGCGGATCGTCGGCGCGCGCCTACTGGCCGGGACCTCGGCCGAGGAGCGCTATCACGTGCATTGCGGCGAGGCGGTGGCGTTCGAGCTCCAGGTGGAGCCGCGGGAAGCCCTCGACGACTTCGTCTTCGGGGTCGGGGTCAAGACGCCCCGAGGTGTCGACTGCTGGGGCACGAACACCGATCTCGCCGGCTACGAACCGCGGCGTCTGCGCGGTCCGGTGCGGGTACGCCTGGTCTGCCCGGAACTGCGGCTGGCCCCGGGCGAGTACACGGTCGATCTCGCGGTTCACGCGCGCGACGGCAGAGCGTACGATTACCGTCGCGGAGCGTTCAGGTTCACGGTGGCCGAGAGTTCCGCGCTCCGAAGCATCGGTCTCTACCTGCCCGACCATGAGTGGCAGGTCGAGGCGCTCCCCGGCGGCGGCGCCGCCCCGCAAGCGGCGATCGAGTGGCTTTCGCCTGTCCACGCGAACAGCGGGGGCGGCCCCCGGAATGCCGGCCGGAAGGCCGGCGCACCCAGTGACTCACGGAGGATGGAATGAGCGAGCGACCCAAGGAAGAACAGGACGACCTGGACCCGTCCTCGTCGATCAACGTCAAGATCGGCGACGCCGAACTCAAGGGGGCGTACTCCAACCTGCTGCGCATCACCCATACCCGCGAGGAGTTCATCCTCGACTTCATCAACGTGGTGCCGCCCCAGGGCATCGTCAGCGCCCGCATCGTGACCAGCCCGGGGCATCTCAAGCGGATCATCCGCGCGCTGGGCACGAACCTGCGGCGCTACGAGGAAGTCCACGGCGTGATCGAGGAGGCCCCCGACCCGACGGAACAGTCCGGCCGCGTCAACTGACGCGCTGGCTCTTCAGGTACATCGACGCGATCACGTCGCGGTAGCGCTCGCTGACGATCTTCCGGCGCACCTTCAGGGTGGGCGTGATCTCGCCCTCCTCGATCGTCAGCTCGCGCTCCAGCAACCGGAAGCGGCGCACCCGTTCATGTGCCGGCAGGAGTGCGTTGGCCCGGTCCAGCAGGCCCTGGACGATCTCCTGGAGGCGCGGGTCCTCGCGGAACTCCGCGGGATCCATGCCGGAGAACGGCGCCGGCGGCTCGGCGTAGTTCGGCACGACGAGGGCGTTGAGGTACGGGTAGCCATCGCCGACCACGACCACCTGCGCCACCGCGGGATGCGTGATCAGCATCTGCTCGATCGGCTGGGGCGCGACGTTCTTGCCGCCGCTCGTCACCAGCAGGTCCTTCTTGCGGTCGGTGATGTAGAGGTAGCCGTCGTCGTCTAGACGGCCGATGTCGCCGGTGTGGAACCACCCGTCCTGATCGATCGCCTCCGCCGTCGCGTCGGGTTTCTTCCAGTAGCCATCCATCAGGCCTTCGGTGCGGGCCAGGATCTCGCCGTCGTCGTCGATCCTGAGTTCGACCCCGGGCGCCGCCATGCCGACCGATCCGCGGCGCGTGGCGCCGGGATACTCCACGGCCAGCACCGGCGCGGTCTCGGTCAGGCCGTAGCCCTGGTAGAGGCGGATGCCGATCGCGTCGAAGAACGCGGCGACTTCATCGGCGATCGCGGCGCCGCCGGAGATGGCGAACCGCAGGCGACCGCCGAAGCGTTCCTTGATCTTGCTGAACACCAGGCGGTCGGCGACCAGGCCACGGAGCCGCGCACCGCCGCGTTCGGCCCGCCGCCGGCCGACCCCGAGGGCCCAGCCGATCAGCCGGCGCCGGAGCCGCGGCTGGCTCGCGAAGGTGCCCTGGATGCGCACGTAGGCACTCTCGTAGAGCCTGGGCACCGAGCACAGGACGGTCGGCCGAACGACCGGCATGAGGCCGGCGACGCGCTCGATCGCGGGGGAGTAGTGGATCGACACGCCGAGGTAGAAGAACAGATAGTCGACAGTGCGCTCGAAGACGTGCGAAAGCGGCAGGAAGGAGAGGGCCTGGTCCTCTTCGCCCAGCTCGAAGAGTTTCTCGCAGGCGAGGAGGTTCGAGACGAAGTTCCAGTGCGACAGCACGACGCCCTTCGGGTCGCCGGTGGTGCCCGAGGTGTAGATGATGCTGGCCGTATCGCTCCTGTCCACCCGGCCGCGGAAGGCCTCGAGGTCCGTGTCCGCGGCCAGCGCCGGATCGCCGATCAGCGCGTCGAGGGTCGTGCCGCCCTCGGCCGCCGCGTCGGCGTCCATCGCGACCAGCCGCAGGCCCTGCCGCTCCGTCCCGCCTTCGCCCTGGCCGTCGGGGGCGAGACCGGCCAGCAGGTCCCGCTTGGCCCTGTCGTCGTAGAAGACCCACTCGGCGCCGCTGTCGAGGAGGATGTAGGCGACCTGGGCCGCCGTCAGCGTCGGGTAGATCGGCACCGGCACGGCGCCCAGCAGGTGGCACGCGAAGTCCACGACGTGCCACTCCGGGCGGTTCGTCGCGAACAGCGCGATGCGATCCCCCTTGGCCACGCCGCGCGACTCGAGCGCCAGGGCCGTGCGGCGGACGCTGTCCGTGAAGTCCGCGGCGGACAGCGACTCCATCCGGCGGTGGCGGCGGATGGAGAGCAGGCCCTCGCGATGGCCGTAGCGCTTCGCCGAGAGCAGGAGGAGATCGGAAAGGGTTTCCAAGGACGTAGACGCTAGCACTCAACGCCGTTCTAGCGCGGTGGGACTGGGTGCGCCGGCCCTCTGGCCGGCATCCGGCGCGAAGCGCCCGCTCTGGTAGCACACGGCGCTAGCGCGGCGGGACTGGGTGCGCCGGCCCTCTGGCCGGCATCCGGCGCGAAGCGCCGGCTCTGGTAGCGCACCGCGCTAGAGCGGCGGGACTGGGTGCGCCGGCCTGACATCCGACCGCCCGCGGACGGGCGCTCGGACTGTGACGCGGGTGGCGCGGGGACGCGCCACCCGGGTTCTGGCCGGCATCCGGCGCGAAGCGCCGGCTCTGGTAGCGCACCGCGCTAGAGCGGCGGGACTGGGTGCGCCGGCCCTCTGGCCGGCATCCGGCGCGAAGCGCCGGCTCTGGTAGCGCACCGCGCTAGCGCGGCGGACGCGGTCCGAACAGCGCCGATCCGATCCGTACGTGGGTGGCGCCCTCGAGGACGGCCGCCTCGAAGTCCGCGCTCATTCCCATCGACAGCCATCCTTCGCGCTCGCCGAACAGACCCGCCCGGCCCAGTTCGTCGCGCAGGCGCCGCAGGGCCGCGAAGTCGCGCCGGGCGTCCCCGGGGTCGCTCCGACGGGGAGGTATCGCCATCAGACCGCGAATCAGCAGGTGGTCGAGTTCCGCGAGCCCGAGCATCGTCCCGGTGTCCTCGGGCAGGAAGCCGTGCTTGGTGGGCTCGCGCCCGATATTGACCTCAAGGAGGCAGGTCCGCACACCGCCTTGCCGATTCCGGAGCACCCGATCGAGCCGCCGTGCCACCTTCACACGGTCGACCGCCTCGAAGACGTCGAAGACACCGCAGGCCCGCGGGACCTTGTTCGTCTGCAGCGGTCCGATCAGGCGCCACTCCACGTCGTCGTAGCCGGCCTCACGCAGTGCCTTACGATGCGCTTCGCCCTCCTGGACCTGGTTCTCGCCCAGGATCCGAAGGCCAGCGTCGACCGCTTCCAGGATGCGCTCCAGGGGTTGCCGCTTGCAGGCGCCGACCAGGCCGACCTCACGCTCGCCTCGGCCGGCGCGGCGGCAGGCCTCGGCCACCCGCCCGGTCAGTGCCGCGTAGCGTTCTGCCGTGGTGCTCCGCGGCGGCTTGCTCAGTCGGACTCTCCGTCGTCGAGGTAGAGGATCCG
>JAPOVF010000300.1 GCA_026708285.1 Acidobacteriota bacterium
ACGTGAACAGCAGGAGCTGCCACAGCGGGTTGACCAGCGACCACAGGAGGCCCAGCATCGAGCCCGCGTAGCGCGACCGGAGGTTCCGCACCACGAGTTCGCGGAGCAGGAACAGGGACTGCCGCGCGCGGCGGCCGCCAGGCGGGACATCAACCACGGCACCTCCTACTGAGGCACTAGGGGCAGACGATCGTGAAGCTCGTCTCGCCGGCGGCGCCGCCGGCGCCGAGATCAAGAACGGGTGTCACCTGGGCCGCGTCGGTCGCGCTGGCCACCGCCGCACTGACGGAAATCGCCAGGGAGTGGTCGGCGTTCGCGCCGCAGTAGGCGGCCTCGGCAGCGACCGTGACCGTGGTGAGGTTGGCGCCGGACGCGACGGAGACGCCGCCGAATGTCGAGCCGTCCGCGATCTCCACCGCGGTGGGACCGCTGCCGCGGTTCACCGTGTAGGTGACGCCGGTGAGACGGGCGGCGGCTCTGGCGTCCGTGTTCGCGACCGCCGGCTGCCCGAGCAGCACTCCCGTTCCGGTGGCGGTGCTGTCGGAGACGAAGTGGCCGGTCCCGTTGCCCCAGAGGTCGACGGTGAGAATAACAGTGCCCGTAGCACCCTCCGGCGGCCGGACGACGGCGCCCCGGTCCACGACGCGCCGTGACGTTCCGTTGAGCGAGTTCGTGGCCGTCGCCAGGAGGATCGTGCCGCCGTCTCCCAGCTCGCAGTCGGTGGCCACGCGCCGGAAGGGGCTGGCGGCCGTGCCGGCGCCGCTGAAGCCGCACTTCCGGAGCACGGGCGGCGGCGCCGCGGGAAGGATCGTGGGCAGGATGCCGACGCGGCCCGTGCTCGTCTCCTTGATGAAGACGACGCCCCGGCCGTCCGTCATCTCGACGCCGGGGCCCGCGTCGGTCGGCTCGACCGTCGGGCTGCCGACGACGTCCTTGTCGAGCAGCGAACCGACGGCGGTGTTCCGGGCGTCCGTGATCCAGTACCAGCCGCCATCGATCACGGGACCCAGCTCGAATGTGCCTCCATCGTCCAGGTCGCAGGCGAGACCGTTCCCCCGATTGAACAGCATGGACACGATGCCGTCAGCGTCGGGCGCCTCCTCGCCGCTGGTCATGATGCTGCCGCAGGAGGCGTAGAACGTGACCGCGTCGGCGCCGCCGGCAACGGCCGCGATGAAGCCGCCCTCGCCCTTGAAGTAGGGAACGACGTGGCTGCAGTTCCGGCAACGGACTTCCTGTGCGAGCACGGCAGCCGGAGCCGCGCAGAAGATGAGTGCGCTCGCGAGGTGCCTCATCGGTCGTCCTTGGCTCTCCTTCGAGCGAGCGCCGCAACGGGCGGCGCCCGGGAAACTCGACCAGGCGCAAAAATGGCAACCTCCGCGCCGGGCGCGAGCCCGACGCGGAGGCGCCGTTCCTTGAAGTCGTTCTCCCTGAACCCGAAGGGACTCGTGCGAGCCCGTTCAGGCCGGAAGATCGGCTGTTCCCTTATCCGGTCGGGAACGGGTTCTCCGGGACCAGCTCGACGCCCTGCTGCGACGAACTCGCGGGACACGTCAACGTGAACGTGAACGTGCCGACGGCGCCGGTCGTGGCGTTCCGTGCGAGCGGTGGCGTGATCGCCCCCGCGCCGGCCTCGGTGATCACCACCTCGACGACGAACGTGGCGTTGTGCCTGGCCGTCGCCGTGCAGTAGCTGGTGGTCTCGTTCGCGATGTCCAACTGGAGAGCATCCGCCAACGGGTCGGAGCCGCTACCGGTGTTGTAGGTCACGCCGGCCACTGCGGCGCCGCCGCTGGTGACGGGTGTGTTGCTCGCTCCCGGTCCGGTGCCGCCACTCAGGTTCACGGTGTACGTGACGCCGGTCATCCGGGTGGCCCCCCGGTCGGCGCTGAGCGCGACGGCCGGGTTTCCGAGCCTCGCGTCGTTCGCCGGGTCCGCGGGGGTCGTGTAGTGACCGCTGCCGTTGCCCCACAGATCGATGGTCATCGAATAGGAACCCGTGCCGGCCGGACGAGCAATCATGCTCTTGTCCATCACTCGCGACGATGCTCCGCTGATCGAGTTCAGGGTCGTCGCCAAGATGATGTTCCCGCCGTCTCCCAACGCGCAGTTGGTGCTGACGGGCGCGGCGGGCGTCCCGGCGTAACCGCACAGCGGGGTCGGATCCGCCGGCGTCATCGGCAGAAGGGTCGACAGGATGCCGACACGGCCGGTCGCCGTCTCCTTGACCATGACGGCGCCCTTGCCGCTCGTCGTCTCGACGCCGGGTCCGGCGTTGGTCGGCATGGTCTCCATGTCCATCAGGCTCATGTAGACGTCCTCGTTGAGCAGGGAACCGACGGCCGAGTTGTTGGCGTCCGTGATCCAGTACCAGCCCCCCTCCATGACGGGACCGAGGCTGAACGTGCCGTCGTCGCCCATGCAGGCGACGCCCGAGTCCTGGAACGACATGGCGACCACGCCGTCGCTGTTGGGCGTCAACGAGCCCCAACTGGTGATCCCGCCGCACTCCGAGAGGTAGGACACCATCTCGGCGCCATCGGCCTCGGCGATGAGTCCGCCGTCGCCCTTGAAGATCGGCACCATGTGCTTGCATTCGTCGCACGTGACCGACACCTGGCCGAGGGCCATCGCCGGAACCGCGCAGAGAACCAGCGCGATCGTGATGTGCTTCATCAGCTTCATCAGTTTGTTTTCTCCTTGGCGGCCTCCGCCGCCGTTCGTTTGCCGGGCAGACCGTGTGCCGGCCCGGAAGTTCATTCGATCCGAAGATCAGGCCTCAGGCGATGCGGACAACCCGCGCTGCCATGGCCGCTGACGTTTCTCTCTTTGACGCTCGGTTCCCGGCTCAGGTGAACCGCCGACCGTCACACACGCTGATGCTGCGCATCACCTCCCGCTAAAAGACTTCAAGGCCGTCTGTCCAACGTGGATGGAACCTTACCGGAAATGACCGTTTGGATCCAGTAGCCCGGCACGTCGCAGAACGTAGGGGCGTTGGCGGATCGGGACACGGCTCTCCTGCCGATTCAATTCCTCCGAGGCCCGACACTATAGGGCCTTCGGGGAGATTCGTCAAGGGGTGGGGGTGTATAAGTCAAACTACTGAGGGGATTGAGGTTAGGTGCGGCCGGGAGAGTCCCAGGAGAAGTCCTCCGGATGCTCCTCGCCGGGGGCCGGCAGCGCCGGCTGGACGAGGCCGCGCTCCAGGGCCGGAAGCAGCGTGCGCGCGGCGGCGCCCTCGCGGTAGGCGCTGGTCTCCGGCGCCTCCAGGCGCCGCACGGCGGAGAAGTGGACCTTCTCGCCCACGACCAGCGGCAGGCCGTCGGCCCGCCGCTCGCCGACCGGCCGGTCGTGGCGGCCCCAGAGCCGGTAGAGCAGGGATATCGAGTCGCCCTGGGGGCCGAGCTCGTCGGGCGCCAGGCCGGCGCGGACGGCATCGGGCTCGAGGGCGAGGCCGGCGGCGTGGGCCCGGGCCCAGATCCAGAGCAGGGCGCGGTCGGAGAGCCCGGTGTTCGGCCGGCCGCCGCCCACGTCGCTGTGAACGCCCGGAAACCAGAGCTGTTCGACCCGCTGGCCCGGCGCCGGCCGGTTCGCCCACAGGGTGGGGGCGAAGGGGCGGCGGCCCTCGTCGATCGCCACGGCGTGACAGGCGTGCCGGATGTGGCGGCCGAGCCGCACGTCGTGGAAGCGGTGACGGCGGGCGCCGATCCAGTTCAGCCAGGTGACCGGCACGCCGAGGGCGCCGACCGTGTCCCAGACGCCGATGAACTCGACCGCGCAGGGGGACTTCGGCGCGGCCGGGGGCACGGCGAAGGTCTCGACGTGGCGGGCCGCCCGCTCCGGGCGCTCGGCGCCGCGCGGCCGGCGGTAGATCGTCATGCCCTGGAGCGCGACCTCGGCGACGCCGAGGCCGGCCGCGGCGCAGCGATCCGGATCGGGGACGCCACAGAGGCCGAGCAGCCCGGCCAGGCTGCGGGCCGTGTAGGCGCCGCGGCTGTAGCCGAACAGGAAGAGCCGGTCGCCCGGGCGGTAGTGCGCGCTCAGCCAGACGTAGGCCAGCTCCACGTTGCGGGCGAGGCCCAGGCCCACCACTCCGCCCCGCACCCGGTCGAAGCGTCCGGTGCCGACGCCCCGGTCGTAGTACCGGAGCTGCGACGTGCCCGCCGCCGTCTGCGGCAGGAGCGCCTGGCTCGTCTTGACGACGTTCGTGGGCGACGCACGATCGTCGCTGTTCCAGGTGCCGTCGAAGCAGAGTGCGATGTTGCGCGGGCCGGCCAAGTGGGGACTTGGGGGTAGGCGGGGCGCGTGGAGCGTAGCGGGTGGCGTAGCGGAGCCGCAATGTGTCAAGGAGGTTGGACGACGGCGGTGCGTATGATTCCGTGCAGGTGAAGGCGGTCCCGGCAGCGCTGATCGGCATCCTCCTCGCGTCCGTTGGTGTCGGTCGCGCGCAGGACCTGGAGAACGCCGAGCAGCCGACGGACCAGCTCGTATTCACGATGACGCGGGACGTCGCCGGCGGAGTGACATCCAAGCGCCGAATCCGTTTCGAAGGAGCGGTCGAATCGGCCAGCCTGCAGGGGTGCTACGACCCCGCGAACATCGAGTGGCAAGGCCTTGCTCTCGGATTCACGGCGGAGCGAGCAGTCGTCTACAGGGTCCGCAGCTCCGGCCTCGTGCGGATCATCGATAGGGACACGGGCAGGTCCAGGTATGGCCTGCGTCTTCCGAGCAGCCGACTCGGGCTCGTTCAGGACGGTGACGGCGGCTCGCGTGCGATGAGCCGTGTGACGAGCAGCGTTGCGGTCATCGACGGTACGACAGAGAAGCCCGTACCCGGTGCGCGGGTGCTCCTGCTGGCCGATCAGGGCCGTGCCGAGCCCCTGGTGTGCCTCCTGGACACGGACTCCGACGGGGCGGCGGTTCTGCCTCTCGCTCAGCGGGTCTTCGCAACGGTCGTAGCGGCCGAGGACTTCGTAGGCGGTGCGGTCGCGCCCGACCGCTCGGGAACCGTGCGGCTGACGCGTTCCCGGACGATCAACGGCCGTGTCGAAGGCGGCAAGCCATGGGGGCTCTACGACCTTCAACGCGTCAAGCTATGGGACGGTCGAAACCTCGTGGCGGCCATTCCTCACAGGGAGCCCGACGGAGAGAACGAGGACATCGTCGCAGCGGCTCTGGTGGGGCCCGACGGGGAGTTCTCGCTGCACGGTGTTCATCCTTCGACTTCGAGGGTGCTGCTCGGCGTGTTCCGGGCGGACTCCCTGATCGCAACGAGTCCGCACGTCCTCTCGGGTTCGCCCGCCATCGTCCATGCCGGCGATGCTTCGGTCGCCTTCACCTCACCGGACCCCGACACGCGGGCGGCACTCCGTTTGCTCAGATTGGCGGACGGGTCCAGGGTCCAGGACTACGCCCTGGGCCGGATGGCTCGGCCGCAACTCAGGCAGGAGGAATCCAGGTACTCCCGGCGGGGACTGCCCTCCGGCTGGTATGACATCCGAGCCTATGACCACACTCTCGCCGAGTTCTTCCTGGAGCCGGATGAGGACCTCGACCTCGGCCTGCTGGGGGCGGTAGAGGAGTTCACCCTGGAGGTCCGCGGTCTCGATGGCCGCACCGGCGTCGTCTGGTGGTCCAAGGAACTGTGCTTCGACGACGAACGCGGCGGCGGCATACGTACCGCCTTCGGCCCGCAGCAACTCGTGACCCTGTGGATTCCCGAGGGCTGCAAGCACATCTGGGGTCAGGTTCAGGCGCCGGGAATGGTCGCGGATCACTTCAACTGGGACCGCGGCGACCCGCTCGAAGCGGTCGTCACGCTACGCCCGGGATTCACGATCGCCGGCACCGTGTGGGCGCCCAACGGGCGACCGCTCGAGAAGGCCCGGGTGAGCGCCTTCGACGAGTACGAACTCTCGAGGAGCCGCAACGGCAGGTACCCAAGGCCGGCCGCTTCCAACGTCGTCGACGAGGCAGGCCGCTTCGAGCTCACCGTCGATCACCGGAGCGCCTTCTTCGTGAGGGCGGTCCATTCGGGCTACTTCGCCCCGCCGCATCGCGTCGACCTGTCAGCTGATCCGGCGCCGGATCTCATAATCGAGGCGCGGCCGGGCGCCGATGTTGCGGGCGTCGTCCGCAGCCCGAGCGGCAGGCCCGTGGAGGGCGCCACCGTTCACTGGTGCTACGTCGGCCACGAACCGATCGTGTTGCCGAGCACCTACGCGGGCATCGAGCTCTGCCAGAAGCAACGGCCTGCGTCGCGCGACCGGGCCGAGTTGGCTCTATGGCATCTGGAAGGAGCTCAGACGATCCGAACCGATGCCGCCGGCGCGTTCCGAGCCGAGCGGAAGAACGTGCTGAGCGCCGCCCTGTTCACCGCCCTGCCGCCAGGCGAGATCGAGTTCACTGTTCGCCCCTGGGCGGGACACGCGGAGACGAGCATCCACAAGCTCGAGCCGGGCGACAACGAGATCGAGATCACGGTGCGGAAGGGGAACAGCATCGAAGGGCAAGTCCTCGGTCTGCCGGAGGGAAGCCCCACGGCGGAGGTTCACCTGGCGACGGGAGCGGGGCCGGACGTCTGGACGCGCTGGTCCACGAAGACGGCGCAGGCGGTAGGGGGCGCCTTTCTGTTCGAAAACCTCGAGGCTGGCACGAGGCCCTACCACCTGTACGCGACAGCGCCCGGGTACCAGTCCCTGGAGAGCCAGGTCGTCCTCCGCGCCGGGGACGGCGCCCGCGCGGTCACGCTGAAGCTGGTGCCGAACAGCTCGGTGATCGAGGGTTCGATCGACCTGTTCGAGCTCGGTTCCGACCCCCGCCTGACAGCCATCTCGCGGACCGCGGAAGAGCGAACCGCGGCCATCGACGCCGGAGGGACGTTCGCGTTCACGGATCTCCCCGTCGGCGAGTGGCGGCTGGTGCTGACCCACGGCGTGCCGAGCCGTCACGAGCAGATCACCCTTCGCCGCGGCATCGCGCTCGCGAACGAAGGCGACCGGGAACGACTGGATATCGACCTGGGCTCACTGCCCACGCTCCACTTCGTCGGCAGAGAGCGCGGCGTGCTGAGGATTCATGGTCTTGGCGAACACGACTGGGTGTTCGGGCCCATGGCCACGGTCTCAGTCGACGAAACAGGGCAGGCCACGATTCACGCCCCCTTCCCCGGCAGCTACCGGGTCAGCTATCAAACTCGACCGGGCCCCGACGGGAGCTCCCGGTCATATGCCTTGTACAACCAGCGGCTCGAAGGGACTCAGACCTTTCACCTCGAGGACTTCGAGAGCGACGACTACTGAGTTCAGGGTACGCCGCTTCGCGGCATCGCCGGCTGCGCCTTAACCCGAGCTGAACAGGCTCTCCATCTTCATCGCGAGTCCCATGTCGCCCGAGATCCGCAACCGGCCGCCCATGAAGGCGGTCATGCCGTTGAGCCGGCCGGCGATGAGCTCGACGTAGTCGGCCGCTTCCATCGAAATGGTCATCGTCGGCGCGTCGTGGGCGCCATCGTGGACCGTGCAGGCGCCGTCCTTGATCGTGCAGTGCCAGACGCCGCCGCCCTCGCCGGAGAGGTCGAGCTGGATCGTGGCATCGAGACCGGCGGCGGCGTCCGCGTCGAGACGGCTCGGCATGTTCGTGATGATCTCTCTCACGGCGGCGGCGGTATCGGTCATAGCGATCTCCTGCGGTTTGGGTAGAGGGGTTGCAGCCTATCCGGGGCGGCGTCGGTTGCGCGGCTCGTGCGCGCCGCTTCGCGGCAGCGCACCTCCGGCCGGCCAGAAGGCCGGCGCACCCAGTGTTCACTATCCGGGGCCGAGAAGCGTCACCGGCTCGATGCCGCCGGCGGGCACGAAGCCGAGGACCTGGCCGTAGAAGCTGAGTTCCGCCTCCAGGGCGCGGACGATGTTCCCGGTGCGGCGGAAGCCGTGCTGCTCGCCCTCGAACAGCAGGTAGGCGACCGGGACGCCCCTGGCGCGCAGCGCCTCGACCATCGACTCGGCCTGGTTGGGCGGCACGATCCGGTCTTCCGTGCCCTGGAAGAAGATGACCGGGCAGGAGAAGCCGTCGCGGGCTTCGAGCGGTGAGCGCTCGCGGTAGAGGTCGGCGCGCTCCGGGTACGGGCCGACCAGGCGGTCGAGGTAGCGCGACTCGAACTTGTGGGTGTCGCGGGCGAGGGCGGCCAGGTCGGCGACGCCGTAGTGGCTGGCGCCGGCGGCGAAGGTGTCCCGGAATGCCAGCGCCGCCAGCGTGGTGTAGCCGCCGGCGCTGCCGCCGCGGATGAGCAGTCCAGCGGCGTCGGCCTCGCCGCGGGCGGCGAGCGCCTCGGCGGCGGCGGCGCAGTCCTCGACGTCGACGATGCCCCAGCGGCCTCGCAGGGACTCGCGATAGGCGCGGCCGTGGCCGGTGCTGCCGCCGTAGTTCACGTCGACGACCGCGAAGCCGCGCGAGGTCCAGAACTGCACGCCGGGGTCGTAGATGTGCTCGGCGGCGGAGGTGGGACCGCCGTGGCTCTTGACGATCAGGGGCGGCCCGGCGCCGGCCGGAGGGTGGGCGTCGTCGTTCTTCGGCGGATAGAAGAACGCATAGGCGCGGCGGCCGCCGGCGGAGGGAAAGTCGATCGGGCGGCCGGTGGAGACGTAGCGGGGATCGGGGGGCGGGCCGGTCGTGGTGAGGACTTCGAGTTGCGGGGCGGCCGCGCTTGGAGCGGTGGCGGCGCCGGCAGGGAGGTGGAGGCGGACGAGTTCGGCGTGGCGGTCGGGGGCGGCGGCGAGGAAGATGGCGGTGTCGGGGGTGGCGGGGCGGAGCCAGGTGATCGAGGTGTAGGGGGTTGGGATGGGGACGGGCTCGCCGCTTCGCGGCATCGCGCCTGATGCCGTAGACGCGGGCCAGAAGGCCCGCGCCACGGCCGGCGCACCCAGCGAAGGGGCAGGGGGGATGAGGAGGAGGTTCCAGACGCCCTGTTCGCAGCAGGCGGCGACGATGCCGGAGGCGGTGTGGGCGTAGGTGGACATGCCGAAGAGCCACGGTGGGACGCCGAACTCGGCGTTGCGTGGATATAGGGCGGTAACGAGGGGCGATTCGGGCTCGCCGCTTCGCGGCGTCGCGCTTGATGCGGACCAGAAGGTCCGCGCACCCAGAGAACGTGCGTCGGTGTCGGCGGGCTTCTCTACTGCTACCGGCTTCGTGTCGCCGAGGCGGTAGAGGTTCCACCAGCCGCTGCGGTCGGAGATGAAGGTGAGGCGGCCGTCGGGGTCGAAGCCGGGTTGCTGGACGGCTTCGGGGGAGGCCGGGTCGCCGCCGGCGACGAGGCGGGGGGCGGCTGGGAGGCCGCGGTCGTCGAGGTCGGCGAGCCGGAGTTCGGTGGCGTCCCAGGGCATGTCGGGGTGGTTCCAGCTCAGCCAGGCGAGCTGCGAGCCGTCGGGCGAGAGCCGCGGGCTGCTGTAGAAGTCGGCGCCGGAGACGAGCTCGGTGGTCGGTTCGGATGCGGTCGACCGCAGGGCAATCGCCACGATGGCGGCGATCGGTTCGCCGCCCGCCGGGTCGGGGCGTTCCTGGACAGCGATCAGGCGGTCTCGGTGGGGGTCGAAGACGAGGTCGGCGTAGTGGGCGCGGTCGGGCGGCGTGAGGGGGGTCGGCGGGCCGGTGGAGACCAGGTAGACGCGCTGGTCCTTGAAGTTGACGAAGGCGTGGGACAACTCGCGCCCGCCGCTTCGCGGCGAGGCGCCTGATGCGGACCAGAAGGTCCGCGCACCCAGAGAACGGTCGGTGGAGGCGGCGGGGTTCTCTACTCGTACCAGGAGGCAGAAGGCGCCGCCGCCGTACTCGTGGACGCGGCTGCGGACGTCGTAGCCGGCCGGAGTCAGGGTGTCGGTGGCGCCGTCGGGGCGGCGGCGGACGAGGACGTTGCGGCCGCCTTCGTCCGGGCGCCGCTCGATCCAGTAGACGCGGTCGCCGGCCGCGGCGATGTCGTCGATGCGGCGCGCTCCCTCCGCGACGTCGCGGGCGGAGATCGGCGACGCCCAGGCGCCGTAAGGGGTGGGGTCTGCGGGCACGCGCGGACTGTAGCGCGAGCAGGAAAGCAAGGTCGCCGGCCTGCGGCCGGCGGCTTTGTTCCTCGGAAGCGGACCAGAAGGTCCGCGCACCCAGAGAACCACCTCGGTGTGGCCACTTCTCTACATGCGGATGACATGGCGTCACTGCGGGCAATGGGCTTGCAGTAGAGAGTCTCCCACCGGGCAGGGCCGTGCTCTGGGTGCGCGGACCCGTTGCCGCGGGTCTTCTGGCCCGCGGAGAAGGCGCGCCGAAGGCGGCCAGAAACACGCCGCCGCGAAGCGGCGACCGCAACCACCGCCGCAGCAGCGCCCTACCGCGGCCCGATGTCGCCGCTGGACGACAGGATCGTCCCGGTCAGCGGGTCGTACACGGCGATGACGAACGTGTGCTCGCGGCGGCGCAGTTCGAGTCCGGTCTCGAAGGTGAAGTACTGGCCCGGCTGGGGCTGCTGGTTGCCGGCGATGCGGATTGTCTCCACCGGGGTCTCGGAGCGGTTGCCGTTCCGGTCCATCACCGTGACCCGGAACTCCAGCTCGTTCTGCCAGACGCCGGCTACGGGCAGAAGGGTCACTTCGTCCAGCGGGATCGCGACCCGGACGGGCACCATGATCTTGCCGAATCCCGCGCGCTGCGGCTTGCCGAAGCGGACGCCGAGCGGCTTCGCGCTGGGCGGATTGCCGAACAGCAGCGCCCCCTCGACCATCATCGTGACCTCGGAGCCGCGCGACATGTCGACGTAGCCCTCGCGGGAGCGCACCCGGTACTCGGGATAGCCGACCAGCCGCACCTCGACGTCGTGGACCGCGTCGTCCTCGCGGCGCTGGGGCTCGAAGCCGAGCCAGTAGTAGGAGCGGGTGTCGGCCACGGCTTCGGCCAGCGCCGTGTCGCGCTGGGAGTTGATCATCGGCACGCCGCCCGTGGAGCGGGCCAGCAGCTCGAGCGTGTAGTGCTGCATCATCTCCCGTTCCTGCATCATGCCGCCGAGGGCGCCCTGGGACGGGTCGGTCGGCGAGTTGGCGTCGAACCCCACGGACGCGTCGAGCGCGAACTCGGGCCGGAATCCCGGCACGTCGACCGGGTAGAGGGTGTACCCGATCAGGTTGGCGGCGGAGACGAGCGGGCCGTAGAGGTCGTCCTGGCTCATCATCCGGGTGTCCGCAGCGGCGCCGATGCCCTGCAGGCCCTGCATGCGGTCGGCGATCGTGTAGAGCGCCGGCGACTCCGGCCAGCCGCCGGCGAGCAGGAGCATCACCTTGCGGCCCGGGCGGTTGGCGAAGCTGCGCAGGGTGGCCACCGCCGCCAGCACCGAGCGCTCCAACTGGTTCTCCAGGTTCGTCGCGTAGCGCAGCTCCGTGCCGCGCAGATTGCCGCGGAGCACGTCCTCGGGCAGGTCGACACCGCCGTCCTCGGCGAAGCGGTCGGCCAGGGCGCTGAGATTCGCCCGGTCCGTGCGCTCCTGGTCGTTCGTGCGCAGCTCGCCCATGCGCATCAGGCCGTGGGCCCGGCGGCGGCGGGCCCGCTGCAGCGCGTCCGCCAACTGGCTCGGCGAGTTGGTCCAGGAGGTCAGCATGGTGACCGCCTTGCCGTCGAAGGAGACGGCCGCCACCCGGTCGGTAGGACCGAGCTGCGCGAGGTCCTTCTCCAGGCGGTCGAGCACCCGGTTGCGGTCGCGCGCGATCGAGAAGAAGTCGTCGATGAAGAGGAGGAAGCTCGTCCCCACCGGCTCGTTGGCGTCCAGGTCCGGCACGGCCGCGACATCGCTGCCTTCGGTCTCCTGGGCCAGCCCCTCCTCGATCTCGGTGAAGTAGCTGATCGGCACCGGCTCGCCGTCCACGAGGAGTTCGAAGTCCGACGCCTTCAGGCCGTGGATCCGGTTGCCCTGCCGGTCAGTGACGACGACCTCGATGTTCACGACCCGGACGTCGATCACCTCGGAGAAGACGGCCGGGAGATCGTCCTGCTGGGCGGGCGCGGGAGCGGCGGTCAGGGCCACGGCCGCGAGGACGAGTAGCGCGGCGAAGATCCGGGGCAGGTGGAGGGGTCGGTTGGGCTTGGTCATGGGCTCGTGTTCCTGTAGCCGTCGGTCGGCGGAGGGTGTAGAAGACTAACGGATGGCAGCGGTGCCGGCCTTCGGCCGGCGCGTGTTTCTGGCCGCCTGCGGCGGTAGCCGGCCAGAAGGCCGGCGCACCCAGTGAACGGGCGGACGTTCTGCGGGATTCCCTGCTGCAGTTGGGTTACACCCGCAGCGGCGTGCGGACCAGAGGGTCCGCGCACCCAGAGAACGGGCGGACGTTCTGCGGGATTCCCTGCTGCAGTTGGGTTACACCCGCAGCGGCGTGCGGACCAGAGGGTCCGCGCACCCAGAGAACG
>JAPOVF010000082.1 GCA_026708285.1 Acidobacteriota bacterium
TCCGGAAGAACTGGAGCATCTCCGACCGGTCGAGCTCCTCGGACGCGCCCAGCACGGTGGCCGCCGAACCCTTGATCGAGGTCAGGGGCGTGCGCAGTTCGTGACTCACCATGCTCAGGAACTCGGTCCTCAGCCGCTCCAGCTCGTCGAGGTGCGCGAGATCCTGCATGGTGACGACCATCGACTCGGGCTCGCCTTCGGCCGAGCGGATGGTCGTCGCGTTGACCAGCGCCCTGGCGCCGCGGCCGTCGGCGACCGAGAGCACGACCTCCTCGGCGCGCAGCGCTGGCGCGTCGTGGAGCAGGCGGGACATCGGGACTTCGCGGCCGTCGGCGAACCGACAGACGAGGATCTCGATCAGCTCCTCCGGGGGCCTCCCGGGTGGGGCCAGGTTCTCCACCAGTCGTCTTGCCTCCCGATTGAAGGTGGTGGGAGCGCCGGTGGAAACGTCGAAGACGACGACGCCCACCGGCGAGGTCTCGACCAGCGCCTCCACGCTGGCGCGCGACCGCTGTTCGTTGCGATGGGTGCGGGCGTTGGCGATGGCCGTCGCCGCCTGCGACGCGAACAGCACGAGCACGTCCTCGTCCTCGTCCGAGAACTCGAGTCCGCCCCGCTTGCCGCCGAGGAAGAAGCTGCCGAGGTACACGCCCCGGTGGCGCATCGGCGTGCCCTGGAAGGTCTTCGCCGGCATGAGGTCGGCGGAGAAGCCGAGCGAACGGATGTAGCTCGGCAGGTCCGCCAGTCTGAGCGGCGTGGAGAGGTCGCGCAGGTGGTCGAAGAGCTGCGGTCCCTCCGGCAGCCAACCCTCCATCTCGCGGTGCTGCTCGGGAGTGAACCCGGAGGAGACGAAGTCGCGGGGCGTTCCGGCGTCGTCGATCGTGGTGATGACGCCGTAGCGGGCGCTCGTTAGCTGGCAGGCGCTGTCGACGATCTCCTGCAGGACGGTCGCTTCGTCGAGACTCGCGGTGACTCGCAGCACGGCGGCGCTGAGCTTCGAGGTCCGGTCGCGGAGCGCATCGATCTCGCGTTCGTGCTCGTCCGGTGCGGCCATGGATCGATCCTCGTGAAGCGGCGCGATGCCCGCGCTCGTGCTCGGCGAGTGGTTGTGGGGTTCACGAAGATTAACGCATGGGTGCAGGAAATGAACGGGAAGTTCATTCTCCGTGTCTAAGCTGCGAGTGAACTTTCACCATGCGATTCCCTCTCCCCGTACTTCTGCTCGTGGCCGCGCCGGCCTCCGCGGCTGAGGTCACGTTCACTCGCGATGTGGCGCCGATCCTCAACCGGCACTGCGTGCATTGTCATCGGCCCGGCGAGATCGCACCGATGTCGCTGGCCACGTACCGGGAGGCCCGGCCCTGGGCGCGGTCGATCCAGCGCGCCGTGACGAGCCGCGCCATGCCGCCCTGGTTCGCGGAACCTTCGGTGGGCGAGTGGGCCAACGATCCCTCGCTTTCGGAAGAGGAGATCGGCACGATCGTCGCCTGGGTCGAACGGGGCGCGCCGCCCGGGAATCCGGCTCTCATGCCCGAACCGCCCAGGTTCACGGAAGGCTGGCAGCTCGGTGAACCGGACTCCGTGCCTGCCGATGGTCCCGACCTGTTCCTGAACCAGTTCGTGACCCTCGACATCCCGGAGCGCCGCTGGATCCGCGCGGTCGAGTTTCGGCCGGGTGCGCCCCAGGTGAACCACCACCAGCTTGCCTTCAAGGCGGACTTCACGGGCATGGTGGAGGATGGCGTGCCCCTGACTCCCAAGGAAGCTCTGCGCGCCAGCGGCTCGGTCGACGGTCGCGGCTACTTCAACGTCCTGGCGATGTGGGGCGCCGGGACGGCGCCGACGGAGTTTCGGGACGGCGCCGGGCGCTGGATCGAGCCGGGCGCCGTCGTCGTCATGAACCAGCACTACCACCCGAACGGCGAAGAACAGACCGACCGGACACTCATCGGCCTCCACTTCGGCAAAGGCGAGCTGCGCTCCGAGATCCAGGCCGTGATCGCCGGTGAGATGGAGTTCCTGATTCCGGCCGGTGCGCCCGACCACCGGGTCGAGTACCGGCACGAGATCGCGCGCGACTCGATGATCGTCTCTTACCTCCCGCACATGCACCTGCGCGGGAGACGGATGTCGTACACGGCGCACTACCCGGATGGCGACTCCGAGTTGCTCCTGGAGGTGCCGGAGTACGACTTCAACTGGCAGCTCTTCTACTACCCGGAGAAGCCGAAGCTCGTCCCGGCGGGGACCGTCATCGAGATCGTCGCCGTCTACGACAACTCCGAGGCGAATCCGAACAACCCGGATCCGACCCGCGCGGTCGGCTTCGGGCTTCAGTCCACGGACGAGATGATGTTCGGCTTCTTCGAGCTGGTCGAGGTGAACGGCGGGCCGTAGAGGGATAACGCGCGCTGCCGGTTGCCGCACGACCGAACGCGCTCTCTGCGGCCCGCCGAATAGCTACACAGTCCGCAAGGGATGTGTAGCCAGGAGGTGCGAGAATGAAGCATGAACCGAAACGGGGCGGAAGCGTCGATGTGCTGGCGGGCCTTCGTCGGCCGCGCTGTCGCCGTCGCGGTGCTCGCGGCCGGACCGATCACCGCGGCCGCTCAGGAACACGGCCACACCGAGCCCGATGAGCACGCCGGGGAAGAGCACGACCACGACCACGACTCGCCTGCCGAGCATCTCGGCATCTACGACGAGATCACGATCCGGGAGCGCGCCGACGATCTGATCGGCATCGCCGTGTCGGCCAGCGAAGGGTCCGCGGGGGC
The DNA here is from genome assembly GCA_026708285.1 of Acidobacteriota bacterium. GTDB lineage: Bacteria > Acidobacteriota > Thermoanaerobaculia > Multivoradales > Multivoraceae > Multivorans. Next base: position 2,778 of record JAPOVF010000082.1, read on the forward strand.
GGCCGACCTCGCCCGGCGGCTCCCGCTCCGGGCCGGCGACATCGTCGAGACGGTTCCCGGCATGGTCGCCACCCAGCACAGCGGCGGCGGCAAGGCGAACCAGTACTACCTGCGCGGCTTCAATCTCGACCACGGCACCGACTTCAGCGTTTCGGTAGCCGGCATGCCGGTGAACATGCCGAGCCACGGCCACGGACAGGGATACGCGGACCTCAACTTCCTGATCCCGGAGCTGGTCGAGCGGGTCCGCTATCGCAAGGGAACCTACTTCGCCGATTCCGGCGACTTCTCGGCGGCCGGTTCCGCCGACATCCGGCTCCGCCACGCGCTGCCCGACACTCTCGTCCGGCTGGGGGCCGGCAGCTTCGGCTTCGGCCGCGCCGTCGTCGGCCACACCTTGGAGACGGCGTCCGGCGAGCTCACGTTCGCGGCGGAAGGTTCGAACTACGACGGCCCGTGGACTCGGAGCGACGACGCCCGGCGCCTCAACGGTCTTGTGAGCTACCACGCCGGCGACGGCGTGAACGGGTGGTCGCTCACAGCGATGGGATACGACGGCTCGTGGCTGGCCACGGATCAGATTCCCAGGCGGGCGGTCGAGTCCGGCCTCGTCGGCCGCTTCGATCTCCTGGACCCGGGTTCCGGCGGCGACTCGCGTCGCTTCAGCGTGTCCACGGAAGTCCACCGCGGCCGCGGCTACACCCTGAACCACTTCCACGCCTATGTCGTTTCCTACGACTTCAGCCTGTTCTCGAACTTCACCTACCTGCTCGAGGATCCCGAGCTGGGCGACCAGTTCGAACAGGCCGACGACCGGATCGTCTACGGCCTCGGCTACGAGCGCCACTGGCACGCACTGTGGGGCGATCGGCACATCGAGACCTCGGGCGGCCTCCAGCTCCGGTTCGACGACATCGAGAACGGCCTCTTCAACACGAGGAACCGGCGGCGGTTCGCCACCCGGCGGCACGACACGATCCGCCAGTTGACCGGTGGCCCCTGGGCGCAGTCCTCGATCCGCTGGGGTCCGAAGTTCCAGACCACGTTCGGACTGCGACTGGAGACCTTCGACGCCGACGTCCAAGCCAATGACCCGCGCAACTCCGGCACCGAGAGCGACTTGGCCCTGCTGCCCAAGCTGAGCCTCACCTTCGGCCCTTGGGGCCGGATCGAGTACTACCTCAACTTCGGCCACGGCCACCACAGCAACGACGCGCGCGGCGTCATGGCGCGGATCGATCCGGCCAGCGGGCTGGCGGTCGATCCGGCGGCGGCCCTGGTGCGAGCCCGCGGAGCCGAGTTCGGCCTGCGCACCGAACCGGTCGAAGGGCTACAGACGACGATCTCGCTGTTCGCTCTGGACCTGGACTCCGAGCTCGTCTTCGTCGGCGACGCAGGCGCCACGGAGGCGAGCCGGCCGAGCCGCCGAACCGGTGTCGAGTGGACGAACTTCTACCAGGTGAACCGGCGAGTCTCCGCCGACCTCGACCTCACCTGGTCGCGAGCCCGCTTCAACGACAACGATCCGGCCGGCGACCGGATTCCCAACTCGATCGGAACCACCGTCGCGGGAGGCCTGGCATACGAACACCCCGCGGGCGCATCCGGAGCGCTCCGTTGGCGCTACTTCCACGACATTCCGTTGATCGAAGACGGTTCCGTCGTCTGGGCCGGCTCTTCCGTCGTCAATGCGCGGTTGGGCTACCGCTTCGGCGCGGGGCTGCGCGTCGACCTCGACCTCTTCAACCTGTTCGACGAGAACCACGACGACATTCGCTACTTCTACGCGTCGCGCCTTCCCGGCGAACCGTCCGGGGGTTTCGACGACGTCCACTTCCATCCCCTCGAACGCCGCGGAGTCCGCCTGTCGGCCACCTGGACCCGCCCCCGATGATCGTCGACGCCTGGGGGCAGCACCCCACGCTGCGGCACGCGCAGCACGAGATGTTCGCGTCTCTGCGGCGCTGGAACCGGCAGGACGTCCCGACCGAACCGATGCCGGTGTCGGGGACGCTGCGGGCGATGGACGGCGGCGGTGTCGACAGGATGCTGATCAGCGCCTGGCATGGGCCGGGCGGCGCGCTGATCTCGAACGACGAGGTCGCCCGGTTCGTCGGCGAGTCGGGTGGGCGGCTGGCGGGCGTTGGTTCGGCGAATCTCGCGCGACCGATGGAAGCGGTGCGGGAGGTTCGTCGCTGTGCCGGGGAGCTTGGATTCAAGGCCATCCGGGTGCTGCCATGGCTATGGAAGCTGCCGCCCACCGATCGTCTGTTCTACCCGGTCTACACGGCCTGCTGTGACCTGGGCTTGCCGTTCTGCACCCAGATCGGTCACACGGGGCCGCTCATGCCGTCGGAGGTCGGACGGCCGATCTACCTCGACCAGGTCGCGCTCGACTTCCCCGAGCTGGTCATCGTGGCGGGCCACATCGGGTACCCCTGGACCGACGAGGCGGTCGCGGTCGCGACCAAGCACCGCAACGTCTACATCGACACATCCGCCTACACCGTCAAGCGTTACCCCTCGCAGTTGGTGCGATACCTGAAGACGAACGGACGCGAGAAGGTGCTGTTCGGCTCGAACTACCCGATGATCACGCCCGCCAGGGCGTTGAAGGGCCTGGCCGACCTGGAACTCGACGACGAGACCGCGGCGCTGTTCCTGGGTGGCAACGCGGTACGGGTGTACCGGCTGGGAGGGGAAGAGTGATGGGCGGCGGCATCCCCGGCAGCGAGCGCGAGCGGGACGCCGCCTACTGGCGAGGCAGGCCGGTCAGCCGTGCGCGGACCCGCTGATTCAGCCAGGCGCGAATACGGCGCCACAAGCCGACGAGTCGGTCAAGCAGGTCCGGCTTCACTTGCACCGCCTTTCCTAGGGGACGATGACGCGGCAGCCAGGCTCCGACCGAACCTGGCTGAGGGAGTACGAGCGTCGTTCGTCTAGAGTGTAGCTGCCCCGCAGCCCGCTGCCGGAAAGGAGGAACGCCATGTCCCTGTTGATTCAAGGCGGTCGCGTCGTCACGGCGGTGGACGACTACCACGCCGACATCTTCGTCGAGGACGAAACGGTCTCGCTGATCGGCCGCGACCTCGACGTGAAGGCGGACCGGACGATCGACGCGGCGGGACGGCTGGTCATCCCGGGCGGCGTCGATCCCCACACCCACATGGACATGCCCTTCGGCGGCACGACGAGCGCCGACGACTTCGAGACCGGCACCCGGGCGGCCGCCTTCGGTGGCACGACGACGATCGTCGACTTCGCGATCCAGACCAAGGGGCACTCGACCCTCGAGGGGCTCGAGGCCTGGCACGAGAAGGCCGCCGGCAAGGCGGGCATCGACTACGGCTTCCACATGATCGTCACGGACATGGAGGACGACCGGCTGTGGGAGATGCGGCGGCTGGCGGACGAGGGCGTGACGTCCTACAAGATGTTCATGGCCTACCCTGGCGTGCTCTACGTGGACGACGGCACGCTGTTCCGGGCCATGCGCAAGGCCGGGGAGGACGGCACCCTGGTGTGCATGCACGCCGAGAACGGGATCGTCATCGACGAGATCGTGAAGATCGCGCTCGCCGAGGGCAAGACGGCGCCGAAGTACCACGCGCTGACCCGGCCCACGCGGATGGAGGCGGAGGGTGTCCACCGGTCGATCGCGATCGCCGAAGTGGCCGGCGTGCCGGTCTACATCGTCCACCTGAGCTGCGCGGACGCGCTCGAACAGGTGACCCTGGCCCGCGACCGCGGCGCCCAGGTGTTCGCGGAGACCTGCCCGCAGTACCTGTTCCTGGACTTGAGCCACTACGACCACGACGACTTCGAGGGCGCCAAGTACGTGATGACGCCGCCGCTGCGCGAGAAGTGGAACCAGGAACACCTCTGGCGGGGGCTCGGCTTCGGCGATCTGCAGAGCATCTCGACGGACCACTGCCCGTTCTGCTTCAAGGACCAGAAGGTCCTGGGGATCGACGACTTCAGCAAGATCCCGAACGGCGGCCCGGGCGTCGAGAACCGGATGAGCCTCGTCTACAACGGCGGCGTGGTCGGCGGCCGGCTGTCGGTCAACAAGTTCGTCGAACTGACCTCGACCGCGGCCTCGAAGCTGTTCGGCCTGTTCCCGAAGAAGGGGACGATCGCCGTCGGCAGCGACGCCGACATCGTCGTGTTCAACCCGGATCGGCGGGAGACGATCAGCATCGACAATCCGCATACGCACCACATGCGCGTGGACTACAACGCCTACGAGGGCACCGAGGTCCAGGGGGTCTCGGAGATCGTGATCAGCCGGGGCCGGGTGGTGGTCGAGGACAATGTGTGGCATGGGCGGGCCGGCGGGGGTAACTTCTTGAAGCGAGGGCTGTTCGGTGGGCCTTTCTAGCCTTCGCGGCAGCCCGGAACGCGGGCCAGAAGGCCCGCGCAACGGCCGGCGCACCGACAAGGTAGGCGCACCGAGAGATAGGGAGAAGCGGTATGAGCAGAATGTTGAAGTCGGGTCTGATCCAGATGTCGCTGCCGGAGGGCACGTGCGGCGACGGTGCGTCGGCAGAGGAGGTCGCCGCCACGGTCGAGGCGATGACGGCCAAGCACATTCCCTACATCGAGGAGGCGGGCCGCCAGGGCGTCCAGGTTCTCTGCCTGCAGGAGGTGTTCAACACGCCGTACTTCTGCCCAGGCCAGGACTCGAGCTGGTTCGCGGCCGCGGAGCCGGTGCCCGGCCCGGCGACGGAGCGGATGGCGGAGTACGCGCGCCGGTTCGGCATGGTGATCGTCGTACCGGTCTACGAGCGGGAGACCGCGGGCATCCTCTACAACACGGCCGCCGTCATCGACGCCGACGGCAGCTATCTCGGCAAGTACCGCAAGACCCACATCCCGCAGGTGGCCGGCTTCTGGGAGAAGTACTTCTTCCGCCCGGGCAACCTGGGCTACCCGGTGTTCGACACCGCCTTCGGCCGGATCGGCGTCTACATCTGCTACGACCGCCACTTCCCGGAGGGCGCGAGGGCCCTGGGCCTCGCCGGCGCCGAGATTGTCTACAACCCGTCCGCCACCGTCGCCGGCCTCTCCGACCACCTGTGGACGATCGAACAGCCGGCACACGCGGTCGCGAACGGCTACTTCATGGGCTGCATCAACCGCGTCGGCACCGAGAAGCCGTGGGATCTCGGCTCGTTCTACGGCAGCAGCTACTTCGTCAGCCCCAGGGGAGAGATCGTCGCCCAGGCGTCAAGGGACCAGGACGAGCTCCTGGTGGCCGACCTGGATCTCGGGATGATCGACGAGGTGCGCTCGGTGTGGCAGTTCTACCGCGACCGGCGGCCCGAGGCCTACGACGGGCTCGTTGAGCCCTAGCTGGCGCGGCCCTCGGTCCGTTACACGCGTGGCACGGGATCTCACGGCCCTCCTTCCTCTCCTTCAAGCGGTACGGAGAGGCGAAGAACTTCGGCCTTCGCGTTGCCCCTGGTGCCCCGAACCTCCACCTCGCATCGGGTGGGCCTTGCTCCCGAGACCGTCCCGGTGATGTTGAGGTTCTTGGTCTGGTTGACCGCGAAGTTGCCCAGGAACTGACTTCCCACCCGGCGTGTCCCAGGCTGGACGTCGCCTGTTGCCGTTACGTTCCTCACGGACTGGTTGGCTCGTACGCTGCCACCGATGGTCATGTTCCACGTCCCGCTGGAGACCTCGTTGCCGGTGCATCTGGTCAGGTTGATCGTGAAGGCACTCCCCCCTCCCCCCGAAACGGTGACTCTCACGCCCTGCGAACAGTTGTTTCCTGTGCTGGACTCGCCCGACACGGAATCGACGCAGGCGCCGTAGTAGTAGGTTCCTGCGCTTGACGGTGCCGTGAGGCTGATCGACTCCGCGCTTGAACCCGAAGCGGCAAGGGCACTGACGGCTTCCGTGCCGACATGGGTGTCCGAAGTGCTGATGGTGGAGTTCGAAGACCGGTAGTAGCGCAGGGTCGTGCTTGCGGACCTGCGGCCACCCTGATTGCGCACAGTGGCCCGAAGCGTGAACGACTGGCCCGCCGTCAAGGTCGTGTCGTTCACCGACGGCGACTGCACGACGAGGTCGGGAACGGAAGATCCGCCGCCGCCCGAGGTGCTCACGTGCAGTTCGTACTTGCCCATTGTGGTAGGGGCGTAGCCGCGCACCCTGACGTAGTAGGTTCCCGCCTCAACGTCTCTCTCGATCTTGAAGTTGAGACTGGCTCCGTCGTCGTCGTCCGACTCCAGTGATGCTTCGCTGGCATCGAACAGTGTGCCGTAGGTGTCAGTGCTTCCCGTCGTCTCCACCGTCAGCGTGGTCGCCCCGTCAATCACGAGGCGGAAGTAGTCATGGTCGCCGTGCTTCTCTAGCTCGCCTGCGGTCGTGGAAGGCACGGCGACCGATGTCGCGTCGGCGAAGGTGTCTCCGTGGTCGCACGAAAAAGCCCCGGCATCCGCGACGGACTGCCCGCCCTGCGAACGGAACCACTTGAGTTGGTTCGTCTCGGTGTCTCTGATGGCGACGCTGAAGTCCGCATCCGAGGCGGTACCCGCGTAGACCGCCCGATAGCCGCCGGCACTACATGAGTCGGCTATCCGGACCAGCAGCTCCGGGTTGCCGCTGTCGAAGGCGAAGAGGCCGGCGGATTCGCCCAGATCCACGGCTATCGCATCGGCGGCCTGGCTCGAGCCGCCCTCGTGCGCGTACCAGCTCTTCACCCTGAAGCGATCGTCCTGCAGGAGACAGGTTACGCCGCTGCATGCGGCGCCGCCTGCAGCGCCTACCGGGTCGGGCGGCGATGCGCGGTCGTCGCTCCGCGTACAGGCGAACGCTTCGGTGTCGATTATGGACTGGCGGTCTCGGGTGCGGAACCACTTGAGCTCGTTGGTTTCGACATGCCTGACGGCAACGCTGAAGTCGGCGTCCGACGCGACCCCGGCGTACGCCTCCCAGTAGCCCGTGGTGCGGCACCGGTTGACGATCCTGACGAGCAGTTCGGGACCGTCGCTCTCGCCACTGAACAGCCCGGCGGAATCCGCCAGCACCGCTTCGACGGCTCCGGCGCTCTGGCTCGGGGCGCCGGCCTTCGAGTAGCGGGCCTTGACCCTGAAACGCTCCCCTTGCAGGAGACAGGTGTCTCCACTACAGCTTGCCGTTGCTCCGGCTACGGTGATCGGCACGCCGATGGAGCAGTTGTTCGTGGTGTCCGACTCACCGTAGACCGAGTCGACGCAGGCACCGTAGTAGTAGGTGCCCGGAGTAGACGGCGCCCGTTGGCCGATGTTCTGCCTGTCCGTGCCCGAGGCCGAGAGAGCGCTCACCGGGTCGGTGCCGATCGGCGTGTCGGACGTGGTGATGCGGCTGTCGGCCGACCGGTAGTAGCGCAGAGTCGTGGCAGCCGACCGGCTTTCACCACTGTTGCGCACGGTGGCGGCGAACCGGAAGGGGCCGCGCGGCGCCAGGGAGGTCTCGGTCGAACGCGGCGCCTCGACAATCAGGTCCGGAGCCGACGTTCCGGTCACGGTGACGCGCACGCCCTCCGAGCAGTTGTTCGTGGTGTTCGTCTCGCCGGAGACCGAATCGACGCAGGCGCCGTAGTAGTAGGTGCCCGGAGTTGACGGCGCTCGTTGGCCGATGTTCTGCCTGTCGGTGCCCGAGACCGAGAGAGCGCTTACCGGGTCGGTGCCGATCGGCGCGTCGGAGGTGGTGATGCGGCTGTCGGACGACCGGTAGTAGCGCAGAGTCGTGGCATCCGACGGGCTGTCACCACTGTTGCGCACGGTGGCGGCGAACCGGAAGGGACCGCGCGGCCCCAGGGAGGTCTCGGTCGCACGCGGCGCCTCGACCACCAGGTCGGGAACACGGTCTCCGCCTGGCATGGTGACGTTGACCGGGTCGCTGTCCTGGTAGATGTCGCCGCGCCAGGCGCGAACCAGGAACTGATAGCGACCGCCGGGGCGGAGACCCTGAACGTACGCTTCATCGACGTTCGGCTCGGTGCGGACGGCGACCTCCCAGGCAGCGCCCTCCAGGCGACTCCAGACCATGAACCCATCCTCGTCATGCGAGCGGTCTCTCCATGTGACGCGAACAGTCGTGCTGTTCGTCGCGGTCGCGCTCACGTCCGTGGGTGCGCGAGGCGGAGTCGGCAGAACGTCGCTGTAGCGCACGCCGAGGTAGATCGACTGCTGCAGCGCGCGAGCGTTCTCGCGTTCGCCGGCGATGCCAAGGACGGCGCCGTCCGGGCGTGCATGCACGTTGGAGAAAAAGGGTACGCTGACGCCTCGGCCATAACTCATCAGCGTCCGAATGTTCGGTGTCCGGCTCTGGTCCCGATGACCGTAGGCGTACGGTGCCACCAGTTCGCTCGGAAGCAGGTCCGTGTCTTCAGGGTTGTGGGCTGCGCCGAGATTGTGTCCGATCTCGTGAGCGAAAGTTGTCAGGTGATACGGGTCGTCGCGCGTCATGCAGTAAGGGCGTGTGGGGTCAGTAGGCGCCAGCACCGTGTAGCCGTAGGCGAAGTCGGAAAACCGGGCTGCCGTGTAGCCGTATTCGAGCTGGTAGGCTCTTCCGCAGTGGCCCTTCTCGACGTTGGCGAACAAGTGGACGATGTCCGCCTGATGCGCGATTCGACGCCGCTGGGCCGTTTCCCGCAACTTCTTGTTGAGGTCGTCGGCTCGCTCCAGTTCGGCTGCCTCAGCCTCCGGGAGCCCGCGCGCGATCACATGGGGCCGCAACGGGATGCGACTGTTGCGGAACGCGAGAGCCAGGTAGTCGGCGGCCTGCTGCATGGACGCGGAGGGCGGACCGTAACCGTTTTGCGCAAGCGCCCGCGCGGCCGATGGCGTGTAGAGAAGCAGTACGTCCAGTCGGTCGTGGTTCGTCTCTGAAGCGACGCGGTCAGGAGCGGGGTCCACGGCGCTTCTTGCCGAGGCAGGCGCTGGCTCGTTCCTCTCCGGGATGATCCCGCCGCCGCATGCAACCGGCGCCGAGCCGACCCGGCTCATTCGTCCCGTGCGGCCCAACTCGTGTCGGATGGACAATGTGCCGCCATCGGGCAGGCCGAAGTGGCCCAACAGGTGTCCGTCCTGCAGAGTCAAGACGACGCTGTCATAGTCGTGTTCCGGGTAACGGCCCACCCACATGGCGTTCCCGCCGCCACGGTCTTCGAAGAGCGTCCGTTCCACGCGGAGGGACTGGCCGTCGGGTGTGGTCAAGTCGATCCAGGGCGGGTCGGAGCGCACCAACTGGTGGTCGACTTCGACCTCCCAAGCTCGTGCGCTGCCCGACTCAGCAGTGCCGTCTCTGGCAGGAGAGAAGGTCAGGAACTGCTGGCCCGAGGCAGTGCCCAAGCCTAGGCTACCGAGGAGCGTCGCCAGGAACACGGCGACGACCGCGCCGAATTGACGCGGGCGATCGGTGCTAGCTGCAATCATCCTTCAGCCTCGATGCTCAGGGCTTCTGGTCGCCCGGGCAACTCAGATCGACGGCGACCGTCTCCGTCTCCGGCATGACTCGGTGCCGGGGAGGAAGGCTTCGACCTTGACGGTGTGCTAAGTGGGCCTGAGCGTGCGTTCCAACGCGAGTTTACAGGTGTCGTCCACCTAGCTCGCGCGGCTCTCGACGCGGACCTGGAGGCGCTTCATCATCTCGTGAAG
>JAPOVF010000249.1 GCA_026708285.1 Acidobacteriota bacterium
GCGTAAGTGCCCTGAGTGTCGAACGCCCAGCCTGTGACGGCGGGTATGGTCGCACCGAACGCGGCGCCCACGGCGAAACGGACCCCGGTCGTGGTCGCGAACGCGCGTCGTCCGAAGAATCGGGCAAAGGTGGCGGCCTGGCAGATGTAGGCCATGCCGAACCCCAGGCCGAGGAGGATCAGAGCGACGCGCGCCTGCCCCGTAGTGCGGACGAACAGGAGCATCGCCATTCCTGTTCCTTCCATCGCCAGAGCCACGCCAAGCAGACGAGGTGGCGAGATCCGATCGCCTAAGGCGCCGCTGGCACGGCCGAAGATGCTCACGAAGGCCATGAGCGCAAGGAGAGTGGCGGCTTCACCGCTCTCGAACCCGACATCGAGCAGATGCAGATTGCCGTGGTTGGCCAGCACGCCCCAGGGAACAGCGTAGCCCAGGCCGCAGAGCACCATCAACACGAACTGCGGCGTCCGCACCGCCTCCTTCGCAACCCATTCGTCCGGGGTCTCGGCACCTGTCCGAGTCGCCACAGCCTGAAGCTCATCCAGAGAACGGGCCCCGTCCCGCAACTGGCTCATCGACTCCGGCGTGTTGCGAAGGACGAGGAACGACAGCACGCCCAGCGCCGCACAGAGTGCAGCAATGATCACCCAGCCGTCCCGCCAGGTGCCGCCCCGGTCCAGGAGCGAGTGAGCGAAACGGTAGATCAACGGCGCCATCACGCCGGCCGCGATCAGCAGGAAGGCCATGGCGGTCGCACGCCATCGAAGAAACCAGTTTGCTGCCAGCGTCTGCGTCGGCAGGACGGTGGAGAACGTGTGACTCACTCCAGCGAACAAACCGAAGTAGAGCAGCACGTCCCAGCGATCCTGGGCCCGGCTGGTCAGATAGTAGGCAACCGACACGGCCAGGAAGCCGGCGGTGAACACCGGACGGGGGCCGAACCGGGTCAGGCAAACACCGATCAACGGCGCCACGGCGCCGCCGCAAAAGGTCCAGATGCCGAACGCCCAGCCGCTGTCGGCCCGGGACATTCCCAACTCGTCCAGCATCTGAGGCAGGAAGATGCCCCAACTGTAGAAGGGCACGGCACCCAGGCCGTAGATGAGCCAGGCTGCGGGCAGCATCCGCCAGCCGTAGAACCGGGGGTTGAACGACTTCCAGAATCCCGGCCGGCCGCTTGGAGGCACCTAGGGCGGGGCTCCCGCCCCCTCGAACAAGGCCTCGCAACCCGTGCCGGCGAGGAGATCGTCCACAGCCGACCTGTCGTCAGCTGACAGAGCTTCGTACTCGTCGCGCAGCCACTTCAGGCACTTGCCCTGGTAGGGGAACGGCTTCTGCACCCAGGGCCGGCCGTCGATCTCGCACTCCACGCGTTCGGCCCCGGCCATCAGCGCCTTGGCGTTCGCGAGCAGGAACGGGGCATAGACCCGGCCGACCTCGCCCAGCAGCGCCCGCAGCGTCGCCCACTGCTCGCGGCCAATCCAGTCGTCGTCATCCGGTTCAAGGCCGGACAGGTCCTCGACCCGATCGACCCACGCATAGACGCGCGGCGCCACTTCGAGGGTCACCGCCATCGGCGTCGGATCGAACGCCGCAAGCTGCGTCAACTGGCCGAAGAACGCGAAGTCGGAAGCGCCGGGACGGCTGCCCATCAGGAACTGGCGCTCCGTCAGGTGATCCCGAAACAGCTCCAGGATGCGGCGGTAGCTGGCCTCGATCACGGGGCCCGTCGTCTCGTTCGAACCCACAACCCAGAGCCGCGAGATCTGGCGTTCGGAGACCGTCTTCGCCGCCTGCTGGAACTGCTCCTCCGGACCTTCGACCTGCCGCCAGCGGGGCAGGATCTGGCCGGCCTTCTCGATGTCCGCCTCGTAGACCCAGCGATAGTGGAACATCGCCTTGGTCAGCCACTCGTCGCCGAAGTCCTCGAGCAGGTAGTCGATGAACGCGGTCACGGGATCCGGCGGAACCACCGAGCGACCGTCGAACTCTGCTTCGAAGCGGCGGATCAGCGGCGTCGAGTCGACGACCGCCTCGATCTCGCCCTCGGCATTGGGCAAGTAGAAGGTCGGCAGCAGGCGCACCTTGGCGGCGGGCAGATCCTCGCGGCCGCCAGCGCCCGAGATCAGGAACCGGTACGGGATGCGCCGGTAGCGCAGCACCGCGCGCATCTTTCTCGTGTAGGGCGACCCGGGGGCACCCATGAAGGTGAGGAGCTGCGGTAGTGGTTCGGACATCAGGAACGGCGACGGATCATAGCCCGCCGCCAAGAAGGCGCCGGCGAACTCAGCCCTTGCCCCGCCGCCGCTGACTCTGGCCTACGACTCGAAGTTCCAGAGTTCGTACGCCACGAGCCACCTGCCATCCGGCTCGCGCCGCATCAGGCGCATCCAGTTGCCCAGAGAATCCGTCCGCGGTGAACCGTCCTTCGGGGTCGCTCCGAGGGCGAAGGTTCCCTGGACGTAAGCCAGCTCACCACTGAACCGGGTCTCCTCGACCTGAAGCTGCACCTCGAGATCCGAGCTTTCGAAGGTCTGCGCAATGTTCTGCCGGATCGCTTCCCGGCCGACGATCGGAAGCCCGTTCGGCGGCATCCTGCGCCCGTTCGTCGCATAGAGCGCCGCCATGGCGTCCGCGTCGCTGGTGTTCAGGGCGACCATGAAGTCGGCGATCAAGGCGTTGAGGGCCCTCTCGTCACCGATGCTGGGTTCGACCGCGTTCTGATCCTCGGCGACCTCCTCCTCGACCGGCGGACAGGCGACGGTGAACAAACCAACGAAGAGGACAGCCAGCAGGCTGATCGCGGGAGACTCAGTCACACGAGTGATGTACTTCATGCTCAACCTTCCTCCTCGGGAGGATCGGGCATCAGACCCGGCGGATAGTCCCGGTTCGACATCTCCCGCGCGATCAACCACGATCCGTCCTCTTCGCGACGCATCAGGTCCATCCACTTGCCCACTTCCTGGTAGACGGCGGAAGGGTTCTCCTTCTGTGTCAGGGTGATGGCATACGTGCCCCGAACGAAGGCCAGATCGCCGCTGTAGTCGCTCTCCTCGACGTGGAGTTGCATCTCCCAGTCGACGTCGGCGTAGTCCGCGGCGGCAAACAGCCGGATGGCGTCGCGCCCCTCGATGCGCCGGCCGTCCGAAGGGAACCGGATCGCGTCCTCGGTGTACAGCACCGCCAGGCCATCCGCATCGCCTCTGTTCACAGCCTGCAGGTACTTGGCCGCCAGTTCGTTCAGGGCCGCTTCATTCTCGGCCACCGGATCCACTTCGGGTGCCGGCGCCGCTTCCTCCGGGGGCGCCGCACAACCCGCTCCAAGGATCAGGACCGAGCAGAACGCGATGGTGGCAGGGGTCATCCGGCGGATTTCTCGACAACCCATTCCGGACCTCCTTTCCGCGGCAAAGCCGCAAGAGCGTTGCTCGTAGTCTGTAACTCCTAGGGTAGCACCCGGATTCCGCCGTGCGGCGTTTGGACCTCTACGCATAGTCTCCCCGCAATCATGACGCGACCGCGCCCGCCTCTCGCCGCCGTCGCCGCGGCTTCAGCCGCTGGCCTGACCGCCGTGGCGCTGGGATCGATCCCCTGGATCGCGGGGTCGATCACCGTCGTCCAGCCTGACGCGGCGCGGCTCGTTCTCGTCACCGCGGCAATCGCCGGCTTCGTTTCGATCGGAGTGGCGGTCCTTACCCGTCGAGTTCATCCGGCGCTGCGCGGCACGGTCCTGAGCCTCGGCCTGCTGGCTGCGGCATCGAGTCCGGCCTTCGTCGAGCTGCTGGCTCGCCAGCAGCCGGCGGAGCCGCGGCTGGTGGGTCAACCCGCCAAAGCCGACTCGACGACTGGAGCCGATCGGCTTCGCGTACTCCAACTGAACGCATACCACGGCTACCCGGACCGTGAAGGGCGCCTCCTGCCACCCGCCGGCGCCTCCGACCGCCTGGTGCGTGCGGGTCGCCTTGCGGACGCGATCAACCACCTGCGACCCGACATCGTCGTCCTCCAGGAAGCCTGGTGCACGGTCGCAGAAGGGTGTCTGGCCGACCGCCTGGCCGAGGCACTCGATCTGCAGGCTGTCTACGCCCGCGCCAACGGCTCGCTGCGCTGGCTCGGGTTCGAGGAGGGGTCTGCGATCCTCAGTCGCTTTCCCATTGCCGACCCGGCGACCTGGCCACTGCTTCCCGACCGGGACCGTTTCGAGCGCCGGATCGCCCTGTCCGCCCGGATCGAGCACCCGGCCCTACCCTTCCACGTGGTGGGGGTCCATGCAGCGAACGGCGACCCTGAACTCGCCGGCGCCCAGACCGAACACCTGCTGGAGCGCATCCTCTCATTGCCAGCCCGGCCGGCGCTCATCGCAGGCGACTTCAACCTCGAAAGCGGCCATCCCGCACTCGGCCGCTTCGACGCGGCGGGTTACCGCGACCTTCTCCCGGGCGGCATCGACCACGTGCTGCTCGACGCCGAAGCGTCCGGGTGGTGGCCGCTCTGGAGCGAATGGCCACCCGCCTTGCCCGACACGGCGATCTCCGATCATCCCGGCCTCCTGGTCGAGTTTCAGTTGCCGGCGCCTCCTCCCGACGACGACTGGCCCGGCGAGTGGCAACTGGTCCCAGCCGACCAGGTTGGGCTGGACGCGGACCGGCTGGAACAGACGATCCAGGACATCGGCGAACTCGAGGGCCTCCACGGCCTGCTGATCGCGCGCCACGGCCGCCTCGTTGCCGAGCGCTACTTCCGCGGCTCCGCGGGCCACCGTCTGCACAATCTGAAGTCGGCCTCGAAGAGCGTCCTCTCGGCACTGGCCGGCCTGGCGGTCGAAGAGGGTGTTCTCGAACTCGATCAACCGATCGCCGAGGTGCTGTCCGAAGCCGCCGATCTGGACGATCCACGGAAACAGGCGATCACGGTGCGCCACCTGCTGACGATGACGTCGGGGCTCGAATCGACCAGCTTCGGCAACTACGGTTCCTGGGTGGCGTCCCGCAACTGGGTCCGGGCCGCCCTGGCGCGGCCACTCCGGGCCGAGCCGGGAACCCGTTTCTCCTACAGCACGGGCGGCACCCACCTGCTCTCGGCGAGCCTTGCCCGCGCCGCCGGTCAAAGCACCCACGACTTCGCCCGCGAGCACCTCTTCGGTCCGCTCGGCATCCGCCGCTCGGCCTGGGCGCGCGACCGGCAGGGCGTCCACATGGGCGGCAACAACCTCTCCCTCCTGCCGCGCGACATGCTGACGTTCGGTCAGCTCTACCTGAACCGGGGCCGTTGGGGAGGCGAGCAACTGCTGCCCTGGCAGTGGGTCGACCGGTCCACCCGCCCCGGACTTGTCGGGCCGCGCGGACGCGGCCGGATCTACGGCGGCTACGGTTACCTCTGGTGGCTCCGAGGGTCCCGGGAACGCAGCGCCTACATCGCCAGCGGCTACGGGGGCCAGTACATCTATGTCTCCCCTGCCGAGGATCTGGTCGTCGTGACCATCTCGACGGAGATCTCGAAGGGGCGCGGGTGGCGTGGCGAACTGTTCGGCATGATCCGCGCCGGCATAGCCGGCAGCGTGGTCGACCCGTACGAGCGGCGCGGGCGACCGGCGCCGTTGTAAACTGGCAGGCGCTCCAATGGACGCGAATGTGAGGATCTCGCTGCGCTCAGGCGCCGCGATCCTGGCCGCCGCATTGCTCGGCGGGCCGGCGGCCTCGTCGGAGTTCGCCCCGGAGGACCTGGAGTTCTTCGAGCAGAAGATCCGACCGGTCCTGGTCGAGCACTGCTACACCTGCCACAACAGCACCGAGATCGCGGAAAGCGGTCTGCGTCTCGACTACCGCGGCGGCATGCTGGAAGGCGGCATGCGGGGCCCCGCCATCGAGCCGGGCAAGCCGCGCGGCAGCCTCCTGCTGCGGGCGATGAGGCACCCGAGCCTCGACTTCCGGATGCCCCTGGGGGGCGCGAAGCTGCCAGACGACGTGGTCGCCGACTTCGAGCGCTGGATCGAAATCGGCGCGCCCGACCCCCGGGACGAACCGCCCTCCGCCGACGCTCTCAAGGTAGCGACCGCGTGGCGGACGATCCTCGAACACCGGAAGAGCTGGTGGAGCCTGCAGCCCATCGACGACCCGGAACCTCCGGAGGTCCCGGACCCGGCCTGGTCGCGCAACGCGGTCGACCGGTTCCTGGCTGCGGGGATCGCCGACGCCGGTCTCGAGCCCGCTCCTCTCGCCGAGCCGCGGACTGTGATGCGCCGGCTCTCCTACGTGCTCACCGGCCTGCCGCCGACACCCGCCCAGGTCGACGACTTCGAGCGCCGAGCCGCGGTCGACCGGGACGCCGCGGTCGCGGAGGAGATCGACCGGCTGCTCGCCGACCCGGCCTTCGGCGAACGCTGGGCTCGGCACTGGATGGACTGGGTCCGCTACGCCGAGACCCACGGCAGCGAGGGCGACCCACCGGTTCCCTACGCCTGGCGCTACCGCGACTACCTGATCCGGGCACTGAACGCCGACGTCCCGGTCGACCAGTTGATCCGCGAGCACCTGGCGGGCGATCTTCTCGACAAGCCGCGGATGAACGCGGAGTTCGGGATCAACGAGTCGGCGATCGGTATCGCCCAGTACCGCTTCGTCCTGCACGGCTTCGGCCCCACCGACGCCCTCGACGAACAGGTCCGCTTCACCGAGAACCAGATCGATGTCGTCTCCAAGGCGTTCCTGGGGATGACCGTCGCTTGCGCCCGCTGCCACGACCACAAGTTCGACGCGATCAGCCAGACCGACTTCTACGCCCTGTACGGCACGATGGTCAATGGCCGTCCGGGGGTTCAGACGATCGACGACGAGGCGCGGCGGAACGCGCACCGGGACGACCTGATCCGCCTGAAGGGCGAGCTGAGGCAGGTGCTGGCCGAAGCCTGGCTCGAAGCCGCCGCCGGCGTGCCTGCCAGCCTGCGGCAGCCGGACGGCCCGTGGGCCGCGGCGCTCACGGGCGGCCAGTCGCCCTACGACCCGCTCTACGCCTGGGTCCGAACAGCCCGGATCCGCAGCCGTGGGGCCTTCGCGAAGCAGTGGGAGGAACTGGCCGACGCCCATGAGCGGAGCGGGCAGCAACTCAAGAGTCGGCGCCAGGCGCCCGCCGTCCAGCGCTGGGACCTGAGCCGAACCGAGGATGTCGAGCAGTGGTACCGGCACGGCAACGGCCTTCCCGACGCGAAGCCCCAGGAAGCCGGAAGCTACGAAGTCACTCAGGGCGGCCGGGCGATCGTCGCCGACATCCTGCCGGGCGGCGTCTACACGCACTCGCTGACCAACCGCCACAACGGCACCTTCTCGTCACCGCGGTTTCTCATCGAGGCCAATCAGAAACTGGCGGTGCGGATCGCCGGCCGCGGCGGCGCCGTCGCACGCTACGCGGTCCAGAACTACCCCCAACGAGGCGAGGTCCATCCGATCGAGACCCTCTCGGACGGCCAGTTGCGATGGCAGCACTGGGACCTCGGCTACTGGGACGGCGACCATGCCTACATCGAGCTGGTGACGGCCGCCGATCACCCGATGACCGGTGAGAGTTCCGGCGGGCGGTCGGACCGCTCCTGGTTCGGGATCACCGAGGCGGTCGTGCTCGACGAGAACGCCCAGCTTCCCCGCGACCAGCCGGCCGAGTTCACGGCGCCCCTGTTCGAGATCGAAGGCGCACCCGGCGACCGCGACGAGCTGGCGGCCCGCTATGGCCAAGCGGTTCAGGGCGCGGTCGCGGCCTGGCGCGACGGTTCGATGACCGACGCCCAGGCCCGTTTCCTCGCGAGCTTCGTTCGCCGCGGCCTGCTTCCCAACGACACGGACGAGGTGCCGGAAGCGGGGCCGATCGTCGACTCGATCCGGCGGCTCGAGGAGGCGATCCCCGCGCCGACCCGCTCCCCCGCGGTGCTCGCCGGCCCGCGCTTCGATCAGCCCCTGATGGAGCGGGGCAATCACCGGCAGCTCGGTGAAGCCGTGCCGCAGCGGTTCCTCGAAGCGATCGACCCCGAGCCGTACCCCGACTCGGTTCATCCGCGACTGGCCCTGGCCGGGAGCATCCTCGACCCCGGCAATCCGCTCACGGCCCGCGTCATCGCGAACCGCCTCTGGGCCCACACCTTCGGGCGCGGGATCGTCGGCACGCCGGACAACTTCGGGCAGATGGGCGAGCTCCCGTCGAACGCCGCCCTCCTCGATCACCTGGCGACGACGCTTCGGGAGGACGGCTGGTCCCTCAAGACGTTCGTGCGGCGGCTCGCCTCCACCCGGGCCTTCCAGCTCGAGTCGACGCCGGAGCCGGCCGCCCGGGAACGGGATCCGCGGAACGATCTCCTTTCCCACGCTCACCTGCGCCGTCTGGAGGCCGAGGCCGTGCGCGACTCCATGCTGATTGCCGCCGGTCAACTCGAACCGGTCACCGCCAGCGAAACCCTTCCGGAAGCCGGCTGGTCGAACCGGCGCAGCGTCTACGTTCAGGTCATTCGGAATCAGCCGGATCTCCTGCTCCAGACACTCGACCTGCCCACGCCGGTGACGACCAAGGGACAGCGCGACCAGACGAACGTGCCCGCACAGTCGTTGCTCATGATGAACAACACCCAGGTCATGCATCTGGCCGCCCGCTTCGCGGAGCGGATCGCCCAGGACCCCGACCTGCGCAGCGACCGGGAACGCATCGTCGCCATGTTCCGCCTCGCCCTCGGGCGGCCTCCGACCGAACCGGAACGCGACGCGGCCGAGCGGTTCCTCAACCAGGCCCATGACCGGAAGCCCGCGCAGGAGGACGTGGAAGCCTGGAGCGCAGCAGCCATGGACCGCCGCGAGGAGAGCGCCGAGATCCGCGACTTCACGGCGGACAAGACGCGCGGCGTGCTGCGCTTCTACCACCGAGCGTCGGCGCCAAGGGCGATGGCCGCGTGGGAGTTCGACGACCCGCCCAAGGTCAGGCGCGTCTACGATGCCATTGGCAGTCTCCCGCTCAAGCTGGGTCGCCACGTCCGTGTGGACGACGGCGCACTCTGGCTGGGGGCATCAGATGTCGTGACGTCGAAGCCGATCCGGCGGACGCTGGACGAGTACACACTCGAAGCCTGGGTCGGCGGCCTGCCGGACGACGCGGACGGCGACGAGTCGCCACCGGTCCACCTGGTCCTTGCTCGGGACCGCAAGGACACCTGGACCGCATACCGGAACGGTGCTGAGGCCGAACCGGAAAGCGTCCGCAACGAACTTCCGATGAGCCTGGAGAAGGACCGTGTCCAGTTCGCGGGCGGCGGAGACGCGCCCCTGGGCGTGCTCCAGGCTCGCCTCTATGACCGCGTACTGGTTCCTGCCGACGTCGCGGCCTCCGCGCTCGGCAACATCGAGGCGCCGTCCGAAGCCGAGCAGGCACGGATCTACCGCAGCAGTTGGTCCCGCATCGCGCGCCTCGAGGCGGAAGCGGACCAACTCGAGCAGAGCGCCGGCGGCGGCGACGCCTGGCGCCGATTGGCGCACGCCATGTTCAACCTGAAGGAGTTCATGTACCTCCGATGAGCGACCACCAGTGTTCCTTGATGAGCCGCCGGCAGATGCTGGCCCAGGTCTCGACCGGGTTCGGCGCGATCGCGCTGAACGGCATGCTCGGCTCGGCGCTCCTGCCCGGAGCGGCCCATGGCGCGCCAAGAGCGCGCGCCCGGCACGTCATCTTCTGCTACATGTCGGGCGGCGTGTCCCAGGTCGACTCGTTCGACCCGAAGCCGCGGCTCGACCGCGATCACGGCAAGCCGATGCCGACGAAGATCGAGCGCACCCAGTTCAACGAGAACGGCAACATCTTCGCCTCGCCCTTCCCGTTCAAGGAGTACGGCGAGAGCGGCATCCCGGTCAGCAGCATGTTCCCCCACGTCGGCGAGTGCGTCGACGATCTGGCAGTCATCCGCTCGATGACCAGCACGGTGAACGAGCACGCCCAGGGCAACTACTTCTTCCATACCGGCTTCCCGCTGGTGGGTCACCCGTCCGCGGGCGCCTGGGTGAACTACGGGCTCGGCACCGAGAACGAGAACCTGCCCGGTTTCGTCGTCCTGCAGAGCGGCCAGGCCGGCATCCCGCACGGCGGCGTCGGCATCTACAGCAACGGCTACCTGCCGGCCGAGTTCCAGGGCTCCATCATGCGCGGCGACGCCGAGGACGCGGTCCAGAACATCCAGGCGCTGGAGGCCCCTACGGCCCAGCGTGAGCGGCTCGACTTCGTGCAGGAGATGGATCGGGCCTTCCTGGAGCGGCTCGGCGGCCACGCCGATGTCGAAGCGGCAGTCCGCAACTACGAGACCGCGTTCCGGATGCAGGCCGAAGTGCCCGAACTCTGCGACATCAGCGGTGAGACCCGGGCGACGCGCGAGCTCTACGCGCTGGACCACCCGAACCAGACGACGGCGGACTACGGCCGCCAGTGCCTGCTCGCACGGCGGCTGGTCGAGCGCGGCGTGCGCTTCGTCGAGCTGAGTTGCCTGCCGGAACCGGACGACGCGGGGCAAGCCGCGAACCCGTGGGACCAGCACACGGGCCTCGAGGTCGGCCACCGGAACATGGCGCTCCAGGTCGATCAGCCGATCGCCGGTTTGCTCAAGGATCTGAAGGCCCGTGGCCTTCTCGACGAGACGCTCGTCATCTGGGCTGGCGAATTCGGCCGCACTCCGTTCCACCAGGGCACCGACGGCCGCGACCACAACCCGTTCGGTTTCTCGATCTGGCTCGCCGGCGGCGGAATCAAGGGCGGCACGATCCACGGCGCGACGGACGACTTCGGCTACCACGTCGTGGAGGACGAGGTCACGATCTACGACCTCTGGGCCACCGTTCTCCACCTCCTCGGCATCGACCACACGAACCTCACCTACCGCTACGGCGGCCGAGACTTCCGCCTCACCGACGTCCACGGGAATGTCGTCGACTCGATCCTCGCGTAGGGCGGCGGGCACCCGCCTGAGTCGGGGCCGCGGGGGGCGGACTCCTGCGGCCGCTCGCGCTCAGGGGAGGATGGGGGGACGGCGCTCGCTTCATTCCGCTCGCTTCGGTTGGTCGCCGGACGCAGCCAGGGCGTCGGAAGTCGCTCGCTCCAAGCCCGCGGGAGTCCGCCCCCCGCGGCCCCGACTCAGGCTGGACACCGTCGTCCTACGGAGGCTCACTTGCCCGGCTGCCGTGACTTCGGTTCGCTTCCAGGGCATTCCCGGAGGTGCCGGTGGGCGACCGGGTGCGCCGGCCTTCTGGCCGGCATCCGCCGGAGGCGGAATCCGGATGCTTGCCGCTGCAGTCGCGGCCGTACTCTGCGCGACGACCGCTGCTGCCCAGGAAGCCACACCCAGCTACTACCGCGACGTCTGGCCCGTCATCCAGCAACGGTGTCAGGGGTGTCATCAGCCGGCGCAACTTGGCGGTGAGTTGAACCTGACCAGCTTCGAGGGGCTCACGGCCGGTGGGATGAGCGGTCCTTCCTTTGTCGCCGGCAAGCCGGACGAGAGTCGGATGCTGCGGATGCTTCGGGGGGAGATCGAGCCGGCGATGCCGATGCGGGCGGAACCGCTGGCGGAGGCGGAGATTGCCGCGATCAGCGATTGGATCGCGGCCGGGGCCGCCGACGACACGCCGGAGGAGATGCGGCTCGGCGCGGTGACCGGGCCGATCGTCTACCGCCAGCCGCCGGTGATCACGGCGGTCGCCTATTCCGCCGACGGGGAGTGGCTGGCCGTATCGGGCAACCGGGAGGTGCTGCTCCACCGTCGCTCGAAGATCGGCAGCGGCGACAGCCTGGAGGCCCGCCTCAGCAGCGTCTCGGAGCGCATCCAGGGGCTCGCGTTCCTCAGGAACGGTCGACTGATTGCCACCGGCGGGACGCCCGCCCGGTTCGGCGAGATTCAAATCTGGGATGTCGACGACCGGAAGCTCCGGGTGTCGAACATGCTCTGCCACGACACGCTGTTCGGTCTCGCCGTGTCGCCGGACGAACGCCGGCTAGCGATCGGCTGCGCGGACCACACGGTCCGCATCCACCAGGCGACCAGCGGCCGCGAACTGCTGCGGATGAACCACCACGAGAACTGGGTGCTCGGCGTCGTGTTCGGCGGCGACGGCCGGCGGATCGTTTCCGTCGGTCGCGACCGTGCGGCCAAACTGATCGACGCCTCGAGCGGCGCCTTCATCGAGAACATCAACCTGCTGCGCGGCGAGCTGGCGGCGATCGTCCGAAACCCGCGAATCGAGGCGGTCGTCATCGGCGGTGAGGACCGCGTGCCCTACTACTACCGGATGGACCGCGCCCGGAAGATGCTGATCGCCGACGACTCGACCCTGGTCAGGGAGTTCGAGCGCCAGGACGGGGAGATCTTC
>JAPOVF010000105.1 GCA_026708285.1 Acidobacteriota bacterium
CGTCGACCTACCCCTCGTCGACCCGCATGCTCGAGCCCATGGTCGGCGCCTGGCCGTCGCCGCTCAATTGGGAAACCTCGGCCTCGGGCTACGCCGCCGTGTGGGCCGAACGGAACACCCGCGAGGCGATCTTCGCCGCGATGAAGCGGCGGGAGGTCTACGCCACGACGGGGCCGCGGATCGTCGTCCGTTTCTTCGGCGGCTGGGACTTCGAGGACGGCGACGCGGACCGCTCCGACGCCGCATCGATCGGCTACTCGCGCGGCGTGCCGATGGGCGGCGATCTGCCGCCGTCGCCGGGTACCGATCGCGGTCCCGTGTTCCTGGTCGGCGCCCTAAGGGACCCGGACGGCGCCAACCTCGACCGGATCCAGATCGTCAAGGGCTGGATGGACAAAGACGGCGAACTCCACGAGCAGGTCCACGAGGTCGCCCTCTCCGACGGCCGCGAAGTCGGTCCGGACGGCAAGGCGCCCGCCGTCGGCTCCACCGTCGACGTCGCGAACGCGTCCTGGGAAAACACGATCGGCGCCGTCGAACTCACCGCCATCTGGCGCGACCCGAACTTCGATTCCGCCGAGGCGGCCTTCTACTACGCACGCGTGATCGAGATCCCGACACCCCGCTGGACCGCCTACGACGCGAAGTACTTCGACGTCGAGGATCTACCGGAGGAGATCCCCATGGTCACCCAGCAGCGCGCCTACACGTCGCCGATCTGGTACACGCCGGAGTAGGAAGCCGCGTCGCACGGGAAAGCCTCGAGATCGAACTGCGTCTTGAAGGGCGAGCCCTCCGGGTTCCGGTACGTCTTCGCGGCGCCGGACTCGCTGTCCGTGACCGTGATCCCGACGCCGACATCGGTCAGACCGCCCATCAGTACCCACCGATGACGATTCAGATGACAACCGTCCAGGACCTTGACCACCAGTTCGATGTTGTCCGGGCTGAAGAACCAGAACATGCCCGTGTCCGGCGTGCGGGGAATGGCCGTGCCGACACCTCTCTTTTCGCCTGCCTGCCAGTTCGCGTGGACTTCGAATCGTGCGTCCTGGAGACAGAGCGACGTCTCGCCGGCGGCACAGGTCGTGCTCGCCTGAAACGGCCCGCCGACCGGGCGCGCCGGTCGCAAGGACGGCACAGCCTGGGCGGCCGGTTCCCCGTCCCGGAGCGCCGGCCGGCCCTGGCTCGCCGTTCCGGCTTCAGGATCGCAGGTGTCGAACGCCTCGGTGTCCCCTATCGGTTCGAAGAGAGTTCCCAGGGAGTTCGTCCACGTCTTCCGCGCCTCGTTCCTCCGATCGCGAACCGTCGTCGTCACCTCGACATCCGTGAGACCGGCGGCGAAGACCCAGTAGCGGCCGTTGATCGCACAGCCGTCCAGCACCTTGACGACCATCTCGATGTTCGCCGGTTCGAAGAACCAGAAGTCCCCGCTCTCGGCGGTCAACTTGTACGCAATGCCGCGGCCGGTCCTGCCGTCGGGCGCGCGCCAGTCGACCTGGACGTCGAAGTGCCCCACACAGAGGACATCGTCATCGCTGCATTCGGCTGGATCCGGCGGCGGCTCGGGGTCCGGGTCGGGGTCGGGGTCCGGGTCCGGGTCGGGGTCCGGGTCGGGGTCCGGCTCGGGCGCCGCGGCCTCGCACGGCGACGGATTCACCGGCGGCTTGGCGTTCGGCGTCAGATACACGACCAGACCGTCGTGATCCGCGGCGAAGAGCACGTTCGCCGCATCGTCCTCGTGGTTCCTCGCGGCGTCCGCGTTGCCTCGGGCGTACGCGACCCCCACGACGTGCCGTTCCAACGACTGGTTCACCAGCGCGTGGTCGATCGCCTGGGCGTTGCCGTCGAAGACGAACGAGTACTTCTCGGTGGCCGGTACGCGGTCGATCAGGCTGCAGAGATCCCTGGTGACGAGGTCCGGGCCCCAAGTCAGGTTCTCGTCCGGAGTGATCCGTCCCCTGATCTGGCCCACGACGTCGACGTAGCCGTCGGTGAACTGGTACGCGTTGAAGTCGCCCACGACGATCGCATTCGCGTCCTGAAGCGACTGGACGAGCCGGGCCACGGATTGCGCCTGCTCCAGGCGCTTGGTGCGGACCCACTCCCCCCGGGCAGGATCGTCGACATCGATCAGCGAGCGGTTGTGGATCGCCACCACCGACAACGCCAGGCCGTCCGTCGTCGCCTCGAGCACGAGGGGCGGCCGGTCGTGAAGCCGGTCTGCGGAACCGTCCCGAGGATCGACGAAGGTCTCGCTCCGGCCGTATTCGGTCACCCGGCCGACCGTCACTCCGGAGCGGACCAGGAAACCCACAGACGAGGACGTTCCGGGCGCCTGGACATGGGCCTCGTAGCGCACGTTCGAGTCGTCGCTCTGGATACGCGCAGCCAGGTTCTCGAGCGCGGTCCGGCCGTAGACCTCCTGCACGGCGACGATGTCGGGCGAACCCAGGACCTCCCGGATCAGGCGCGACAACTTGCTCAGTTTGGCCGAGTCGGCGTTCTCCCGCAGGTTCAACAGGTTCTGGGACGCCACCGTGATCTCACCCGGCGCCTTCGCGCGCACCGCGCGCGGTAGCGCCGGAGACTGGACCCGGACCCTCAGTTCCGTCGGCCAGATCTCGTAGCCGCGAAACTCGTAGCCAAGCACGCCGGTGGCCGTGAACGTGGTCCCGGGAACCCAGGAGACGTTCGGCAAGCCGAGCTTGTCGGGATCCAGTTCGAACACCTCGGGGTTCCCGTCCCAGACCGGCAGACCCGGCCGGCCCGGATACTCGATGCCGGGCTCGCGGAAGCCGCGCGACGACGTCGGCGTAATGTACATCTCGGCGACCGGGTCGGAGCTGAAGCGCTGGCTGCCGCTGGACACCGTTCCGGTCGCGATCCGGATGCGCATGCCCTCGTAGCACTCGTACTCCCTCCGGCAACTCGGACTCGCGGGGTCGCGAGACGGTCGAGAGGCGTTGAACTCCACTGGCGCGGGCAACGGCTGGTTGCTGGCGTCGATGCTGACCGAGCCCCCGGCGACGGTCGCGTCGATGCGGGTGAAGTCGAAGTACTCCTCCACCGTACCGACGACATCGACCTGGTCGCCGACGGTGACGGTCGGCGACCCGCTGTGCAGAACGAAGATGCCGTCCGACGTGTCGGGATCGTTGTCGCTACGCGTGGACGGAGTCTGGATGAAGAAGCCGTCGGTTCCGATGGCGGTGACGACGTTGTCGTTCGTCGTGACCATCGCGTCCTCGTGGGGACTGGAGAGCCCCCGGCCCTGGATCTCATGGATCTCGTGGACCGTTCCCTGCGCGAGGCTCGTGCCCGGGCACGCCACCACGACCACGAAGCCGACCGTCAGGCAAGCCGCCACGCGTCCGAAGCCGGCAAGCCTCTCTTCCGAGCCGTGCTTCAGCGTGCTGACGCGCTTGGATCTCGCGTGCTTCCCCGGCACCAGGGAATGCTAGCCGGGAAGCGCCTGGTCTCCGCTCAGGCTGTTGAGAATCTCTCGTGCTCTGGGGTGATCCGGGTCGATCTCGAGCGCCTTCTCCAACTGGCGCAGCCCTTCTTCGGCGCGCCCCGTCTTGATGTAGGCGATCGTGAGGAGGGCGTAGGCGTCCGCGCGGTTCGGGTCGATCTCGACGGCCCGCTCCAGCGCCTCGGCGGCCTCGCGGTTGCGGTCGGCGAGACCGTAGAGCACGCCGAGGTTGAGATGGGCGTCGTAGGAGTCGGGATCGAGGCGTAACACTTCCATGTAGAGGCGCTCCGCGGCCTGATGGTCGCCGTCGGCCAGGCGTTGGTTGGCGTTCCGGATCATGCTCTGCGTGTCCCGCGCGAGGGCCAGGACGACCTCCATCATCGGGTCATCGAGGTTCGACACCTCGGCTTCTTCGAGGCCGCGGAGCAACTCTTCGGCGCGCGCTCCGTTCCCGAGCCGGCGCTCGGTCATCGCAAGCAGATAGCGCGTCTCCCGATGCCCCGGGTCCAGCGCCAGGGACGAGCGCAGGTGCTCGGCGGCCGTCTCGAAGCGCCCGCGCCGCCGGGCCGTCTTGCCCAGCCCCAGTTCGCCCCAGGGCGCGCCCGGCGCCGCCGACCGCGCGGCCAGGAACGCCCGCTCGGCGCCGTCGAAGTCGCCGGCCGCGAGCAGCGCGTTGCCAAGCCGCACCCGCGCCGCCCAGTAGGAAGGACGCAGCTCAAGGACGTCTTGGAAGTACCGGGACGCCTCGCCCTGGGCGCCACGGCCGGCGGCGAGAAAGCCCAGGTAGTACGGCCATTCCGCTGTCCCCGGATCGAGTTCCGCAGCCCGCTCGTAGCAACGGCGAGCCTGGTCGAGATAGCGGTGCGCCTGGTACAGGCGACCCAGCGCTCCGACGGCAGCCCCGCTCGACGGGTCGCGTTCCACGGCCGCCACCGCGTCGCGGACCGCGGTGGCGAAGCCGGGGTCGAGTTCGCTGAGGTCGGGGATGCGGGCAACTTCGGCAACCGGCGCCAACTGTGGCGACGGTTCGCTGCACGCGAGAAGCAGCGAAGCAAGAAGGGCAAGAAGGCCCCCGCGGTCACCGCGCATCACGGCAAACTCCCTCCGCCGGTGCGGTGCCGCCAGGCGCGAGCAGCCGCAGGACGCTGTTCACCGGCACGCCCGACCGTTCGGTGACTCCGCCGTGCGACCAGTCCACCCTGATGTGATCGACACCTGGAATGTCGCCGAACGCGAAGTGCACTCGGGGATCGTTGGCAGCGGCGAAGCTCTGCGCCGGCCGCGCGTCCCGGGTCCAACTCCTGCCTCCCCCACGGACGGTGACGCTCGAGCCGATGGCGGAACGGTCGAGGATGCCGCCGCCGCAGAGGTCGACGATCAGCCAGGGCGCGGCGTTCCCCACTTCGTTCCGGAGCAGCCGTGCCGGCCCCTCGTTGTTCACCACCACGATGTCCATGTCGCCGTCGTTGTCGAGGTCGCCGAAGGCCGCACCACGACTCACTTCGAGCAGTTCCAGCGCGGAGCCGGCCCGGGCCGAGACATCCTCGTAGCGGCCGGAGGGAGTGCCGCGCAACAACTGGTTCGGCTCGCGGTAGTCGAAGGCGGCGGTATCCCCCGGCGTCACCTTGCCGTTGGCGATGAACAGGTCGAGGATGCCGTCGCCGTCGTAGTCGAACCAGGACGTACCGAAGCCGGTGTACGGCTGGCTCACGCCGCCGAGCCGCGCCTCGTCGGTCACATCCTGGAAGAAGCCGCCGCCGTCGTTGCGGTAGAACGTGTTCGTCTCTCCGCTCAGGTGGGTCAGGAACAGGTCGAGGTCGCCGTCGCCGTCGGGGTCGGCCACCGCGATGCCCATGCCTGCCTCGGGCTGGCCGAGTTCGTTGAGCGCGGCCCCACGCGCCAGCCCGTCCTCCTGAAACGTGCCGTCGCCCCGATTCAGCCACAGGTGGTTCACCGCCTGGTCGTTCGCCACGTAGAGATCGACGAGGTCGTCGCCGTCGAAGTCCGCCGCGACGACCCCCAGGCCCGGCCCGGCAACCGAACGGATCCCGGCGGCCTCGCTCACGTCGGTGAACCGGCCGCCGCCGTCGTTGCGGTACAGGGTGTCCCGGGCCGGCGGGTACTCCGCCGGATTGCAGTAGTTGCGGAGGCCGTTGGGCCCCAGGCAGGGGCGCTCCCGGTCGGCGCTCCAGACGACGTAGTTGGCGACAAAGAGGTCCAGGTCCAGGTCGCCGTCGTAGTCGAAGAAGACGCTGCTGGAAGACCAGGCAGGGTCGCCAACGCCGGCGCGCTCCGTTACGTCCTCGAACACGCCGCCGCCCAGATTGCGGTAGAGCGTGTTCGGGCCGACGTTCGTCACGTAGAGATCGACCAGACCGTTCCGGTCGACGTCGGCCGCGGTGGCGCCGGCGCCGTAGCCGGTGTCGCCGACGCCAGCCGCAGCCGTCACGTCCTCGAAGGTGCCGTCGCCCAGGTTGCGATAGAGGCGGTTGCCGGGCCGGTCGGCGGCCGGGCTCATGTTCCCGGCCGACCCGGGAACCGGACCGCTCTGGACGAGGTAGACGTCGAGCAGTCCGTCGTCGTCGATGTCGAGCAGGGCTCCCCCGCCCACCAGGAGCTCCGGATAGTTGTACTCGCCCGTTGCGCCGCTCTGATGGACGAAGTCCAGGCCCGCTTCAGTGGCGCGCTCGACGAAGATCGGCTTCGGCGCGGGAACCGCCATCGACATGTCCGCGCCGCCGTCCGCTTCGCCGCACGCCAGGAGAACCGCAGCCAGAAGGACTAAGGCGAAGGTAGAAGAACGCCGCATGGCCGCAGCAGACACTATCCGCGACGCGACCTCGTCCGCCCGCGACGTGGCTTTACGAAGTCGGTAAACAACCGGGCCGGCTCCGTTGACAGGAATCCGGCGCAGGTGATACAGATTTCTGTATGAAGACCACGCTGAACTTCGACGACCGCCTGATCAAAGCGGCCAAGGTTCGCGCTGCCGAGGATGGCGAACCGCTAACCCGCCTGATCGAGCGAGCGATCCGCCAGTATCTGCAGCCCCCGCAGCGGGCCGAGGAGCCGTTCAAGCTGAAACTCGTCACCAAGCGGTTCCGCACCAGGCCGGGTGTCGACTTCGCCGACCGCAACTCCCTTTACGACATCATGGACGGTCTGGATTGATCGCCGTCGATACGAACATCCTCCTCTACGCCCACCAGGACGGTTCTCCAAGGCAACATTCGGCACAGGGGATTCTCACCGCCCTGGCTGGGACCCTGACGCCCTGGGCAATCCCCGTCTTCTGCCTCGGCGAGTTGATGCGCCTGCTCACGCATCCGCGGCTTGTCATCCCGTCCTACTCGCCCGAGAAGGCCTGTGAGGCGGTTTCCAACCTGCTTGAGGCGCCGAGCCTCACGCTCCTGCGGCCGGGACCGCACTATGCGCAACTCCTGCTCGAGGCGATCCGCGAGGTGAACGCCGTCGGCAACCTCGTCTTCGACGCCCAGATCGTAGCGCTCTGCCGTGAGCACGGCGTCTCCAAGCTCTTCACGGAGGATCGCGATTTCGACCGCTTCAAGGGACTCCAGACGGAGAGACTCGAGATCTGAACTCCCCGTCTCGACCGTCCGGAACCCAGAGGAACCGGCACGGCGACTGAATAGACTCGCCCGAGGAGGAATCCCCCATGTCTACGCCACAGCACCGCGTTCGTCGCGCCCGATTCGCTCACGAGATGTCCCTCGCCGCCTTCATCGTCGGTGCCGCACTGGCCGCGATTCCGGCTACCGCCGCCGAAGAGGACCCGGTCTTCACCACCCGTGGCAACCTGGCCATCCGCGGCTACGACCCGGTCGCCTACTTCACGGAAGGGAAAGCGGTCAAAGGCGACAGGGATTTCACGCTTGGCTGGCAGGGCGCCGACTGGCGTTTCGCCAGCGCCGAGAACCGGGACCTCTTCTCCGAGGATCCGGAGAAGTACGCGCCCCAGTACGGCGGCTACTGCGCCTGGGCGGTGAGCCGCAACTACACCGCCCCCACCGACCCGGACGCCTTCACTGTAGTGAACGGCAAGCTCTACCTGAACTACAACAAGAGGGTCATGAATCAGTGGCTCGAGGACCGCGACCGGAACATCGAGCAGGCCGACGAGAACTGGCCCGCCGTTCTCGAGGAGTGACCCGCACCGCGGACGCCGGCACCGTCCCGCCTGGAATGCCCGGAGCGTGAAGCTCCTCGCCTTCAGCGACGTTCACCTGGACTCGAAGTTCGGCTGGGCAAACCGGGAGGTGTCCCGCCGGCAGCGCCAGCGGCTGCGCGACGGCGTGAGCTGGGCGTTCGAGCAGGCCCGGCACGAGGGTGCTGCCGCGGTGCTGATCGGCGGCGACCTGTTCGAGCATGAGCTCGTGTCGCCGGACACGGTCGAGTTCCTGCGCCGAACCTTCGAACGATCAGGCCTCCAGGTCTTCGCCGCTCCCGGCAACCACGACTACGCGGACACGGAAAGCCCGTACCGGCGGGTCGACTGGCCGGACAATGTCCACATCTTCAGCGAGACGCGCTTCACGTCGAAAGTGCTCGCCGACGGGTTGACGGTCTGGGGCGCCGCACACCGCAAGCCCGCGGACACGCCCGGCTTCTTCGACGACGGATTCCGCGTAGGGGGCTCCGGCACTCATATCGGCGTGTTTCACGGCGAGGAGCGAAGCGCCGCGTTCCAGGGCCAGTATCGGCATGCTCCGTTCGAAAGCGACCAGATCGCCGCTGCCGGCTTCGACCACGCCGTCGTCGGCCACTCCCACAAACCCGCCGACCAGCCGGCCTGGACGCGCCTCGGCTCTCTGGAACGACTCAAGTTCAACGAGGCCTACGGCACCGCGGTGATCCTCGAGATCGCGGGCGGCCGCGTCACTCCTCGCCGGCTCGAGCCGCGGCCTCCAACCCTTCACACCTTGAGCGTCGACCTGACCGAGGTTGAGAACGCGAGCCAGGCCCGGGACCGGGTCCGTAACGCGCTCTCCGGTCTGGCGGGCGCCGCTCGGATCCGACTCACCGGCGAACCGGACGACCTTCACCTGCACGAGGACGACTTCACCACCGCCTCGTTCGAACTGCCCGACGGAGTCGAGCAGGTTCTGGTCGACATCTCCGGTCTGACGCCGCCCTACGACCTGGAGCAGATCGAGCAGGAGCCCACTGTTCGCGGCATGTTCGTGCAGCGGGTTCGCGAAGACGACCTGGACCCGGAAACCGAGCGGCTCGTACTACTCGCCGGCCTCCGCGCGCTCGACGGGCGCGATGACCTGGCCGTGATCGACGAACTGAGGATGGGGGCGTCCCAGGACGATCAGCCGGACAGTGGAGAGGCCTCGTGAAGATCCACCGTGTCCGCGCGCACGAGTTCGGGAAACTCAACGGTGAACTCGACCTGGCGCGCGGCATGACCGTCATCCACGGCGACAACGAGGCCGGCAAGTCGACCTGGCTGCAGGCGATCTTCGCCGGTCTCTGCGGGCGGCGCCGCGGCCGCGGCGCCAACACGCTGGAAGAGCGTGAGTTCGAGCGCCAGTACAAGCCCTGGAGCGGCGGCCACTGGCGTGCCACCGTGAAGTTCCAGCTCGACAACGGGCGCCGCATCGAGATCCAGCAGCGCGACCTCGACACGAAGGAGAGCGTTGCCCACGATGCCGACACGGGACGGCGGATCGGCGACGAGATCATCTACAGCGGCAGCATCGACGGCTCTCGTTTCCTCGGTCTGAACCGCCAGGTCATGCCGTCGACCCTGGTCATCGGCCAGGGCGACATCCAGAGACTGCGCCAGAAGAGCGAGAAGAAGGGCGACGAGGCTTCGGCGCTCAAGGAAGAACTCCAACGGGCGGCAGCCTCGGCTGGTGGCGCCGCCACCGCCGTCGAGGCGCTCCGTACGTTGAGCGAGTACGCCAGCGAAGAGATCGGCCTGGAGCGCCGCAACTCCACCAAGCCGCTCCAGCGGTCGATCAACCGCGCCGCCGGAGCTCGGGAGACCCTCGAGCAGGGCAGAAGCCGCCACAAGCTGCGTACAAGCCTGGAGAACGAGCTGATCGCAGCCCGCGATTGGGCCCAGGACGCCAACGCCCTCGTCCAGGCGTGGGAGAGGGTTCACGCCGAACGGGAACTGAAGCGCCTCGAGGCGCGCCTGGCCGAAATCGACCGGATGACACCGAAGTTCCCGAACGGCGCCCCACGGGCGCCTGACGAAGAAACCGAAGCGCCGGAGGGTGACCGTGACGTGGCCCCGGAAGTTGCCGGAGCGGCAAGGACGTGGCGCGCTGCCACCGAAGCGCGCACGCTGCGGGAACAACTGGGACCCGGTGAGCCTCCGGCAACGGTCATCTCGAAGGCCGACGAGCCGACCGCAAAGCGCGCGCTGGAGGTCCTGGAGCTGCCGCCTCCGGAGTCCCTGGAGAAGGCTGAACGCCGCGTCCAGGCGTTCCGCGACGAACAGGCGGAACTCAGGCGCCAGCTCGAAGCCAGCTCCGGCTTTGGCCGCTGGCCCTGGATCGGGGCAACCGCCGGCAGCCTGGTCGTCGCGTTGGGGTTCTTCGACTTCCTGCCACGACCGATCGGTATCGCGGGCGCGCTTCTCGCCTTCGTCTGCTCCCTCCTCATCTACCGCGCGCAGAAACGGCTGTCTCCCCAACCAGGGCACCATGAACAGGCGCAACGGGGTATGGACAGAGCCGATGCCGAGGCGGACCTGCGGGACCTGAAGCGGAAGAACAAGCGCAGGGAGCGCCAGTTCGAGGCAGCCCGCAACGAACTCGCGGAGTTTGGCCTCGAAGCCGACCCGAATGCCGTCCGGGCCGCCCTCGCAGCCCTCAGGGAGCGGGAAGTCTGGGACCGCGAACAGGCGTTCTGGCAGAGCCGGGTGGAAGCGGCGCGTGAAGCGGAGACGAAGGCCGAAACCGCCCTCCGCATCGCGCTCAGCAGCCGCGGCGTGGAGGATCCGGACTCCGAAGTCGCCGGCCTGCTCGACCGGTACGAGCAGCGGTGCCGCAGCAATGCCAGGGCCGCCGCGGGATGGAAGCGCCGGCTCCAGGAGCAGCGAAACGACTGGGACCACCTCCAGCGCCTCCTCGACGGCAGCGACCGCCAGAGTCTCGTGGCCCGGCGCGACGCGGCCGCGGAGCAGGTCAGCCAGGCCGCGGGCCCATTGCCGGAGACAGACGACCTCCAGGGGCTCGACGATGAAGCACTGGAACGGAAGCTGGCCACAGCCCGCGCCGACGCCGTCGACGCCCGCATCGAGGTCAACCGGAAGCAGGTCCAGCTCGCAGCCGATGCGGACCTCCCCTCGCTCGCCGAGCTCGAAGAGGAGCAGGCCGCCGCCGAGCGCGAAGTCCAGCTCCTGCGGCGGGCAGCCAACGTCCTCGACATGACCAGGGAACACCTGGAAGCAGCCCAGGACGAAGTCCATCGCATGCTCGCGCCGGACCTGCGAGAAGCGCTGGAGAAGCGGCTGAAACTCGTCACCGACGGCCGCTACTCGGCGGTCCGCATCGACCCGGAAGAGGGCATGGAGGTGCAACTCGAGGTCGAAGACGGCGTGTACCGCTCGGCCACCGAGCTGTCGCACGGCACGGTCGACCAGACTTACCTGCTGCTCCGCATCGGCCTCGCCGAAGCGCTTGGCGACAAGAAGGAGTCCGCGCCCCTGTTCCTCGACGACGCGACGGTGCACTCGGACACGGATCGCACGATCCGCTTCCTCGACCTGCTGCTAGCTCTCAGCAACGAACGGCAGATCGTCGTGTTCAGCCAGGAGCAGGAGGTCAGGGAGTGGGCCGCACGGCGCCTCGTGGCGGATCCACGCCATCGTCTGATCGAACTCGGACCGAACGGTCTTCCGCTGCGGGCGGGAGCCGACAGCGAACCGGTGGCCGCCGACGTCGACGAGCCCACGCCCGACCCGACGCGCCAGCACTCCCTTCTATAATCGCCGCCCCATGCGCCGGCTCATGATCGCCAACCGCGGCGAGATCGCGGTACGGATCGCCCGCGCCGCGATGGACCTCGGAGTCCACACGGTCGCCATCTACTCCGAGGACGACGCGAACGGGCTGCACCTGCGGATCGCCGACGAAGCGGTCCGCCTGCGCGGCCGCGGCGTACCGGCGTATCTCCACATCGAAGATGTCGTGGCCCGGGCAGTGGAAGCGAACTGCGACGCGCTCCATCCGGGATACGGCTTCCTGGCGGAGAACGCCGGTCTGGCCGACGCCTGCGCCGAAGCCGGCGTCAACTTCGTTGGGCCACGGCCGGCCGTCCTGGAACTGTTCGGGGACAAAGGCCGCGCCCGGGCCGCCGCCAACACCGCCGACGTCCCCGTCCTGCGCGGCACCGACCAGGCGACCGACCTGGATGAGGCGCGGGACTTCTTCGCCGGCCTCGGTGAGGGCGGCGCCATGATCATCAAGGCGATCGCCGGCGGCGGCGGCCGCGGCGCCCGGATCGTCACCGCGGCCGATGACATCGAACAGGCCTACGAACGCTGCCGGTCCGAGGCCGAGCGCGCCTTCGGCAACGGCGGTCTCTACGTCGAGGAGCTGATTCCGCGAGCCCGCCATATCGAGGTGCAACTCCTCGGCGACGAGACCGGTGGCCTGATCGACTTCGGCGAACGGGAGTGCAGTGCCCAGCGCCGGCATCAGAAGGTGG
>JAPOVF010000154.1 GCA_026708285.1 Acidobacteriota bacterium
TGCCCAAGCCGGCCGACGACCCCGAGTCACCGCTCGCCGCCTTCACCGTGCCGGGTATGGCCAAGGCGATCAACGGCATGATCGACGCCCAGGTCGACGTTCCGGGGGTGCGCGACCTGACGTCGGAGATCCGCGGCAACGGCCGGCTCGACGAACGCGAGCGCTGCGACTACCTGCTGCCAACCGTCCTCCACTGCGCCGACGCCGATATCGAAGCAGCCAACGTCGAGTACATGTTCCCGTTCGTCTCCGTCGTCGAATGCCCGCAGCAGAAGATGCTGAGCGCGATCGGCGACACTCTTGTGTGCAGCGCGATCACGAACGACGAAAGCTGGCGACGGCAACTGATCGACGCCACCCACGTCGACCGCCTGAACCTCGGTCCCGTGCCGACGATTCAGCTCAACTGGCTGCAGCCGCACGAAGGGAACATCATCGACTTCCTGTTCCGGGCCCGGGCGTTCCAGCAGGCGGAGGTGGATTCATGAGACGACTGATGGCCGGTGGTGCTCTGATAACACTCGGCGGCGCCATGATCTTCTCCGACTTCGGCGACCGCGGCCTGGGCTTTCAGATTCTCCTGGTGCTCACCCTGGTCACTTGCGGAGGTGTCGGCGCTTTTCTCTTGCTGACGGCCTTCGGTCCACTGCAAAGAGACGAGCAACCGTTTCCGCGGTCCATGACCTACCTTCTTGGCGGCGCACTCACGCTGGGCGGGATCCCCTGGGTGCTCATCGGCTCGCTCGGCCTGGACGATTCCCCGTGGGGTTTCCTTAGAGGCTTTCTCGCTGGCGCCGTCACCGCCACCGGCCTGCTGCTGGTTGGACTTGGCGTGCGCGCGACTCGCGCTGAACGAGGCAAAGCCGAGTCCGCCTCCTGAGCCCGGCCTCGTCTGGCGGCCGAGCACGAAAGCCATCAGTAGCGACGGCCCTCCTCGATCAGCTCGCGAATCGACAGTCCGCCCGGGCTGTTGGACCCGCGGAACTCCCTCAGGTTCTCACGTCAGGTGGGTCTTTGCCTCGAACACGCCAATCACCGACATGGACGACTCCTTCCCGGGCCGAGGAGACTCTGGCCCGTGGCTGTACGATCGCGCATCATGCGGAAGCTGCTCGCGGGCGGTGTCGAACTGCGCAACGTCGCCTCCGACGCGGAGTACGACGCAGCGGTCGATCTCCAGCGCCAGACCTGGGGAGACGGATTCGAGGACGCCGTGCCGACGACGATCATGATGATCTCGCAGAAGATGGGCGGCGTTCTCGTCGGCGCCTTCGACGAGAACGATCGGATGCTCGGCTTCCTCTACGGGCTGAGCGGCTTCCGATACGGCCGCCGCGCGCACTGGTCCCACATGCTCGCCGTCGCGCGCGACGCCCGAGGTCTCGGTCTGGGCCGCGAACTCAAGGCGTTCCAACGTGAACTCCTGTTGCCCCTCGGCGTCGAGACGGTCTACTGGACCTACGATCCCCTCGTCGCCCGCAACGCGAACCTGAACCTGAACCGGCTCGGCGCCCTGCCGATCGAATACATCGTGAACATGTACGGCGAGGACACGGGAAGCCTGCTGCACAGCGGGCTCGGCACCGACCGCTTCATCGTCGCCTGGCCGATCGGGAGTTCCCGGGTCGACTGGCTGATGACAGCCGATGCCAACGCCGCGCCAACCCGCGACACGCCGCCCTTCCCCAAGGGCGAAACGACGTCCGACATCCGATGGGTCGAAGTGCCGCCGAACATCGGCGCCATCCTGCGGACATCGCCCGAGGACGCCTTCGACTGGCGGCGACGAACGCGGGCGCAGTTCCAGGAGCACATGGAGGCCGGCTACGCGGTGACCGGGTTCACCTGGGAAGTTGTCGCACCAGAGCCGGATGCCGGCCGGAAGGCCGGCGCACCCGGTATTTCGGATCGGCGCTACTACTACTACCGGCTCGAGAAGCTCGAAGGAACGGAGACGCAATGAGCCTTCAGATCGACTCGATCACCCTGCGCGAGATCCGCCTGCCCCTGGTCGAGCCGTTCCGCATTTCGTCGGGCGTCACGACGACCCGCCGCATCCTGCTGCTGGAGCTGGTCGACGCGGACGGGGCAAGGGCGTGGTCCGAGTGTGTCGCCGGCGACTTCCCCAACTACTCGCCCGAGAGCATCGACACCGCGACCCTGGCGATCCGCGAGTGGTTGGCGCCGCGCGTGCTGGGGCAGCACTTCGACACGCCCGGCGACGTAGCCGGGGCTCTGTCCGAGGATCTCCGCGGCCACGAGATGGCCCAGGCCGCGATCGAGATGGGGGCCTGGGCCCTGGCGGCAACGAAGGTGGGCCGGAGTCTGTCGTCGCTACTCGGCGGCACCCGCCAGCGGATCGGCACCGGCATCTCGATCGGCATCCAGAACTCCCCCGCAGAACTCGCCGACAGGGCCGAGAAGGCTCTGGCCGAGGGCTACCGGAAGATCAAGCTGAAGATCAAGCCCGGTCAGGACCTCGACTACCTGCACGCCGTCCGCGAGAGGCTTGGACCGGCCGCACCGCTGATGGCGGACGCGAACAACGCCTACACCCTGAACGACGCCGACCACCTGGTCCAGCTCGACGACCTCGACCTGGTGATGGTCGAGCAACCCCTGGCCTGGGACGACGTGGCCCGCCACGCCGAACTCCAGCAGCAGATGCGGACCCCGATCTGCCTCGACGAATCGATCACGAACATCGCCCGCGCCGAGGACATGGTCCGGCTCCGAGCCGGTCGGATCATCAACATCAAGCCGGGCCGCGTCGCCGGGTTCACGGCGTCGAAGGCCATCCACGACCTCTGCGAGGTGAACGACATCCCGGTCTGGTGCGGCGGCATGCTGGAGAGTGGCATCGGCCGCGCCTACAACGTCGCCCTGGCCTCGCTGCCGAACTTCACCATCCCCGGCGACGTGAGCCCCAGCAACCGCTACTGGGCTCAAGACATCGTGGCGCCGGAGTGGACGATGGACAGCGACGGCTGGGTCGACGTGCCGGAGAGCCCGGGCCTTGGCGTGGAGGTCGACCGCGAACGGATCGAGGCTCTGACCGTGCAACGCGAAACGCTGACGACCTGACGAAGATCGTCGGTACCTCAGTACGTCAGCTTGTCCGGCTTCTCGTCCCACTCCCGGAACGCGACCGGCGCCTCGTCCTCTAGCAGCCGGATCATCGGGATGGACCGCTCCTCTATCGGGAGGTCGATCTCACGGTAGATGTGGTCGTCGCTGAAGCCAATCTCGCCAGCGTCCTCATGTCGGTTCGCGTAGTAGATCCGGTCGAGCCTTGCCCAGTAGATCGCGGCTAGGCACATCGGGCACGGTTCGCAGGAGGTGTAGATGTCACACCCCTCCAGCGTGAACGTCCCCAGTTTCGCGCTTGCCGCCCGGATCGCATTCATCTCCGCGTGGGCCGTCGGGTCGTTGTCCGAGGTCACCGTGTTGAAGGCCTCGGCAACGACCACGCCGTCCCGAACGATCACGGCGCCGAACGGAAAGCCGCGGCCCTCGCGGATGCCACGCAGCGACAGCGCGATCGCGCGGCGCATGTGCTCAGCATGGGCCACGATGCCCTCCTCCGCGTTTCTCCGGCTGCCTGTCCTGACGCCGGCGGCCGGCGTCCTACAGGCTCCAGCCGCCGTCAACCGTCACCGTATGGCCGGTGACGAAGACATTCCGCTCGATCAGGGCGACGATCGCGTCGGCGCAGGTTTCGGGAGTCGCGACGCCCTTGAGCGGCGCGCCCGCGCTCACGCGCTGCTGTGCCTTGTCGTAGGTCTCGTCGCCGAGTCCGCCGCGCAGCCAGCGCCCCTCGATGAAGCCGGGGGCGATCGTGTTGACCCGGATCTCGGGGCCGAGCACGCGCGCCAGCGACTTCGTCATCACGATGACAGCGGCCTTCGACGCGGCATAGGGGATGCAACTGCCGCCGCCGCCGATTCCGGCCACCGAGGCGACGTTGACCACCGCGCCCTCGCCGGCCGCCTTCATGTGCGGCGCGGCCGCACGCGTGCAGTTGAAGACGCCGCGCAGGTTGGCGCCGAGGATGTCGTCCCAGACCTCGTCGGTGACGCCTTCCAGGTCGTCGTGAGCGATGAAGTGGGTCATCCCCGCGTTGTTGACGAGGATGTGGAGCGCGCCGAACGCATCCACTGCGGAATCGATCAGCCCGCGGCAGTCGGCGTCCTTCCGCATGTCGGCCTGTACGGCGATGGCCTTGCTGCCACCCTTCCGAATGGCGCCCACGATCCGCTCCGCGGCTTCGGCACCGCTGTGGTAGTTGACGACGACCGACGCGCCCAGACTCGCCAGCAGCTCGGCGGTCGCCTGGCCGACCCCGGAGGACGAGCCGGTGACGACGGCGACCTTGCCTTCGATCTCCACGGAACGGGCCTTCCTGCGGCCTAACGGCCCTTCCAGTTCGGGGGCCGCTTCTCAGCGAAGGCTCGCGGACCTTCGATCAGGTCCTCCGACTGGTTCATCTGCGCCGTCCACGGGAAGATCGAACCCGCCGCCTGCTCGAGCGCCATGCCGAGGCCCTTGTTCGCGGCCTCCTTGCTGGCGCGCACGGACAGCGGCGCGCACTCGAGGATCTGCGCCGCCCAGGCCCGGGCCCGGTCGAGCAGCTCCTCGTGAGGGCAGATCTCGTTGACGATCCCCAGTTCCTTCGCCTCCTGGGGCGTGACGTGGCGGCCGGTGAGCAGCATGCCCATCGCCTGGTGGTACGGGATCTGCCGTGGCAGCCGGTGCACTCCCAGCGCGCCCGCCATCAGCCCGACCCGGGGCTCGGGCAGTCCGAAGGTCGCCCTCTCGGACGCGATGATGATGTCGCAGGCGAGCACCAGCTCGAAGCCGCCGCCCAGTGCGAAGCCGTTGACCGCCGCGATCATCGGCTTGTGCAGGTCGAAACGGGCCGTGATGCCGCCGAAACCGCCGCGCACGCCCTTCATCCCGGCGCGCACCGTCTTGCTGCCGTGCTCGGCCTGGTACTTCAGGTCGTTGCCGGCCGAGAACGCGCGGTCACCGGCCCCGGTGAGGATCGCCACCCAGGCGTCGTCGTCGGCCGCGAAGTCGTTGAACACCGAGTCGAGCTCCTGGCTCGTCGGCGGGTGGATCGCGTTCATGCGCTCCGGCCGGTTGAGGGTCACTTCCCAGACGTGATCGTTCTTCTCGACCTGGAGAAACTCGTAGCTCACTTGCCTGCTCCTGTTCGCTTGGGGGCCGTCTGTGGCCGTTTCATGGAAG
Organism: Acidobacteriota bacterium; assembly: GCA_026708285.1. Taxonomy (GTDB): domain Bacteria; phylum Acidobacteriota; class Thermoanaerobaculia; order Multivoradales; family Multivoraceae; genus Multivorans. The sequence goes on from JAPOVF010000154.1 coordinate 5,251, forward strand.
GGCGCGAGAGTAGCAGCAGTGCCGGCGAAAACGAGGCCGGAACCCGCCTGCCACTTGCTAGCGTTCCACCTGACATGGCACTCCTACCCCTACCCGCCGGTCCCGGCCCGGACAGCGATCCGTACCGGAGCGGCGACTGGTCATACAGCCCCGACCCGAACCGGGTCGCGGCCGCGGCCGCCGACTGGCGGAGCCGCCACCACCTCACCCCCGCGGCCGCGGACGAGACCCGCCGCATCCTCCTGCTGGTCGACGAGCAGCGGGATTTCTGCCTGCCCGAGGGCGCGCTCTACGTCGGTGGCCGCTCGGGCCGCGGCGCGATCGAAGACACCGACCGCGTGGTCCGCTTCATCTACCGCAACCTCGGCAACCTGACCGAGATCGCCTCCAGCCTCGACAGCCACACACCGCAACAGATCTTCTTCTCTTCGTTCTGGGTCGACACCTCCGGCAAACAGCTCGACAGCTACCGTGAAGTGCTCGCGTCCGAGGTCGAAGCGGGCAAGGCGGTTCCGAACCCCGCACTCGCTGGCTGGTTCGGCGACCGCACCGAGGAATGGCTGCGACGCCAGGCCCTGGACTACTGCCGGCGGCTCGAGGAAACGGGCCGCTACCGGCTCTACCTGTGGCCGCCGCACTGCTTCCTCGGCAGCGAGGGCCACGGCCTGGTCGGGGCGGTCCAGGAGGCCAGGCTGTTCTTCAGCTATGCGCGCGGCGCCGAGACGCCGGTATTGATCAAGGGCACGAACGCCCTGACGGAGTACTACTCCGTCCTCTCGCCGGAGGTCCTGGTCCGCCACGACGGCCAGAAGCTCGATCAGCGCAACGAGACGCTGATCGACTGGCTACTCGAAGCCGACGCGATCATCGTGGCCGGCCAGGCCGCCAGCCACTGCGTTCGTCACACGGTCGACGATCTGCTGGCCGAGATGCGGTCCCGCTACGTGCCCGCGAGCCGGCTGCACGTGCTGGCCGATTGCATGTCGGCGGTCGCCGTGCCCGACCCGGCGAAGCCCGGCGAGTTCCTGGCCGACTTCACGCCCGAGGTCGAAGCGGCGCTGCAAGGCTGGCGAGAAGCCGGCGTCCACATCGCGAGTTCAGAGGACGACGCCTCGGACTGGGGCTGACAACACTGGGTGCGCCGGCGTTCTCGCCGGCTGCCGCCGCAGGCGGCCTATGAACGCGCCGGCCAGCGGCCGGCACCTTCACGGCACGTTTCGCCGCAGTTCCTCGACCCACGCCGCCGGATTGCCGTCCGACGGCGCCCGCCAGTCACCGCGGGGCGAGAGCGAACCGCCGGAGCCCACCTTCGGTCCGTTCGGAAGCGCCGACCGCTTGAACTGACTCGTGCCGAAGAACCGGACCAGGAACACTTCGAGCCAGTGCTTGATCTCGGCCAGCGTGTACTCGCGCCGGTCGCTCTCAGGCATCGTATCGAGCCAGGCGCCGCGGTCCCGGTCCCCCCAGGCGTGGTGAGCGAGAAAGGCGACCCGGCTCGGCCGGTAGCCGTACCGGCTCAGGTAGTAGAGATGGAAGTCCTGGAGCTCGAATGGCCCGATCGCCTCCTCGGTCGACTGTGCCGGCTCGCCGTTCCCCAGCTCCTGTCCCTCGGCGGCGGGCACCAGTTCGGGCGAGATCTCCGTGTCGACGATCGACTGCAGGGTCTCGCTCGCCTCGGCGCCGAAGCCGCCGCGCTCGATCTCCCAGCGGATCAGGTGCTGGATCAGGGTCTTCGGCACGGAGGAGTTCACGCTGTAGTGCGCCATCTGATCCCCGACGCCGTAGGTACACCAGCCCAGCGCCAGTTCGGAGAGATCGCCGGTGCCGACCACCAGGCCTCGATGTAGGTTTGCCAGCCGGAACAGGTGCGAAGTGCGCTCGCCGGCCTGCACGTTCTCGAAGGTCGAGTCGTAGACCTCGGCACCGCGTTCGCCTCGGCTGTAGGGGTGATCGATCGACTGGAGCATCCGCTCGCTGGCCGGGCGAATGTCGATCTCCGACGCCGAGACGCCAAGCGCCGCCATCAACCGCTTCGCGTTCTCGTACGTGCGTGACGAGGTGCCGAAGCCGGGCAGCGTGTAGGCCAGGATGTTCGTTCGCGGCAAACCGAGTCTGTCCAGGGCCCGCACGGACACGATCAGGGCGTGGCTCGAATCGAGCCCGCCGGAGACGCCGATCACCACCTTCTCGATACCGGTCGCGCGCAGACGCTGGACCAGGCCGGCGACCTGGATGTCGAATGCCTCGGCGCAGCGCTCGTCCCTCTCGCCGCTGTCCGCGGGTACATACGGAAAGCGCGGGATCTCCCTCTCGAGCGCCACCGCAGCGGCCGGACGCTCCACCGAAAGGCCGATCAGGCGGAACCGCCCGGCAGCCGACTCCCGGCGCGCCGCGTCCCGGAACGTCGACATCCGCAAGCGTTCCTGCGCCAGACGTTCGAGGTCGATGTCGGCGCGCACGAGCTGCGCCTCCTGGCTGAAGCGCTCCGACTCCGCCAGCCGTTCGCCGTTCTCGTAGATCAGGCCGTGGCTGTCCCAGGCGAGGTCGGTGGTCGACTCGCCGGCGCCGGCGCCCGCGTAGACGTACGCCGCCACGGACCGGCCCGACTGCGACGCACACAGCAGCCGCCGGTAATCCGCCTTGCCGATCGTCACGTTGCTCGCCGACAGGTTGAACAGCACCGAAGCGCCCGCGAGTGCGCCTTGGGTGCTCGGGGGCAGCGGCGACCAGAGGTCCTCACAGATCTCGACGTGGAAGCGGAACCCGGGGGTCGGCACCATGTCGAACAGGAGGTCTTCGCCGAAGGGAACGTCGTCGCCGCCCAGGGACACGACCTCGGAGCGGCGCGATTCGGCGGCCGCGAAGTAACGCTTCTCGTAGTACTCACGGTAGTTCGGGAGGTAGGTCTTCGGCACGATGCCGGCCACCCGTCCGCCGCGGACGACCGCCGCCACGTTGAACACCGCGCCATCGGCCACGAGCGGCAAACCGACGATGAGCACGGTGCGCAGCTCTTGCGAGGCCGCAGCCAGATCGAGCAGCGCCGCCTTCGAGCCCTCGAGCACCGCCGACTGGTGGAACAGGTCATCCAGCGAGTAGCCGCTCAGGTTGAGCTCGGGGAACACGGCAGCCACGGCGCCGGCCTCGTCCGCCCGCCCCGCGAGCTCAAGCGTCCGCTTCAGATTCGCGGCCGGATCGCCGATCTGCACCCGCGGCAGGCACACGGCCACGCGCGCGAACCCGTGTTCGTACAGGTCGTCGAAGCGGCTCACAGTACCGCCAGCACCCGAAGCGGCCATGCGGGATTATGAACGACCGGCCGCCAAGACCTGATGCTCCGCCGCTAGCTCGTCGCAGAGCTCGAGCAGTCCCGGCGCGACTTTCACCGGTGCCGGCTCATGACAGTCGAGGTCGAGGAGGCCGACGGGCAGGGCGGTGACTTCCCTGCCGGCGACCTCCCGGCACGCCTCGAGTGTAGGCAGGGGACTCAGCAGCCGGCCGTGGTCGAGGACCGGCGCCAGCAGGTCGCGGCCTCCTTCCGTGCCGGGTTCCGCACCCGGAGCGGCCGCGGCATCCCGCGTGTAGATCACGTCCCGCTCCAGCGCACCTCCGGCACTGCGGTAGCGGCGCACCTGCAACCGACCCGGCAGGGACGCCTTGCCCACGCCGGCGCCGAGCTTGAACACCGGCCGCCATCGCTCTTCGCCGGCACGCCGGATCGCCGACAGCTTGTATACGCCGCCCAGTGCACCGCCCCCGGCCGCCGTGACCAGGGAGGTGCCGACCCCCCAGATGTCGATCGCGGCACCGGCTCGCCGCAGTTCCATGATCCGCTTCTCGTCCAGGTTGTCGCTGACCACAATCGCCACGTCCTCGAGCCCCGCCTCGTTCAGCCGCCGGCGCGCGCCGCGGCTCTGCTGCAGCAGGTCGCCCGAATCGAGGCGGATGCCGAGCAGCCGCTGGCCCCGCCGTTCGAGTTCCCGTCCGACGGCGATCGCGTTCTCGATTCCCCGGTCGACGTCGTAGGTGTCGACGAGCAGCACGCAGTTGTTCGGCATCGTCTCGGCGAAGGCGCCGAAGGCCTCAGGTTCCGAGTCGAACGCCTGCACCCAACTGTGGGCGTGGGTGCCGCGCACCGGAATGCCGAAGCGCTGGCCCGCCTGGACGTTCGAGGTCGCCGTGCAGCCGCCGACATAAGCGGCGCGGCAGGCGCTGAGCGCGCCGTCGAAGCCCTGCGCCCGGCGCAGACCGAACTCCAGCACCGGCTGGCCGGGAGCGGCGATGTGACAGAGCCGCGCCGCCTTGGTCGCCACCAGGGTCTGGAAGTTGATGATGTTGAGGATCGGCGTCTCGATCAGTTGGCCGACGAGCAGGGGCGCCTCCACGCGGAGCAGCGGCTCGCGAGCGAAGACGGCGGTGCCCTCCGGAACCGCGGCGAGCGAGACGGACAGATCGAGCGCCGGCAGGGCGTCGAGAAACTCGGGCGCGAACAGCGGCCCGCCGTCACCGCCGGAGAGACTCCGCAGGTAGTCGATGTCCTCGGGCTCGAAGCGCAGTCCGTCGAGAAAGGACACGATCTGCTCGAGGCCCGCCGCGATGGCGAAACCGCCTCCGAACGGTGTCCGCCGCATCGACATGTAGAAGCTGGCCCGGTCCAGGTGACGACCGTGCTGCCAGTAGCCCTGGGCCATCGTCAACTGGTACAGGTCCGTCGTCAGGGCGCTCACGGCGAGGCCTCCGCCAACGGGGGCTGCGTCGGCCGGTGCTGATACAGCTCGCCGCCCCTGAAACCGAGCCGCCGGTAGTACTCGCGCGTGCCGACCGAGGAGATGACGGCCACGGAGTCGAACCCCGCGCGGCCCGCGACCTCGAGCGCCTCGGCGATCAGGCGGCGGCCGAGGCCGACGTGCTGCGATCTCCCTTCGCCCCGTTCGCCCAGCCCGACGACCGCACCGTAGACATGGACTTCGCGGATGATCGCCGCGCCTTCGAGTTCCGGGATGAAGGACTCGGCCCGCTCCGGACCCGCCGGCAGTCGGAGCCTGAGGAAGCCGGCAATCCGGTCCTCGTCCGCCACGAACTCCAGGAAGACCTCTCGGCCGGAAGCCGCCTCGTAGTCCGTCCTCCGCATGCGGAACTCGCCTGGATCGACCCGCCGTCCGCCGACCTCGCGGGCCCGGATATCCCGGCAGACGACGCGGCGCCCGCCGGCCTCGGCTTCGGCCACCTGGCGCATGTTCGTCGTCCTGTTCCCGGTCACGATGTCGGTGCCCGGGATGTCCCGGATCACCCGCGTCAGCCGGCAGTAGCGCGGCGTCGCGCCCAGGCTGTGGACCAGCACGTCAAGCAACTCGCCCCTGTCGTACGGCCGCCACTCTCCGCGCCGGTGGTACGCCATCAGCTCGGCGCTCTCGATCAGGGAGCACGGGTAGACCTTGAGCTCGTCCGGTCTCACGTCCGGGTCAGAGAACAGTCGATCGAAGTCCTCGCGGTCCTTCGCGGGCGTCGAGCCGTGGAGGTTCGGCATCCAGTGCGCCTGGATCTTGAACCCCATCCGCCGCAGCAGGCACACCGCCCGCCGGGTTCGGGCCACATCGTGGCCCCGCCCGTTCAGGGCCAGCACCTCGTCGTCCATGCTCTGGACGCCGATCTGTACCTTGGTCGCACCCAACCGGCGCATGAAGAGCGCCTCCGCCGGGTCGAGGCAGTCGGGACGGGTCTCGAGTGAAAGACCCACGCAGCGAGCCGCCGCCGTCTCGTTCTCCCGCTGCACCGCTTCGAGTTCGGCCCAATCCGCGACCTGTCTGCGTGCCTGGGGCGCCGCACCGGGATGCGCCGCAGTCCACGCGGAAACGACCTGGTTGTACGTGCGGGCGCTGGCATTCGCACCTTCCACGGTTTCCTCGAGCTCCCGGAAGTCGACTTCGGGTTCGAAACGCGCGAGCGGATCCGCCGCGGCAGGTCCGAGCGTTCCAGAGAAACGGTTCATCGCCTCGAAGCAGCGCAGCACGAACCAGATCCGGTACTCCTCCGGGTAGCTCGACCAGGTGCCGCCGAGCACGATCAGCTCGACCTTGTCCACGGCATGGCCCGTGTGGTGGAACGAACGCAGGCGAGAGAGGGTCTGCCGGAAGGGGTCGAACTGGTGCTCCGCGGCCCGCTGCGCCCCAGGCTCGGACGACAGGTAGCTCTTCGGCATCCGCACATCGCTGGGGCAGAAGATGCAGCGGCCCGGGCAGGGGTAGGGCTTGGTCAACACGGTGACGGGAGCCACCCCGCTGCGCGTGCGGACGGGCTTCATGCGCACGCGATCGACGAACGTCTGCTCCTTCGGCGAGCCGGGACGAAGCACCCGGTAGCCGCGGATCAACTCGCTCTTCGAGAAGAAGCCCTTGCCGTCCTTCGGGTGGCGGCGCAGCAGGTCTTCGAGATCGCCGGCCTCGAACCGGGGCGCGCTCTCGATGGCGCCGATGATCGCGTCGAGCTCCGCAGCATGCTCCTCGGGCTCGAACGAGTAGCGCTTCGGGGCTATTGTCGCCGCCATGACGGGAACCTACTACGGCAGGGCCGGCCGCCTACAGGCCACGAACCGATGACGACGACGGCAACCGGAACAGGAGCGGCGTCGCCGTTCGGGGGCCGCGCGGCCCTCGTCACCGGCGGCGGCAGCGGCATCGGACTGGCGATCGC